>DASXXU010000001.1:0-12147 GCA_036502885.1 Candidatus Tumulicola sp.
TCTCGCTGCAAGTTGACGGTACCGACCGTGTCGGTCTTCCCGCCGTCGCAACCCCATAAGCCGGTCGGATAATCGACCGAAGACTGGGCCTGGCCCGCGATGATGTATTGATGCGAAACGAAGCTGCTCGCATCGAAGTGCGAGGTGAACATACGGTCGCCGAACGCCCACTGCGCCGCCATGTCGAAATACGGCTGCGCTTCCTTCCGTGGCACGTACCCATACTGCGGATGATCCTTCGGACACGGTCCACCGCCGAGACCGCCGCACTCCAGCGATTCGTGATCGAACCCGTTCATGCGGCAGCGCGTGCCCGGATACGAGCCGGCTCCATTGCAGGCTTGGAAGAACGAGGTGGAGCTGTGATCGATGTCCCACGGCGCGGCCAAACCGATCGGGCGCAACATCACTTTTTCGCCCGACGTCGTGAATCCGTACGAGCGCGTGTCCGCGCCGGGCAAACCTTGAAAGAGGTTGTCGACGCTGCGGTTCTCTTGAATGACGATGATGACGTGCTGAATTTTGCCGGTCGCGCGAGGGCGCACGTTGGCCTGCAACGCCCGAACCGACGCCGTAGAACTTGACGGAAGTGCGACTTGATTGCTGCAGGCGGCCAGCGTTGCTACCAGAGCGATGCTTGCGAGCCGCACCGGGTGAATCCGAGCGCGCATGCGACGACGTACGACGGCGCGGCGCAAACCCCTCAAACGCGTCGCAGGTAGCGACCGTGCTGCCCCTTGAAGCAAGCATGCATGGCCGTGGATTGGATCCGCACGACCGTCTTCGTCGCGCTGGCTGCGCTCACGATCGTTCTGGCATATCTCATCCAGCGACGCGAACGCGTGCAATCGTTGGGGACGGTTTGGGTTTGGCCGGCGGTGTACTCGTTGTTGGCGCTGCGTGCACTGCTGACGAATCGAGCCCTCGACGAACAAACGATCGACTGGATAATCGTCGCCGGCATCGCCGGTTTGATTTTGGGCGTCGCACGCGGTTTGGCATTCGGCGTGCGTTCGGGTGAAAAGCCCGGCACGTTGATCTTGCGACCGACGTTGGTGAGCGGGAGCGTTTTTCTGATCGCATTGATGTACAACGAGTATCAACACGTCTTTCGCTGGGGCGACCCAAGTTTGGAGCGCGTCGCGAGGTCGCTCATCGTATTGACCGCGGTAAACTCGATCGCGGTCAACGTAACGCGCGTGTTGAAGTGGAAACTCTCCGGGCGGTGACGCCGCATCAGTTCGCGCTGCCGGTGTTTTTCGATATCGGCGCAACATTCATTTGGGCGATGACCGGTGCCGGTTTGGGCGTGCGTAAGGGTTACGACGTTACCGGGGTTTTCGTGATGGCGTTCGTTTCGGCGCTGGGCGGCGGTCTGTTGCGCGACGGCATTTTTTTACAACACGGACCGCCCGAAGCCGTACGCGAGCCTTCATATCTATTGACGGTTGTGGTGGGCGCCATCGTTGGCGCAGCGATTGCGGTACGCGCGGGCGGAAGGCGCCCGTCGTCGCGTTTTACCGCCATGACCGCCGTCGTCGATGCCGTGGGTTTGGGCGCATACACGTGCGTCGGCGCCCAGATGTCGCTGGCCGCCGGCCTGAGTTATCCGGCCGCGATTTTCATCGGCGTCGTGAACGGCTGCGGCGGCGGGCTGTTGCGCGACGTGCTCGTTAACGATATCTGGATGTTGCCGGGACAGCTGCTGGCGGTGGTCGCGTTGGTCGGTGCGCTCGTATTTTGCGGTCTTACCGGGTTGACCGCGATGGGCGCGGAGACCGCCGCATGGATCGCAATCGCGATAACGACGGCGTTTCGATTGTTGGCGATTCGTTTCGATTGGCGTACGAAGCCGTTGCTAACCGAAACGAGCGCAGGTCAGCCTCCCTCGGCCTGAAACGGAACGCCCCCGACAACGGTTCCCCACACGCCGACGTTCTTGAGTTCGACCGGATCGACCGCGAACGGATCGTCTTCTAGCACCACAAAATCGGCAAACTTTCCGACCTCGATGCTGCCCACTTCCGCGTCGAGTTTCAGTTGGTAGGCGGGTCCGATGGTGACGGCGTCGAGCGCGTCACCGACCGGAATTCTGTCTAACTCGTTGAGGACGCGGCCCGAAGCCGTCAAACGAGTTGCCGCCGTCCACGCAAGGTGCAAGCCGCCCAGCGGTGTGACGCTGGCATCGCAATGCAGTGCGAACGGCACGCCGGCGCGCCGTGCCATCGCCGGGGAGTTCATCATGGCCGCGCGGTCCGGGCCGACCGTGATGTCGCGATGCTGATCGCCCCAATAGTAGATGTGGTTGGTGAAGATGTTGGCACACATTCCGAGCGCCTTCATGCGCCGGTACATCGCGTTGGTGGTGAGCTGGCAATGTTGCACCGTATGGCGATGATCCCAGCGCGGATGCTGCTCGAGAATGCGTTCCACCGTATCGATAAACAACTCGGTCGTTAGATCGCCGTTGCAGTGCGCGTGAATCAGCAGGCCGCGGCTGTGAAATGCGAGCGCGACCTCGGGAACTTGGGCGGGCGGCATATTCCACGCGCCTTGATCGGGACCATGAAAGTAGCCGGGCCAACGCAACTTCGCGGAGAAACCTTGGATCGAGCCGTCGAGCACGAGCTTGACGTTACCGAAGTAGAGTTTATCCGTGTTGCGCTCGCGCAGATCGACGAGGACTTGCGCCGCGGCCGCCGGATCGGCCGGAAGCCCGATCAGCGGATTCCCAAACGGCGCGAACCGGCCGGGAAACGCAGGGTCGTTCACCACTTTTTCGACCATCGAGACCAAGGCCGCATCACCGAGCGGCAGCGTCCCGAGTTCGGTGAACGTCGTCACGCCGGCGTTGCGCGCGCAGCGAGCGAGGTCGCGAATCGCGTCCGGGCTGGTAAAGCGCTGCATCAAGATGCCAACGATTTGTTTGGCGATGCCCATGCCTTGGAGTTCTTGCAGTTCTCCGCTGGGGTTGCCGTCGACGCCCTTGATGACGCCTTCGATGTCGGTCGAACGGTCGATGCCGTACGCCTTCATCAACGCGGAATTGACCGTACCGATGTGCAGGCTGGCGTGCAGTACGAAAATCTGACGCGTGCTGGAAACGCGATCGAGATCGGCCGCACTTAGCCGCGGCCCAGTGAAGTAGATCGGGTCGAATCCCCAGGCGATCAACGGTTTTGACGGATCGCTCAATCGCGCGTCGGCTTCGCGCAAACGGTCGACCAGATCGTCGATGCTGCGCGTAGCTTTCCACGTCGTTCCCGAAGGGTCGTTGCGATCGAAATAGCCGACGTAGGAGAAGCCCCAGAGGGCACCCTCGGCGCTATGCGAATGCGCTTCCACGAAGCCCGGAAGTAAGACGAGATCGCGGAACCGATCGTCGATCGTGGCCGGCCCCCACTCGAGAAGTTCGTCGAGCGTTCCGACGCCCAACACGCGTCCGTCGCGAACGGCGACCGCTTCGCCGCGCGGACGCGACGGATTCATCGTGTGTATCGTACGAGCTTTAAAAATCGTGGTCGCGCTCATGACGGATCTCCCAGCAAATGCATACGAGCGAGGTCAGCACAAACCGTTGAGAGCCCGAACGCTCCCAAGCCGACCACGACGATACTCGATTGCGCGGGCTCGTTCCCCCACTCGCCTCGTGCTTCGAGCGAAGTAGCCTGCGGGGTCCATTGCCACACGTGTCGGCGCTCGGGATCGTCTCGTATCGCTACGATGCCTTTAGCGCGTAATGCATGCGGTGCGAGCGCGGCAGCAAAGCCGTCGAGGTTGGCTCGTTCCAGCGGTTGCTCGACGACGATCGACCACGACTCGTACGCTCCATCGTGTTGGACGGCGTCGTCGTCCTGCGGCGGTGCTGCAACTGCCGGTCCTTGCGCGGCCAGATCGGACCACTCGACGTTGCCGAACAGGCTTTCGACGATTTGGGCATGCGGCGCCAACTCGTTTAAGCGGCTTCGGATATCGGCATCGGTCGCGTCGTCGACCAAGTCGCGTTTGTTGAGCACGAGCAGTCCGGCGGAGCGAATCTGCCGGTCGATCTCGCCCGCGACGAAGCGATCGTGTTGCAAACGACGGATCGCGGAGGCGTCGACAACCACCACGATGCGCGCGTCGCGCAGGCCGGCAAGCCGTGCATACGCGGCGATCTTGCGCGGATCGGCTACCCCGCTCGCTTCGATGACGATCGTATCGAGCGCGGGACGGTAGGAAAGTAAGCGTTCGAACGCCGACGGCAATCCGTCCGCCAACGTGCAGCACACGCAGCCGTTTGCGAGCTCGACGGTCTGATTGGAAAGGAGCAGCGAAGCGTCGATGTTCAGCCGTCCGAAATCGTTCACGATGACGCCGACGCGTCGCTCGCCGGCGGTAGCCAGCAGGTGGTTGACCAGCGTCGTCTTGCCGGCCCCGAGATATCCGCCGACGACGATCGCCGCGACGTCTTCGAGTACGGCGGTCACGCCCGCTGATTCGCTAGACCGTTCCGAAACGCTCCCGGACGGTGCCAGCGCGGAAGTCGAAAATCGTTTCGACATCGCGCCGCACGAATCGCTGCACCAGCGCCGATAGCGGATGGAACGGCAATACGTAATCGACGTGGTCGCGCATCAGCGTCGCCGCGCCGCGGGATTCGAACGTATGCCGGTGTTCCCACAACGTGTATGGACCGCGCAACTGCACGTCGATAAACGCGTTCGGCGGCTGCCAGCGCGCGATCAGCGTCTCCCAGCCGAATGGCACGCCATGCAAACGAAGTCGATATCCGATTCGTGTCCCGGCTTCCGTGCCGGTTTCGACATCCGGCGTCCGAAGCGCAAAGCGCAACGACGGTGGGGTAATCGATTCCAGGTTGCGCGCGCGCGCAAAGAACTCGAAGACCTCGTCGAGCGGCGCGGCGACGAGTTGTTCGCGCAGCAGCGTCCGAACCAGCGTCGACGGCCGCGACGGTGCGAGAATCGATTGCACGGCCGTTTCCAAGCGCGGGTGCTGCCAAACGAACCCCGCATCTTGCGCGCGCTTGGGGAGTACCAGTTGACTCGCGAGCAGCGTGGTTGCGAATTCGCCAAGAGCGAGTCGTAACGCGAGTGCCGGCGCGAATGCGAAGGCAGGTCGTCTCAGGGATGCGCCGATTGCCTGAGCCAGCCTTGCCGACGTCGCGTAGTCGGGTGCGACCGCATTGTACGCTACGTTCCACCGGTTCGCAACGGCGGTCAGATACATTTCAGCGAGATCGTCGATGTGAATCCACGGTACGAACTGTCGTCCGTTTCCAATCGGGCCGCCCGCGCCGAACCGAAATGGTTCAGCTATCTTCGGCAACGCGCCCCCGTCGCCAAGAACGATACCGGTTCGCAGAACAACGGCGCGCACGCCGTGAAGGCTCGCGCGTAGCGCAGCGTCCTCCCAGTCGCGACAGACGTCCGCAAGAAAACCCAAACCGCACGCCGATTTTTCATCGAGGGGCTCCAGATCACGATCGCCGTAGTAGCCGACCGCGGAAGCCGAAACGAGTACGCGGGGAGCCTGCGCGGCTCGCCCGAGCGCTTCGACCAAACGGCGCGTGCCGTCGATTCGCGATTCGGCGATGAGCCGTTTCTTCTCGGGGGTCCAACGGCCGTCGATCGGCTCCCCGCCTAGATGAACGATCGCATCCAAGCCCGCTAAATCCGCCGCCTGCGGATCGCGCGAAAGCGCGCGAATTCCCCAACCGCGCCGAGCCGCTCCTCGCCGGACGGCGCTCCCGACGAAGCCGCTCGATCCGGTCACCCCTATCAACATGTGGCCGTCCTACCCAAAAATAACGGTTTGCATTGGACAAAACTTGGACAAAATGGGTTGGATGGATGCCCGCACTCGAAGTTCCGCATAGGGTGAGCACCCGAAAGGCAGTGGTCGTCGGCGCCGGCGTCGCGGGCCTGGTTGCGGCCGCTCTCCTTGCGCGATCCGGCTACGAGACGACGGTCGTAGAGAGCGCCAGCGCTCCCGGCGGCCGCGCCGGACGGTTGGAACGCGACGGATTTTGCTTCGATCTGGGGCCGACGCTGCTGTTCATGCCGGACGTTTTTCGCGCCGCATTTGCGGCCTGCGGCGCCGATTTTGACGTCGAGGTGCCGATGCGGCGGCTATCGCCGAATTACCGTTTGCAGTTTGCCGACGAACGGACGTTGACGATCGGACCGTCGCTGCCGGAGACGATCGACGCACTGGAACGGTTCGAGCCGGGAAGTTCGGCCGGTCTACTGGATTATTTGGCGGGCTGTGCGAGAGCGTACGATCTTTCGCGCCGCCATCTCGTGGGTAAGCGGCTACGCGGATTCCGCGACGTGCTAACGCCCCTCGGTATTCGCGCACTTTTTGGAGCGGGCGCTTTTCGGTCGTTACGCCACACCGCCGCACGCGCATTTCGCTCGTCGACCGTGGCGGCGGCACTCTCTTTCCAAACGATGTACCTCGGCATGTCGCCGTATGCGTCTCCCGAGCTGTACCGGCTGTTGTTTTTTACGGAAATGGGCGAGGGCGTGTTCTTTCCACGTGGCGGCATCTATGCGCTGGTGCGCGCGCTGGAAAGGTTAGCACTGCGATGCGGTGCCACGATCCGCTATGAGAATCCGGCGACCAGCGTTCGCGCGGTCGACGGCCGCGCGCGTGCGGTAATTGTCGGTGATGAAACGGTCGCATGCGACGTTGCGCTGCTCACCGCCGACCTTCCGTACGCGTATGCGGCCTTGCTTGGCGAACCCGATCATCGCTCGACGCGAATGCGCCACACACCCTCGGCGTTGCTCCTGTATGCCGCGCTGGATCGCGCCTACCCCGATGCCGTCCACCACGAGTTTCTTATGCCGGCCGATCTGCGCGCGACGTGCGACGATATTTTCACGCGCGGCGCATTCCCGCGCGAGCCGGCGATCTACCTCGCTTCACCGGCCACGACCGACGCTACGATGGCGCCGCTCGGAAAGGAGTCGCTGTACGTTCTCGTTCCGGTGGCAAACCTCGACGGTACCACGGATTGGACCGCGCGAGCGGGCGAACTCGGCGAACGGGTTTTGCAAACGATCGAACGCCGCCGTTTTCCAGCATTGCGCGAACGCATTCGCTGGATGGAGGTGCGGACGCCGCAGCATTTTCTGGACGATTTGCACTGCTCGCGCGGATCCGCGTTCGGGTTGTCGCACGACCTAATGCAAATCGGGCCGATGCGTCCGGATACTCGGCACCGGCGCATCGGCAACGTGTTTTTTGCCGGCGCGAGCACCCGGCCGGCGACCGGCCTACCGTTGGTAACGTTGAGCGCGATGCAGACCGTCGAACGGATTTGCGAGGAGATTCCGGCATGAGCGACGCGTCATCTGCCGTGCACTGCCGCCGCGTGATGCGGCGACACGCGCGCAGTTTCTATTTCGCCACGCGGATCTTGCCGCTCCAGAAACGTCGCGGGATCGAGGCGCTGTATGCATTCTTTCGTTGCGTCGATGACGCCGTGGACGAAGGGAACGTTTCCAACGAAGATCGACGTGCACGTTTGCAACGGTTTCGCGACGCGGTTGGGTCGCTGGCGCGTTCGTCCGCAGGTTGTTTCGAGCCGTGGTTTCCGGCACTCTCGAGCGCGTTCGAACGATACGAGTTGGACACCCAGCCTCTGCTGGAACTCATCGATGGTTGTGAGAGCGATCTCCATGGCGTGAACTTCGAGCGAATGGCCGATTTGGAGCGCTACGCGCGCGCGGTCGCCGGCACGGTCGGCCGAAGCGTGATGCCGGTCTTGGGCGCAGCCGATGCGGATGCGATCGCGCTCGGCGAGCGATTGGGCGTTGCCATGCAGCTGACCAACGTACTGCGAGACGTCGATGAAGACCGGCGTCTCGGCCGCAATTATCTTCCCTTCCGCGAGTTCGCCGGCGTCGCTTCCGAGGACGTCATGCGTCTCGTTGCGGCGCGCGCGAGAGCGTACTACGAAAGCGGCAGAACGGTTGCGAAACGGGTGCCGAACGACGGCTCGCGGGCGGCGTTGTTAATGGCCGCGACGTTTTACGAGGGAATCTTAACGCGGTTGGAACGGCGTGGATTCGAACCGGCGGGACGGGCGTACGTCGGTCACGTTGCCAAATGGGGCTTAGCGGCGAAATGTTTCGTGAGCGCTTACACCGGTTTAGCGATCATCAAGTAGATGACCGCAAACAGCACGGCCGTAACGCTCCAACCGATAACGTTCCAGGCAGCGAATAGCCGTCCCGCAGGCAATCCTTGCTTGGTGCGAACGAAGAGACGCAGTTCGATCGGAACGAGGACGATCGCCCAGACCACGCCGCACGCAATCACCGCTATCAGTGCCTCGCGGATCCAACGCGTCGTAGCGACGTCGATATGCAGCCGCTGTGCGAGCACGAGCCCCGTAACGACGACCGCGCTGCCGAAGATCAGCGTAAACGTTGCGTCGGTAAAGAGAATTTCGCGCGCCGCAAAGGCCGCCAACGTGCGGTCGCGAGACATGAATGCGCGTAGCGCCCACACGCCGGTTACCGCAAAGTTCCCGAGCCAGAGAACGGCCGACGCGACGTGGAGCGTTATCAGCAACGCCATCGAGCGCGCGTTCGGGGCGACGCCGTGAAATCCGTCGCCGTCATCGGGGCGGGATTTGCGGGATTGTCGGCGGCGCTGGAACTTGCACGGCGCGGCGTGCGCGCCACCGTCATCGACGCGCTACCATCTGCGGGCGGACGCGCGCAGCGCCTCGAGTTTGAGGGATATCGTTTCGACGCGGGCCCCACGCTGCTCGTGATGACCGACGTGCTGCGAACCACCCTCGGAAACGACGCCTTCGAGCGCCTCGAGCTACGCCGGTTGAGCCCCGGATACCGCGTGTTTTGGCCGGACGGCGAGCATTTCGATATGTCGTCGAATCTGGCCGAGTTTCTCGAACAGACCACACGCTTCGAAGGAACGCTGCGCAACGCGGAGGCGGTACGATATCTCGCCCGCGTACACGATTTGTACCTGCGCTCGCGTGCCAACATTCTGGACGTCGATCATACGGTCGGATCCTTCGTGCGCACGCTGCTGGCACCCGGACGGTTTTCACCATGGGCCGCCGGCCGGTTACGAGCCTTCGTGCGGCGATCGTTCGCATCTCCGCGCGTGGTCGACGCGCTGACGTTTCAGCCGTTGTACTTGGGGACATCGCCGCGCCGTGCGCCGGCGCTCTACTCTATGCTGGCCGTCGAAGAAGTTGTGGGTGGTATTTGGTATTGCCCGGGCGGAACGGCGGCCGTCGTCGATGCGTTGGTGAGCCGCTGCGAGGCTGCCGGCGTGCGGTTTTCGTTTGGTCGCGAGGTCGAAGAGATACGCGTCAGCGGCGGCCGGGCGCGAACCCTGATCTGTCCGGATGCGAGGATCGATGTCGACGGCGTCGTCGTCACGGCCGATCGCGAGACGGCGATGACCACCCTGTTTGCGCGGAAACGACCGGCACGCAGTCCTCGATACGGACATTCGGCAATGGTGTGGTATGTCGGTTTGCGCAAACGGCTCGAGCTGCCGCACCACAGCGTCATGCTTCCGTCCGATCCATGGCGTGAATACGAGCGGCTGGATAGCGCCTGCATTCCGAACGAGCCGCTGGTTTACGCGTGCAACGCAGCGGTCGATGACGCGTCCATCGCTCCGCCGGGTCACAGCGCGTTGCTACTGCTGGCACCCGTGCCCAACACGCGAGCGTTGCCGGCGTTCGAAGAAACCGCACTCTTCGATAAAGTGATATCGCGCCTCGAACGACACGCCGGCCCGATCCGGCCGGAGATCGCCTTGGTTCGCGCGCGTGGACCGCGCGAGTTTCGATCCGATCTCCGGCTAACGCACGGTGCGGCGTTCGGACCGGATCACACGCTCGATCAAATGGGAGCCTTTCGTCCGCCGATCCGGCACGCGCGCTACGACAACGTCGTGTTCGCCGGCAGCGGTACGCATCCGGGATCCGGCGTTCCAATGGTGATGCTCTCGGGCCGAATGGCCGCGACTCGGCTAGCCGGAGCGCTGGCATGATCGGTGCCCAACCGCTGCGCGGTTTTGACTCGGGCTTTGGACGATACGTACGGTGGCTGTTGCGCCGATCGTTTCGAGGTGTGTGGGTAAACGACGCTGGGTCGTTCCCTTCGGATGGTTTCGTCGCGATTTCGAATCACTCGTCGTGGTGGGATGGCTTGGTCCCATACGCACTGCAACGAACCGCCGCTCGGGACGTTCCGTTTTTCTTGATGATGGACGAAACGCAACTGCGACGATATTGGTTCTTTCGCTATGCCGGAGCATTTTCGATCGACGCCGGTTCGCCGCGCGACAGCGCGCGATCGGTCGCGTACGCAGCCGATCGTGCCGCCGGCGGAGGCGGCGTGTGGATCTATCCGCAGGGGCGTCTGGAATCGAGCCGTCCCCAACGATTGCATCCCGGGTACGTGCACGTAGCGCGACGTGCGCAAAAACCCGTGGTGGTCGTAGCCTTGCGCTTGGCGTTCTTGGAATCGCAGCGTCCGGATGCGTTCGTCGACATCGCGCCACCTCTGAGCGCGCGTGACGCGGGCCTGAACGCCCGGGCGTTGGCAACGTTGCGCGAACGCTTGTCACACATCGATTCGCAGATCGCGGCGGGGACGATATTCGATGGGCGTAGCTCGTTGTTTTCTCCGGCGCAAGGGCCGGACGGCGCTACCGCAGCACTCGGCGCGCTCGCGGGCGGGCGGTTCGCGCGGTGAAGATCGCGCGCGCACTAACCATCGCCGCGGCGGCGCTGGCCGTCGCCGGCTTAGCGGTCCAGTGCGTCAATTTGCGCCGCTTCAGCAAACTTCGCCCAGCTCGCGGGCGCCCGCGGTCGATCGTCGCGTGTCTCGCGGTGCGCGACGAAGCGCCCACGGTCGTTCGTTGCATCGAGGCGCTGCTGGCGCAACCGGAAGTCGAGGCCGTCGCGGTGTGCGACGACCGTTCCATTGACGGAACGTTGCAAATCCTGGAACGATTGCAGTCCGAAAATCCGCGCGTTTGGATCGCTACGTTACCGGCCGGGAGCGGAGGTTCGAAACGCGCTGCGTTGAGCGCGGCCGCGGCTCGCGCCGGCGATTGCGATATCCCATATTTGCTGTTCACCGATGCCGACGTCGTTTTCGAAGATGGTGCGGCCGGCGCGCTACAGCAATGCGCGCGGACCTTTCACGCCAACGCGGTGTCGGCGTGGCCGCGCGTTCGCGTGCGCGGCCTATCGGACGTGCTGTTCGCACCGTTGGTGCCGGAACTGTTATTACAGGTGCTCCCGATGTGGCGCCCGGACGACCCGCGTTGCACGGCCGGCAACGGTCAAGCCTTTCTAGTCGAGCGGCGAGCGTATTTTGATTGCGGAGGACACGACGGAGCGGCCGTGGTCGAAGACGTCGAACTCGCGCGGCGATTGCGTTCGGCGGGGTTTCGCGTCGCGCTGGCATCGGCGGCCGATGTAGCGGTCGTGGATGGATATGGTTCCGCGCGCGGGGCGCTGGACGGTCTGGGCCGCTCGTTGTACGGTGCGGGCGGGGCGATTGCGTGCGTCGCGTACGCATTGTGGCAATGCGCGCCGGCGTGCGCGATCTTCGGTCTGCGAAAATCACCGATGCCGGCGGCGGTCGCGTTGAGCGCGGTCGTCGCCGCACGCGCTCTGCAAGCGCGTCATATGCGGGAGCCGCTCGCGTGCGTCGTACTTGCGTTTGTGTCGCATGCCGTAGCCGCCCTAGGTGCGATTCGCGCCGCATTTCTCGGAGCGAGCGGGCGACTTACGTGGCGCGGACGTACACTGGTCGTATGAATTATTCGGTGGCGGCCGTCAGCCGGCTCACGCAGCTGTCGGCGGACGTCATCCGCGTTTGGGAACGCCGCTACTCGATCGTCGCCCCGTCGCGCGACGGTGGCGGTGCTCGACGATATTCCGAAGGCGATGTCGAGCGGCTTCGACTTGCCGCGCTGGCCACAACGCTCGGTCACCCGATTCGCTCGCTGGCCGGACTGTCGACCGAGTCGTTGGCGGAGTTGGTCGGAGAACGCGCGCGCGCGCCCGGCCCGTCGGCCGGCCGATTGCTCGAAAAGATCGTTCGAGCGATCCGGAAGTCCGACGCAGTCGCT
>DASXXU010000002.1:0-2343 GCA_036502885.1 Candidatus Tumulicola sp.
GACGTACTCTATCTTTTGAACGCGATGGGCGTGAAGACGGACGTCGACATCGATAAGGTTCGTACGGCTTCTCGCTATATCGCGACCGTGCTCGATCACCCGCTGACCAGCAGAACGTATCAAGCCCTCGAGGCCGGGGATAAACGCGCGGCGGAAATCGTTACGGCTTAGACAGCACTCGTCGCTCCCCGAGAGGGTCTCGCCTTGCGTATCGCTACAACCCTTGGCGTTTTCGCCGCATTGGCGTTTCTGGCCGGATGTTCGAGCGGCTCGATAACGCCGCCATCGCAATCGTCGCAAGCCACGAGCACATCGAAAACCGGCGACGACTTTCTCTTCGTTTCCAACTCCATCAAAGGGAAAGTCGAAATCTATAAGCACGCCAGCAAGAGCGTGTATCGAACGATTACGACCCCGGGCCGGCCGCAAGGGTTAGCGATCGACGGGTCGGGCGACCTGTACGTGGCAAATGGCTCGGAAGATTACGTTAACGTATACGCGCCACCATACAAAAGCGCGTCGTCCCGACTCGAGGTAGGGCAATATTCAAACGGCGTAGCTACTTCCCCGCTATCCGGCGAGGTCGTCGTTATCGTTTCCGACGAATTGATCGTTTTCGGGAAGGGCGGTCAAGAGCCGTGCTTCCACTACGATCCTCCGGGCTATAGCGAGTTGTCTTACGCCGCATTCGACAGCGCCGATAACCTGTACTTCGATGGACTCGATGCATCAGGCAACGTGCTGATCTCGGTCGCACATATCGATTGCGGCACCCCATTCTTGCGGATGTTAAAAACCGGAAACGAGTTTCTTTCGCCCGGCATTTTAGCGGTCGGGCGCGACGAACGACTCTCGATTCTGGATCCGGCGGCGCGGGCTGTGTATACATACGGGCGGCTGAAGGTAAGAGCACTCGGCAATCCGATCTTCGTCACCCCGTTGAACGGTGAGTCCGTGAAGAATCCGGTTGCGTTCGTGTTTGCGAACGAAGGAAAGGTGCTCTTCACCGCGGACCATGGATCCGGGTTCGTCGACCAATTTCCGTTCCGTAGTGGCGGCCACCCGGCCATTACGTATTCGATTAACGGCAAGCCAAGCGGCGTAGCAGTTGCGCCAGCGTTTGTACCGTAACCGTTGCCTTGGTTAATGGCTTAGCAAAAACGTTGCGGACGGTCGACTATTTCCGCTAAGATAGGGTTTTAGCAACCGTCGGCTTCCGCTCAAGGAGCGCTCGAATTGCGCTTAGCACGTTTTCTTACGATTACCGCCGCATATGCGATGCTTTGTGCCTGTTCCAACGGTTCGATCGCGACCGTCGCACCGTTGAATTCTACTGCAACCCAAGCAGTCGCCGCGATGTCACCGCACGGCAGCTTATTGTTCGTTTCCGACGCGCTTCTCCAAGAAGTTCGCATCTACGACCTTTCGCATCACGATCTCTGGGGGGAAATCCCCCTCGTTCCTTTACCCGGCGGTTTAGCGGTGGACGCTTCGCGAAATCTGTACGTCGCGGGGCTGAACGGCGTCACGGTCTATCCCCAACCCTACAATCGCCTGAGCGACCAGTTAGTGATGTCGGGACGGCAAGCGCTCGCGGTCGCGGTCGCACCCAACGGCACCGTCGCGGCGATCGACGCGCAAAACGTCTTCGTATTTACCGCCGGTTCGGACCAGCCGTGCCTGGAATACGCGCCCCCGAATTATGGGCGCTTAACGTCGATCGCTTTCGATAAGAATAGCAACATCTATTTCACCGGGTACGACACGTCCGGAAACGTCGCAATTTCTGAAATGCCCGGGCAGTGCACAAACGTCGGTTCGACGCAATTGACGATCGGCAATTCGTTGCGTTCGGCGAACTCCATCGCCGTAGGTCCAGACGGCCGGCTTTCGGTGCTCGACACCTCGGCCAAAGCGATCTTTACATACGACGCGCCGGTCGGTGATTCGCTGGGCAAGCCCACCACCGCGACGTTGCTGCAAAGCGATAACGTTCGCGACCCGGTAGCCTTTGCGTTCGACACGACCGGCAAATCGCTGTATACGGCCGACAGCGTTTCGGGCCGCGCCGACGAGTTCGCGTTCCCCGCCGGCGGTTCGCCCACGGATACCTTGATGGTCGGCGGACAGCCGGTCGGTATCGATATCGTTCCGCCGTACCTTCCGAAGTCTCAGAGTCAAAACTAAGCGTACATCCGTTTAAACCGTCCGAATCCAAGGAGGCTGCGTGCGAGTAGTTTCGTTATTCTCGATTGGTTTGGCGTGTAGTTTCCTTTGTTCGTGTTCCAACGCCGCGCCGCCCATCGCCGATTTGTCGAATCCGCTCGCGACAACCGATACGTC
>DASXXU010000003.1:0-14341 GCA_036502885.1 Candidatus Tumulicola sp.
GCGGGGCCGCAACGAGCGCGCGCGTTCGAGCGCTTAGGCGAGTTGCTCTACGTCGAGGGCTGCGGCGACGAACCGGCTTCGTGGTTCGAACGCGGCCGCAGCGAATGGGAAGCCCTGAACGAGCCTGTCGCTGCCGCCCGCGCGCTTCTGCGAACGGCCGACCAGCATTGGGTCGACGCCCGCACGTTGGAGAGCGTTGCGGCTTCGCAGTCAGCCGTAGATCGTCTCGTCGCCTTGGGCGGCGACGACGGATTATTCGAGGCGCGTGCGACGCTGGCACGCTTCGCGATCACGCTTGGCGATGCCCCACGCGCACATCGCGAACTGCTCTTAGCCGAACCGCTTCTTCCAAGGACCGGCTGCGCGGCCGCTGCCGGCTTCTTCGAAGTGCGCGCCGAGGCCAATGCGGCCAACGGGCGCACCGCGGCGGCGCTCGACGATTGTTCGACGGCATCCCGTCTGGCGCGCGAAAGTCGCGATAGCGAAGCAATCGTGCAAATCGAGAACAACTGCGCGCTGGTTGCCGCCGAACTAGGCGACATCGCGCAGGCGATACAGCGGCACGAGTCGGCCTTGGCCGAGGCCCGTCGAACCAGCATGCAGTGGCGGATCGCGTATTCGGCCTTGAACTACGCGCAAACGCTGACCGTCGCGGGCGAACTGCGCCGGGCGCGCGAGCTGGCCTGGGAAGCCGTCGAGAGCGGCGTTACGACGGCAACATTTCGAACCAAAGCTGCAGCGGTCGGAATCCCGCTAGCGCTCGCGTTAAACGATCGGCGCCTACTGGAAGCGTGCGCACGCGACGAAAGCCTTGAAATCGCGCGGCGTTCCGGCGAGCCGCAACGTATCGCGGCGGTGAGCGCCGCGTTTGCGGGCTTGCGCTCGGCACAGGGCGCCGCCGAGGAAGCTCGCGGGATCGTGTGCGACGCCATCGGTGCGATCGCGACGCCGCACCGTTGCACTTCGTTGATCTTGCACATCATCGCTGCGGGCGAACAACCCGAACGCGCGTGGGCGGCCGCAGCTCTGCAGCAAAACTGGACCCGGCCCGCCATCCTGCGCGCTTGCCGTCTACTGCTGACGGCTGCCGGCGATGCCGGTTCCGAGCGGAGCAAGCGTTGCGCATCGTTGGCCGCGGCACACTTCGAACGATTTGGATGGAAACTCGCGCGAGCGCGCTCTTTGGAGTTTGCCGGCGACGTGCGCGCGGCACATGCGGCCTACGTTTCGATGGGGAACGTTCGGGATGCCGAGCGCTTACAAAGCCTCCTCCCTACGGACGGCAACGCGGCGGGCGAAGGTCTGAGCCCGCGCCAGGGGCAGATCGCGCAGTTGGTGGCCGAAGGCGCTACCAACCGGACGATCGCGACCGCATTGCACATCAGCGAGCACACCGTCGAACACCACCTATCCAACATTTTCACGCGTCTCGGTTTACGCTCGCGCGCCGCGCTGGCCGCACGCGTAGGCACCATCCCACAACGATAGCGGGATTCCAGGATGGTGCCTCCTGTCGAAAGCTCCTATAGTTTAGGAAAGACCGGAGGAGGAGCACGATGGTCGTTCGAGCGCAGGCGGCACGCCGTTGGATTGCCGTTTTTATCGCCGTATCTTGGATGGTTTGTGGCCCCGTAACCGCGGGAACCACCGGAAGTTTAGCTGGAACGGTCGTTTCGGGCTCGACCGGTCAGCCCGTCGCGGGTGCGCTGGTGCGGGTGAGCAGTCCGTCGCAGCTCGGCACGACGCACACCGATTCCGGCGGACGGTTCGTGTTTCTCTCGCTGGCCCCGGACACGTACGTCATCACGATCGACCTGAACGGATACGAGCCGTTCTCCGCCAGCGGGCTGAGCATTTTTGCGGACCAGGCGCAGACGCTGCCGTTCCGGCTCAACCGGTCGCTTAAAACGATCGCCACGGTCCAAGCCCGCTCCTCGCTAAGCGAAGTTCGACCTGGAACGATCACCGACGTCTACTCGGTGAATCCGGCGGTTACGAAAGCGGCCGCGCCGATCGGCGGAGGCGGCGGCTTGAATAACGTTTACTCGGCCATCGCGGCGATGCCCGGCGCCTACGTTCCGAACGGGCAAATGGGCGTCAATCAAACGGTTTACATTCGAGGCGGTTACTACGACCAGATCGGCTACGAGTACGACGGCGTTCCGGTCAACCGATCTTTCGATAACTATCCGGCCCACTCGGCATCGACGCTCGGCCAGCAAGAGTTGCAGATTTACGCGGGCGGTGGCGGAGCGAGTGCCAACGCAACCGGGCTAGCCGGCTTCATCAATCAAGTCGTGAAGACGGGCACGTCCCCGGGCTATGCCAACGCTTCGGGTTCGCTGGGTTCGCCGACGTTCTATCACGATGTCTCGTTCGAAACCGGGGGCGCTACCCCCGATCGTCTCTTTTCGTACTACGTCGGCGCGAGCGGCTACGATCAAGACTTCCGTTACCTGACGCAATACAACGGTGCCGACCTGATGAGCTCGTTCCCATATGGGGCGGGCCCGAGCAATCTCACGACCGACCTCGACTTCTATCCTGCGGTGTATCCGACGTGTAATACGAACGCGACCTACACCAACCCGGCGAAAAAGTTCCTCTCCAACGATCCGGGTTGTTTTTCCGCGTTCGCTTCGAATTATAGCGAGGTCTCGTATATCGCCGGCCGCGAGCTGGTCGCGAACATGCACTTCGGCATCCCGCATCACAAGGACGCCGGCCGGGACGACGTTCAAATTCTGTACACGTCCTCGGCACAGTACCGCCAATTCTATAGCGGCGTGGACGACGCCGGCTTGCCGTTGACGACCGGGCTGGTGAATCAAGGCGACCTCCGAGAACCGCCGCACTGGCCGGATTATTACACCTATCCTGGCGGAACGCAGTTTCTCGCGCCCTCGACGACGCAGGCGATCGCGTATCTCTTTCCTGGATCGCCGACCGACCGTTGCGCCAACGTGTCCGGCGTTCCGAACGCCTGTCCTAGCGGAACCTACTCGCTGTTGCCAAACAATTACCGCGACGGGCGGTGGGACACCGCCAGCATCATCAAGCTGCAATATCAGAAGAACTTCGGGAGCAGCGCGTACTTACGGGTCTTCGGCTATTCGTTCTATTCCGATACCAATCGAAGCGGAGCTAGCCGGCGCGGGATCGGCAGCGGATACGGCGTCGAAAACTACGATTACGAAGTCGACGGCCACACACGCGGCGTGCAAGCCGATTTCGGCGATCAGATCAACGCGACGAACTTGCTGAGCGCTAACGTAAACTACATCACGTCGACCACGTTGCGTCTGAATAACGACAACTATCTGAACACGTCGAGCCAACAGGTCAGCAATTTCACGAACGGTTCGGAATGCTTCGCATTCGAGAACGGCAGCGTCGGCAAGGAGTCGTTCCAGAAAGGCGACGTCGCGCCGTGCAACGCCCCGATTACCCAGGGTACCTTCGGCCAGCCCAGCGGAAGGGCGAACTGGACGGGCAACCCTTGCTCGACCGGCAACGTTCCGGCCGGCTCTCCGGCTTGTAAGGCCGGCGCGCTATTCCAGCTCACCTACACCGGCAATCAGGGCGAACTCAACCAGGTGCTACCACAGTTTACCGATGCCTCGCTGTCGGACGAATGGCGCCCCAACGATAAGCTCAACGTTAGCCTGGCCCTCAAATATGCCGACGATCAGTTCAATCTCGATGACACCAACACGCCCGGCAAGAATTTTTGGTTTGCGGCGGCGCAACGCGAGTTCTGCTACAATCCGGTGACGTTCGATCCGGTTCTCAAACCCGAACCGCCGCAGTTCGATTCGGTTATCGAGCCGTACGTCGGCTTCGTATGCCCGATCGATAAATCCAGCGGTACGCCGGTGCAGACGGTTCACCCCGACGGCAAAGACGGCCACCTGCTGCTTTCAAACGAGTACCCTTCGACCTACGTACAAACATACTGGCAACCGCGGATCGGCCTGACCTACACCGTCAATCCCGATACCGTGCTGCGTGCCTCGGCCGGACGCTACGCGCAAGAGCCGCAAAACTACGAGGTACAGTACGACAGTTTGGAAGAGAACCTCGCGTCGGAGATCCTCGGCTTTTTGCCGTACGGCTTCACCACGCCGTTCCACGACGCGCAAGCCCAGTTTTCGGACAACTACGATTTTTCATACGAGCACCATTTCCACGGAACCGATACCTCGGTAAAGCTAACGCCGTACTATCGCTACGCCACCCAACAGCTGGATGAGAATATTTTCATCCCCACGTTGCTGGCATCGCCGGCTCTCAACGCCGGCACCGAAATCAGCTACGGCCTAGAATTCCAATTGGCGAAAGGTGACTTCTCGAAAAACGGACTGTCCGGCATCTTCTCCTACACGTATCTGAACTCGAAGGAGAAATGGAACAACTTCCAAGGCATCGGCGTCAATGCAGTGTCGCCGTACGATCAATACATACAGCAGTACAACGCCCTCACCAAAGCCGGCGGCGGCGCGCCCTGTTACCGCGATAATCGCAGCGGACAGCCCGCACCGAACTGTCACAACAACGCGATCTTCAACCCGTACTACAACATGCCCGCACAGCCGTTGCTAGATCCGAACGCTTGGTACGTGACCGGCTTGGACTTTCCATACACGTCGCCCAACGTGTTCGCATTCGTGCTCAACTACAAACACGATCGTTTCTCGATCACCCCGGCGCTGACCCTGAATCAAGGAGCCGCCTACGGCTCGCCCTCCGACGTTCAGGGTTACGATCCGCGTACGTGTACCGCGACGCAAAGCAGCATCGGCATCCACGGCGTCAACCCGCACGCAGCCGACTACACCTCATGCGGGCTGGCAGCGACGCCGTCGGGCTCGCTCTACATCCCCAACCCAACGACCGGGACGTTCGACTCATTCGGCCAATTCACGCAGCCGTGGCAGTTCAATATGGGCCTGCAACTGCACTACGACTTTAGCCCTCGCGTGTCCGGAAACCTGACCGTCGCGAACTTGGTGAACCAGTGCTTCGGCGGCTCGAGCACGACGTGGAGCCGTCAATACGCACCAAGTTCCCAGATTTGCGGGTATTCGCCGAACATCTTCTACATCAGCAACTATTACAACGGTACGAGCCCGAACGACCGCGCCGCCAACGGCGTGGCATTCAATCCGTACTTCTCGCAGCCGTTCATTCCGTCGTACGGCGATAACAACTCGTTTAACTATCCGCTGCCGATCAACTTATATTTCCAGTTGCAGCTGAAAATCTAGGCCCCGCACGTGATCGTCCTGCGCAGCGTCGCCTTATCGCTCGGTGCCGTCGGCGCCGCATGCGCCTGCGCCGCTGCCGCGACCTTCTCGCCGGCCGATATGGCTCGCATCGTCGACGTTTCGCAAGCGGCTATCTCGGACGACGCGCGGCACGTGGCGTTCGTCGCGGAATATCCGGTCCTCGAACGCAACGCGTATCGCGACGAACTGTGGGTCTACGATCTCGCGAATGGGTCGCTTCGGCGGCTGGCGCCACATCACGATTCGTTTTCGTCGCCGTCATGGTCGCCGGACGGCCATACCGTTGCGGTCGTTGCGAGCGGCCCGGGCGATACCGATCAGTTGTACTTGGTGCGCGCCGATGGTTCCGAGAGGCGTTTGACGTGGGGCACGACCGGCGTCGAGGCGTTTGCATGGCGCCCGGACGGACGGTCGATAGCGTTCGTGCGGCGGAACGCCGCACCACGACGCGCCGGCCAAGACGCGTTCCGCGACGCGTTTCAAGTAAGCGATAACGATTATCTCGCCACGGCGCTGCCGCAACCACGCCATTTGTGGCTGACGACGACCGCCGGGAACGAACGCCGGCTTACCGACGGCGCCTGGAGCGTCGCAAACTCGACGATCACGTGGTCGCCGGACGGTGCGTCGCTGGCATACTTGCGCGTTCCGAACGCCATTCACGGCATCTCCGGCCGCGCCTCGGCCTACGCGCTCGACCTTGCTAAGAACTCGTCGCACGCATTAACGACGCACGATGCCCATGAAGATCAAATCGAATGGTCGCCGGCGGGAAACCGACTGTTGTTTCTCTACCCGCGCGACGGCGATCCGGCCGCAGCCACGTCGGTGCGTTTCGTCGATCTGCAACGCAACGACGCCGACGCATCGTCGCAACTCGACCTGCACGTCGATACGGCCGGCTGGTATCCCGACGGGCGGCGCCTCTTGCTAAAAGTCTACGAAGTAACCTCGGGGCCACTGTACGAGCTCGGCGAAGGCACCCGGCCGGTTCGCTTGCCGCTGGGTCCGGTTGTCAACGCCGACATCGAATCGACGCAAAGCGTCGCGCGTGACGGAACGATCGCTTTCTCCGGAACGACCGTCGATCGCCCGGCGGAGTTGTACATTCTGGCGCCGGGGGCGCAAGCACCGCGCCGCATCACACATTTCAACGACGCCACCGCACGCATGGAGCTGGGACGCGTAACGACCGTACGATGGACTTCGGCCGACGGTTTCCAAGAAGCCGGCGTCTTAACGTATCCGCCCGGATATGTCCCCGGAAAACGCTACCCGCTGGTATTGCGCATCCACGGTGGTCCGGCCGAAACATCGCTGGCCGCCTTCGAAGCGTTCTATCAATCCGCGGCATCCCACGGCTACTTGGTGTTCGCGCCAAACTACCGCGGAAGCACGAACCTCGGCAACGCATTCGAGCGCGCGATCTTCAACGACGCAAGCGTGGGGCCGGGCACCGATGTCATGGGCGGTATCGCTGCCGTCGAGCGACTGGGCATCGCAGACTCCGGCCGGCTGGCCGTTTCGGGCTGGTCGTACGGCGGCCAGATGACATCGTGGATGATCTCGCACTACGATATTTGGAAGTGCGCCGTGACGGGCGCGGCGGTAAACGACCTGGTGGTCGACTATACGATCGCCGACGACATCGATGCGGATCGCGCTTCGTTCAGCGATTCCCCGTTCAGCGGCGATCAACTCACCGCATGGCAGCGGCAATCGCCGATCACCTATTTCAAGAACGTCCGCACCCCGCTGCTGATGCTCGGCAACGTGTACGACGTTCGCGTTCCGATCGTCGAGCAGTACGAGTTCTACCACGCACTTCGCGACAATGGCGTTCCCGTCACGTTTTACGCGTATCCGACTACGGGCCACCTGCCGAAGGGTCCGGTGCGTCTTATCGACGCATATCAACGCTGGCTATCTTGGTTCGATAGGTATTTACAACGATGAAACTTTCTTCCGTCATTTCGGCTGCGCTCGCTCTCGTGCTCCTCGCCGCGAGCGCGAGTTCGTCGGCCCGCGCGCAGCAAACCGGCGACACAGCCTCGTGCGCGATGACCGTATATCCGCGGGACGGTACATACGTCGCGACGCCAAAACTACACGGCCCCGGATTGGTGCTGGCCGGCGGCGGGGCCGAAGACGCTCCCGCTTCGGTCTTTCCTTGGATGCGCCGCGTCATCGCGGGGACCGAAAGCGGGCGCGCCGGCAACGTCGTCGTGTTGCGGGCATCTTCGGCGAACGAATACGACTCGTTCTTCTATCGGTACGGGCGGTTCGCGTCGGTGCAAACGGTGCTCATCCCGCCTTGTGCGACCTCGCCGCAAAACCTGACGCGCGCGGCACGCATCGTGGATGGCGCCGATGCAGTCTTTTTTGCGGGTGGCGACCAAGCGCACTACGTCGCGTGGAAGGGGAGCCCGCTGATCGACGCCGTCAAACGTGTGTACGCACGGGGCGGCGTCGTCGGCGGTGGTAGCGCAGGCCTGGCGATTCAAGGCGCGGTTATTTTCGATTCCGTTGCCGGCGATCGATTCAACGCCAACGTCCACAGCGCCGACGCAATCGCGGATCCGTTCGAGCCACGAATCAGCTTTACCACCGGTTTCTTTGCGTGGCCGGCGTTACGCAACACGATGACCGACACGCACTTCGCAATCCGCAATCGGTTCGGACGTGCGGTCGTTTTTCTGGCTCGAATCGCTCACGACGGGCTGATGCCCGGTGCGCCGGCATTGTACGCGCTCGGCGTCGATCAAGCCAGCGCCGTCGTGGTCGCATCGAACGGAACCGCTACCGTATTGAATGCAATCGGCGGTCGCGGCGCTTACCTCGTTCGCTCGCCTTCGGCGGCCGCGATCGCACCCGGGCGCCCGTTTCGGTACACGGTAAGTGTGTCGCACGTCGCAAGGAACTTTGAAAGCTTCGATCTTGCCGGCAAGACCACGTCCGACCCGTGGTCCGCTATTACGGTTCGCGCGGGTGCGACGCCATACAGCCGGAATCCGTACGACCTGTGAAACGGGTACTCGCCCTTCTCCTTACCGCCGCTATTCTAACGGCGTGTTCGCGGCCGTCAGCGCACCATACGCGCGCCGAACTCTCGATCGCGCAACAGCACGAGCCGATGTCGTTAAATCCGGCGCTGGAAAACGGCACGTCCTCGATGGAGCTCGGCCTACTGCTATTCCAGTACCTCGTGAAATTCGACGATCGGGGACGCCTTATCGGCGACGCCGCAGTCGAACCACCAACGGTGCGCAATGGGGGCATCAGCCGGGACGGCTTGACCATCACGTATCATCTGCGCAACGGTTTGCGTTTTGCGGATGGCAAGCCGCTCACGGCCGCAGACTGCGTGTGGTCGATTCGAGCGATACAGAATCCCGCCAACAACGTCCAATCGCGCTACGGTTACGATCGCGTTTCCGACGCACGTGCCCCGGATGCGACGACGCTGGTGCTGCATCTGCGCGAGCCCTTCGCACCGCTCACGACGCTGGTGCTCGCGCCGCAAGGTTTCCCGATCCTTCCGCGACACGTGCTGGCTTCGGAAACCAACTTCAACCACGACTCGTTCGCGTTGCAGCCGATCGGTTCGGGCCCGTACGTCGTGACGCAGTGGCTGCATGGCGACCGGCTGGAATTGCGATCCAATCCGTATTACTGGCAAGGCAAGCCACACATCGACCGGATCACGCTACGATTCGTCGCCGACGCGAATACCGCCATTAACCTGTTGCAAACCGGCGAGATCGATGGATATTTCGACGATCAGGACCTTGCCAACTATCCGCAGCTACAACACGTTGCGGGAACGTACGTTTCGAACGCACCGATCAACGGCGTTGGGGCGCTGATCTTTAATACCGCCGATCCCTTGACGGCCGATGCACGCGTGCGGCACGCACTCGCCGAAGCGATCGACATCCATTCGCTGATTGCCAAAACATATCGCGGTGCTTACACGAATGCCGCGGCCGGGCGCGGGCTCTTTCTGTGGGCCTACGATCCGAAGGCGTATCCCGACATACCGTACGATCCCAAAGACGCGGCGCGTTTGCTCGATGCCGCCGGTTGGACGTTGAGTTCGGGCGTTCGGGTCAAAGATGGCCGCCCGCTCGACCTGCAACTGATCGTGCAAGCGCAGACGCCGGGCGATCAGATCATCGGCAATGCGATCGCCGCACAAGAACGCTCGATCGGCGTCCAC
This sequence comes from Candidatus Tumulicola sp., assembly GCA_036502885.1. GTDB lineage: Bacteria > Vulcanimicrobiota > Vulcanimicrobiia > Vulcanimicrobiales > Vulcanimicrobiaceae > Tumulicola. The sequence goes on from DASXXU010000003.1 coordinate 9,508, forward strand.
GTTTCGCTCAAGCAGTTCAACGTCACGCAATTCGTCGCACCGGCCAGCCTCGGCGGCCCGGTGTACGGTGGCCACTTCCAAATCGCGTTGTACCCATTTCTCAACGGCGACGATCCGGATACCACCGATCAGTTCTCCTGCGACCACGTTCCACCGAAAGGCTACAACAAGTCGCGCATCTGCGATCCCGCCATCGATACGTTGCTGAACGCCGGACGACGCACGTACGAGCCGGCGGCCCGTATCGCGATCTATAGCCGACTCGAGCAGCTGTTATATCGCGAACTCCCGATCGCGCTGCTCTACCAACGACACCAGATCGGCGCGTTTACGAATCGTTTGCACGGCCAGACGACCTCGCTATCGGGAGCGTTTTGGAACGTCGGACGTTGGACGCTGTCGTCATGAACGGCATTCTCGACGGGCCGCAAACCGTTGCGGTGACGCGCGGCGACGGTATCGAATCGGTGCATCGCGTCGCATGGTGCGTCGTCGACGATTCCGGCCGGGTAATCGAAGGCGCGGGTACCCTCGACGTTCCGGTCTTCTTGCGATCTGCGGCAAAGCCGTTTATCGCGGCGGCGATCGTTGCATCCGGAGCCGCGCGCAGATTCGGTTTCGACGGGCGGGAGATCGCCGTAATGACCGGTTCGCACAACGGCGAGTCGTTTCATATCGCGGCCGTTCAATCGATGTTGGACAAGATCGGGCTTTCCGAAGACGCCTTGCGGTGCGGGCCGCACCTTCCATACGATGACGCATCCGCACAATCGATGCTGCAAGCCGGACAGCGCCCGCGCGCGATCCATAACAACTGCTCCGGAAAGCACGCCGGGATTCTCGCGTTTGCTGCCATGCTCGGCGCTCCGATCGAATCGTATCTGGATCGCAACAACCCGGCGCAAGAAGAGATCTTATCGTTCTGCGCTCGCGTCTGCGGCGTCGATCGCAGCCGCCTGACGCTCGGCGTCGATGGCTGCGGCATTCCGGTGTTCGCCGTGCCGTTGCCCGCCGGTGCAACCGCTTTCGCGCGACTCGCTACGTTGAATAACCTCAACGATGCCGATGCGCAGGCCATGCGTATCGTGCGCGACGCGATGATCGCGTATCCTGAATACGTCGGCGGAACGGGTGAATTCGATACGGCGCTTATGCGCGCCGCCGGCGGCACGGTCGTAGCGAAATCCGGCGCGGAAGGCGTTCACGGCATGGCCGCCATAGCGCGCGGCGCCGGCGCCCTACTCAAAACCATCGACGGGAATGGCCGCGCCGTACCGCCCGCCGCAATGGATCTCGCGCGACGCGCGAAGTTGGTCTATAGCGCGTCGCTGGACAACCTCGACGCGTTCGCGAAGCCGCAAGTACGCAATCGCGGTGGGCGAGTGGTGGGCCGCATCGAGTCGCTGCCCGCGACCGATGCAACGCCGTACGATCTGTTGGAATCGCAAGCGCGCGCGTTGCTCGACGGCGAATCGGACCTCATTGCCAACGCGGCCAATATCGCCGCGCTCGCATACGACGAAATCCCGGACATCAACTGGGCGGGTTTTTACTTCATGGGCGAGGACGGGACGCTGGTACTTGGCCCGTTCGGCGGAAAGCCGGCGTGCACGCGATTGGCACCCGGCCGCGGGGTTTGCGGTGCGGCAGCAGCGCGCGGTGAAACGCTCGTGGTCGATGACGTACGAGCGTTCGCGGATCATATCGCGTGCGATTCGGCGTCGCGTTCGGAGATAGTCGTGCCGCTTTTCGGGGACGGGCACGTGCGCGGGGTTCTCGATATCGATAGCCCGTCGGTCGGCCGTTTTAACGAGACCGACCGGCGGGGAATCGAAGCGCTAGCGCGAGCTTTTTCCGAAGCTGCTTACGGCTGAGGAGGCGCACCGCCGGGCTGTCCACCATCCGGTCCGTTCGGCGGCGCGCCGTTGGGCGGAGGCCCATTCGGCGGCATGTCGTGCATTCCGTGACCGTGCATCATCATGCCGGAACCGAACGGCGACAATGCCATCATCAGCACGCGACCGGCGTCGTTCGACGGCGTACGCATGGGGTGCGGGGGCGGTGACGGCATGGCGGTATTCATCTGTTGTGCCATCTGTGCCCGCATCCGTTCGCGAACCGCGCGGCTGGATTGTTCGAACGAGTCACGCGCCGAAAGGATGGATTGCCGCTCGGATTGGCTGAGCACCGCGTCGATCCGTTGCGCCGCTGCGCGCGGATCCGGATTGCTCGAAACCGCCAACGAACCGATGATATTGCCGATAGTGGTCCGATGGCTGCTCGAAAGCGCCGACAACGCTTTCGAGCGGAAGTCCTTGCGTAGTTGTTCTTCTTCTTTAAAAAAGGGCGCCAGGGCAGCGCGGCCGGGCCAACGTTGCCCACTCGCGCTAGCGGACGCCGGAGCCGACGGAGCGTTCTGTGCGCAGGCCGTCGCCGGAAGAATAATGAGTGCCAGCGACAGTGCCGGCAGAGCGTATTTCATGGCCGCATTGTAGGGCCCGACGGCGTAATCTAACCTGAGAGAGCCTTAGCTCGCACGGTCTCCGGCGAGCCGTTCGCGCCCATGGGGTGCGGCGAAGTCCTGCAGCGGGCCGATCGGGACGATGCGCGTCGGGTTGATCTGCTCGTGCGTGGCGTAATAGTGGCGTTTGATGTGGTCGAAGTTTACCGTTGCAGCGACCCCATCGATTTGATACAGGTCGCGCACGTAGCCAGAGAGGTTCGGATAGTCGGCGATGCGGCGCAGATTGCATTTGAAATGCCCGAAGTATACGGCATCGAAGCGGATCAGCGTTACGAAAAAGCGCCAGTCGGATTCCAACGGTTGGTCGCCGAAAAGGTAGCGCCGGTTCGCCAAGCGCGTATCCATCGCATCGAGCGTTTCGAAGACCTTGTACGCGGCCCGCTCGTAGGCTCGTTGCGAGGTCGCAAAACCCGCCCGATAGACGCCGTTGTTCACGGTCGCGTAAAGTAACTCGTTGAGCTCGTCGATCTGCGCGTGCAACGATCGCGGAAACAAATCCAGACCGGCGTCTCCAAACGCATCGAACTGTTGCTCGAACATTCGCATGATGTCGTCGTCGTCGTTGCTGACGATCCGTTTGGTTACGGTGTCCCACAACACCGGAACCGTCACGCGGCCGGAATACGTAGGTTCGGTCGCCGTGTATGCCTGGCGGAGGTAATTCCATCCGTTTACCGGGTCGGGCTCGAAGAAGCGCCAGCCGCGATCGTCGCGAATCGGATCCACAACCGTCATGCCGATAACCGATTCCAACCCTTTGAGTTTGCGAACGATAATCGTTCGATGCGCCCAAGGGCACGCTAACGACACGTACAGGTGGTAACGCCCGGCTTGCGCGGGAAATTCGGCGTTTGGCTGGGCTCGCACCCAATGCCGAAAGGCATCGTCCTGGCGCTGAAAATCGCCGGCGGGGTTTTGCTCGTCCGGAAACTGCGCGGTCATACGGTCCCTAACCGCAGGGCAGCTGCAATCGTCGCACTTTTCGTTGCGGCGGGATGCGCCCGTTCGGAAGGGGTGACATCGAAACGGATGATGCCGGTCCCGATCGCAGCGCTCGGTGTTCCGTTGTATCCCGGCGCCCAAGCCGACGAGGGTGGCAGCTTCGCGGCGCGCCACGGCAATCGGCAGAGCGAAGTAGCGGCGTTCCAAACGGTCGACCCGTTCCCACTAGTCGAAGCGTTTTACCGCCGAAGGCTGCCGGCCGGTTCGCAAACGATTTCCGCGTCGACGGCCGACGGGCTGGCCGCGAGCTTCGAGTTCGGATCGCGCGGGGAACGGGTAACCGTAGAAGTCGCCTCGTCCAAGCCGCGCGAAACCGATATCCTGATTAAGAGGCTTCGCCCGTTGCCTGCGGCTGGAAATTAAGCGACAGCGAGTTGATGCAGTACCGCGTGCCACGCGGACCCGGGCCGTCATCGAAGACGTGCCCGAGGTGCGAGTCGCACGCCTTGCAGCGCACTTCGGTCCGGCGCATCCCGTACGTGTTGTCTTCTAACAGCCGGACGTTTTCGAGCTCCTCGGGGTGGGTGAAGCTCGGCCAGCCGCAATGCGAGTCAAACTTCGAGTCCGACCCGAATAACGCGTTGCCGCATGCGCCGCACGTGTAGGTTCCGGCATCGTTGACCCGTAGCAGGCTGCCCGTATGCGGCGCCTCGGTCCCGCCCTCGCGTAAAACGCGGTAGCGCTCCGGTCCTAACTCGCCGCGCCACTGTTCTTCAGTTTTTTCAATCATACACTTCATTAAACGCCTTGGACCGCGCACCGGATGCGTTGGCGATGGCACCTCGGAGGCACCGACCCCCGCCGGAAGCAGCTCACGGCCTCGCGTAGACCGCGACGAGGGCTGCCGGTGCCAACCGCCGGCGGTCCTACGCACGCGACCGTAGCCCAAAGCGCTATAGGAGATTCAAATGGTACCGTCAGCCCGGCTCTACTTTCGACGACTCGCTATAGCGGCGGTCTCGATCACCTTTTCCGCATGTTCGCAGCAGAACAGCGGCTTGAACCCCGGTCTCCCGCCAACCGCGGAGCAGCCTTCTTCGATTTCGCGGCTCTCGCTGGCCGACGCGACGAAAGCGACGCTGTACGTTAGCGATTCGGGAACGAACGAAGTTACGACGTTTGCTTGGCCGAAACCGAAGACGGGCAGCGCGCTACGTGGTTCGTTCAGCGAGCCGCAGGGCGAGTGCGCCGATGCTTCGGGTAACGTCTTTATAACGAACACCGGCGGCAGCAACGTGCTCGAATACAGCGGTTCGAAGCTCGTCAATACGCTGCTCGACGCTGGCGAATACCCGGTGGGCTGTTCGT
>DASXXU010000004.1:0-1840 GCA_036502885.1 Candidatus Tumulicola sp.
ATCGAAGCGCTTGCGGCAACGAGTCCCCAGCCCGAATCGACTTTAAATGTCGTATCTTCGGTGCCGTAGCTCTCCCGCACCACGAAAACGCCGACGGCGGCCAGAATCGCGAAACCGACGTAGTCGGCGATCGTCCCAACGATATGGCCGGCGCCGGTACCGATGCCGTACCCGATTACTTGCATGATCACTTCGGCCGCGCAGAAGGAAGCGCCCAAACGTATCCTCGACGACCACGGCAACTGCATGATCCCGATCGCGATCGATAACGCGAGCACGTCCAGTCCGACCGCAAATGCGATCGCTAAAATCTTCAGCTCGATCGTTATCCCGGTCACGCCGGGTGCGAATCGCAAAAGGCAGACTCCGAGGACCGCGGCGAGCGCTGCCCCAGCGATCACGAGCGCATCGTACCGGGGACGCTTTACGGTGGATCTATGCGCCATACCACTTCAAGTTCGGCCAAATCACCGTTAACGGTGCGATCGGGTCGCGGCAGATGTAAATCGGTGACGGGCCCTCAACGATCCAGCGATACGGCTCGTCCGACGTTCCGGCCAAACGCACGTCGCGATAGTAGCGTCGCAGCAAGTCGATCCGGGATGCGCCGACCGCGACGAGCACCCGCCCGTGATAGCCACGCGTGCCCCACAGATAGTACGAGTTTTGGCTAGAGATCGCCGGCGTCAACCCGAGCCCTGGCCCGAAAAAGTCGAGCGCTCCGGCATCGGCATAGGTGTCGGCGTATATTGCCGCGCCCGCGCGTTCCGAAACCGGTAACGAACGATACACCTTCGCGACATCGCTCGCTAGCCGTCGCCAGCCGAACTCTTCGGCAAATACCGGTTGTATCAAATGCGGCTCGTCGATGCCACCTCCGGTCAAACCGAAGGCTTGCGCGTACCGCACGAGGCCGTCTACCGGAAGCACCGGTAAGGAAAACGGCATCGCGAGGACACCGATCAACGCGATGGCCGCAAATGCGCTCCAACGCAACGGCGCCGCGGCTCGTTCGACCGCGACCGCCCCGATCGCCAGCAGCGTAACGTAGAAACCGCAGATGTAATAGCCCTTGGCAGATAGCGCTACGGCTATCACGAACGTTAAACAGTACGCGACCGAAATAAATCGAACGTCTCGTAATCGCCGCATGCAAAACGGCGCCACAAGCCCGACTAACCAAACGACGGCCGCCGGCGGGTTCGTATACACGATCTGTTCGAGTGCAAACGACGCCGCATTGCGAATCGCGTTGGCAGACTCCAACAACAAGCCGTTTTGCAGTGCGGGACGATGCAGGGCGTCCTCGCGTACGACCTCGATGAAGGGCCAATCGTGCGCGGCTTGCCACAGCAGGTTTGGCGCGATCGCGATGGCGCAAATCAGGATCGAAACGAGTGCCCACGCCGAACGCAACGCGCGCCGTTCGGGAAAGAAGAGTAGCGCGGTAAACATCGCGACGACCGGCAACCCGATCGAATATTTTCCGTAAATGCCGAACGCCACCGACAGGGCCGCAAATATCCACCAACGCGCGCCGCCGCGGCGCACGATGCGAATGGCGCAATATGCCGCCAGCGTCCACGACAACGGTTCGAATGACGTCGTGGTGAGCGTGTTGCCTAGAAGGAGGTATGCCGGTGTTAGAATCGTAGCGAGGCCCGCGAGGATGCGCGCGAAGCGGCCTCCGCCGAGTTCGCCTACGATGATCGCGGCCAAGGCAGCTGTGGCCGCGGCGCAGAGAACGGGCAGCGCTCGCAAGGCCGGTAACGCGTATCCGGCTGGTGACGAGAGCCACGCCGCAACCGCGACCAAGGGCGGCTGATCGACGTAGCCCCAG
>DASXXU010000005.1:0-2423 GCA_036502885.1 Candidatus Tumulicola sp.
GCCTGCAGCACGTCGTAGATCGTTTTCACACCGGCTTTGTACTGCAACTGTGCGATACGCGCCGACTCAATGCCGAAGGCCGACTCTTGTTTGGCCCAGACCAACTGTCCCAAAGCGGTTTCGGCGGCTCGATAGCTTTGACGCACGTCCAGTTCGCTTTGCAGGAGCGTCTGTTCGAGCGACGTTTGCGCGGAGGCGAGTTGCGCATCGTCGTTGACCCGCTCGCTGTGGCGTGCGTTGTAGTCGACCAGCGGCAGGCTGAACGTCGATACCGCCTGGAGCGACCAATAGCCGAACGAACCGCGCGGAATCGTGATCGGGCATCCCGGCGGAACGACGGTTACGGGTGGAACGGGCGTGCACTCGATGATCGCTTCGTTCTGGGCTTCAACGGCGCTGGTGGGCGAGAACTGATTGCCCAGCCCGGCGCTGATCTGAACCTGCGGAAAGAGTTCGACGTTCCAGCTTTTCCGGGTTGCGCGCGCGGCGATGACCCCTTGACGCGCGGCGCCGACGTCCGGGCGCGCGGTTTCCGCGATGCCGACCAGCGTTTCGACCGTCCCATGCGGAATCGGCGGCTCCGGTACGTGCTGCGGCAACGCAAACTGTGTCGTTATCGGCGCGCCGATTTGCTGCGCTAGCGACTGGCTGGCGTCTTCGACCGCAGCACGGTCGGCGATCAGCGTCGATTCGCTTTTGGCCGATGACGTTTTGGCTTGGAGCACGTCGACGCCGGCGGCCATGCCGGCGCGTTCCTTTACGGACGCGACGTTGACCAACACGTTCTGATATCGCAGCGTAAATTCGTCGACCGCCACCACGCCGCGGCGCTCGACGATCGCGTAGTAGCTGTTGGCAACGTTGGTGGCGATCTGGTTTTCGGTGTTGGTGAGCGTTTTCGCCGCCTGCTCTTCCTGGGCGCGTGCCGCCGAAACGAGCAAGAACGAATACCCGCCGCTTGTGAGATTCCAATTGGTGATGCCGACCGAGGCCGTGTTTTGGCTCACCACGTTTTGTTGCTGGGCACCGATGACGGCGAAGGAGCCTTGAAAGTTGGCGCTCTTCGCGAGGATGCTCTGCAGCGTGCCGTCGACCGTCGGATAAGCAACGCCGCGTTGCAGCGCGAGTTGATGCTGCGCCTGCGTTAGCGCGGCGCGCTGCGTGGCGACCGTCGAGCTGTGCGTCAATGCGAATGCCACCGCCTGAGGCAGCGTCATCGACGTGGGCAGAGCCGTTGCGGCGGATGTCCGTCCCGCCAAAGCCAGAAGTGCAACCGGCAACGCAACGCTCGTAATGGCGCCGCGAAGAAATCTAGAAACGGTCAACGTGCTAAAAGTGCTACGAGCAAGCCGTTGATCAACAACCAGACTATTCCGGTCGACCACGCCCAGGCGCGCGAAACACCTGCGACGATCGCCATCCCGGCGACGATTAGACCGGTTCCCCAGAGCGTGAACGGGTTGATGAACGTGAGGAAGGTGTGCAACTTCAACGACGTTGCCGGAACCAGGTAGCCCAGCGAAGGCATGACTGTTTGTAGGGCCAGCGCCGAATCGAATGCTTGGGGCCCGCGAACGAGCACGATAATTGCGGTGACGATCGTGTTGAGTGCGATCAGCGGGATGGCGATGTTAACGGCTAGCGCCCACAATTTGCGAAACGGCGCGGTTCCGCGACCGGCCATGTTGCAGATCGTCAAAATCAGCGCTTGCAAAAATACGCCGAACAGAACGATCAGCGGCGTCGCGATCCAGGATAGGCCGACGATCTTGAGCGTCAACGCCAAGTGGGTCTGCTGTTGCGAAGGGGACTCGGCCGCCAGCTGTGCGTTTTTCGCCACGACGTTGGGCCAGTCGGCTTGCGTGGCGTGGACCAGCGCGGGCGCCATGGCCCAGCTCGCCAATGCGTATAGCACGACGACGATCAACAGCGCCCAACCCCACGTTGGGCGGTCGCGCAGGCGCTGCAAAGCATCCTTCGGCGCTACGACGATGTCGAGCGCCGTTCTTAACCCGTCAAGGTTCGAGCCCTTACCGCTCTCGATTGCCATCCACATCCCTCACTTCCGGATAAAGACGAACGCCCGTAGCTACCGGGCGCCGCATTGCGATGTTTCGCAGGTTCCGGGGTGGGGCCTTGAGGGACCAGATCCGCGGGTAAGCGCCGCAGGATCGCCGCCCGGACGCACTCCAGCCGTTCCTCACGCAGCTCGAGCAGCCGCATCTGGATGAGCAGGCGCGCGTTTCGCATGGCCCTTCGCGAGAACAGGGCATCCGCCGAAGAAGCGCGCGGGGCCGCCGACGGCACAGGAGTTACCTTTTCGCGGGGCAGCGGGGCGACCGCGGTGAAGAGCCAGAGCAACACCAGAATCAAGTGCATGCGAATCTCTCCCGGATGGGCAGGGTGACTTTCCATTCACGCCA
>DASXXU010000006.1:0-64683 GCA_036502885.1 Candidatus Tumulicola sp.
TCGCATGCATCAAATGCGTCTTGCCCAAGCCGACGCCACCGTGTAAAAAGAGCGGATTATAGGCCCTGGCCGGCGCGCTGGCGACGGCCTGCGAGGCGGCGTGCGCGAAGCGGTTGGAGCCCCCGACGATAAACTCTTCGAACGTGTAGCGGACGTTGAGATTAGAGGTCCTCAACTCGTCCAGCGGGCGAGCCGCGACCGCTCCAGGCGTGGGCCCGGGCGCATGTTGCGACGGCTCGGAGCTGTCCGCAACCGACAAACGTAGCTCCAGTTCGGGCCCAAAAAGGTCTTTCAGGACATCGACAATTTGATGTTGCAGCTTGGTGCCGACCCATTCGCGCGCAAACTTGCTATGAACGGCAAGGTGCAGTGCGTTATCGCGAAATGAGATAAAGCGCATCGGCTTGATCCACATTTCGTAAACGGGCTTGGAAAAGTTCCGTTCGAGCGTTTCCAAGGCGCTCTCCCACACCGCTGCGGACGCGTCTGATTGGCCGGTAACAAGCCCCATGATTTCGTCCTTTTTCCGCGTAGCAACCCGGGCGTCCAAACCCGGTGAGGGCGCAATCTCTTGGCTTAATGGAGTCGTGGTCCTGCGAAAAATATACACGACCTTATACACTTATGAACAAGGGGGAAAACGACGGTGTTTTGCGGCTTTCCCGACTTTATGCACCGTGGCAGTCCGCAATTGTAAAGGCGTCGAAACCGTATATTCCACCGTATCTATCTTCGTCGCCCCGGTCGATTGCGGCCCCAATCATTCACAGGCTTATGCACAATGTGGAAAGATGATGGCCCTTTCGCTCCTCCAAGCGAAGCTGGCGTAGCGGCCGGATCGGGGAGTAGCGGGCCTCCGCCCGCGTCTTAACCTGGCAGGGCCGCCTGCCCGGGCCGCGGACCGGTGTGCTTGCGCGGTCGCTAGCCGTTTGGTATAGTCGTTCGGCTATGTGGCACTTCGATATCCAGTTGTTCGCCTCCAAAAAAGGCGCCGGTTCCACCCGCAACGGACGCGACTCCAACGCTCAGCGCCTGGGGGTCAAGCGCTTCGGCGGCGAGGCCGTCGTCGCGGGCAATATTCTGGTTCGCCAGCGCGGCACGCGCTTCCAACCCGGCCACAACGTCGGTATCGGCCGCGATCACACGCTGTTTGCGCTGATCGATGGGACCGTAGAGTTCTCCGAGCGGCGTAATCGCAAGCAAATCAACGTCCTGCCCCCGGTCTGACCGCGGGGTAGCTCGATTTAAAAGGGGCCGTAAGGCCCCTTTTGCGTTGGGCGAGAACTAGGCCGCCGCGTGCAGTTTATCGATGAAGCCGAGGTCGCGATTGCGGCCGGCGACGGCGGCAACGGCGTCGTCGCGTGGCGCAGGGAGAAGTACGTCCCCAAAGGCGGTCCGGCCGGCGGCGACGGTGGCCACGGCGGGAGCGTCTTTTTCGAGGCGGCCCCCGAGCTCTCGACCTTGTTGGAATTTCGGTTCAAGCGTGGCTTTGCCGCGCCGGCCGGCAAAGCCGGATCGACCTCCAACAAATCCGGCCGGAGCGGCGCCGACCTGACGATTCCGGTCCCGGTGGGCACGATCGTTTACCGAACGATCGAGGGCCAGGAAGAGACGCTGTTGGCCGATCTCAACGCGCCACAGGCGACCGTACGCGTCGCTCGCGGCGGACGCGGCGGATTGGGCAACCAGCATTTCGCGAACAGCGTGCGACAGGCGCCGCACTTTGCCGAACGCGGCGAGCCGGGCGAGAAATGCACCGTTCGGTTAGAGCTTCGCTTGTTGGCGGATTGCGGAATCATCGGCGTTCCGAACGCCGGAAAATCGACGCTCCTATCGGCCGTTTCCGCCGCGCGTCCCAAAATTGCGGACTATCCGTTTACGACGATCGAGCCACAACTCGGCGTCGTGCGCGTTTCCGACGAAGCGTCGTTCGTGATGGTCGACGTCCCCGGCTTGATCGAGGGTGCGCACGAAGGTGCCGGTCTCGGCGATCGCTTCCTACGACACGTCGAACGCACCCGCGTTTTGTTGCATTTGTTGGACGGCGCCAAAGAACTCGACGAAATCCTTCACGATAAGGCGACGATCGAGCGCGAATTGTCGGCGTGGAATCCGGCGTTGCTGCAAAAGCCGATCGTGCTCGCGCTCAACAAGATCGATCTGCCCGACGCGCAAGAGCGCCATGCCGAATTGCGCGCACGCTTTGGCGACGTCCGCGGGTTGAGCGCCGCGACGGGAGCGGGCGTTGCGGATACGATCTACGCGTTGTGGAACGACATTCAGCACGCGCCCGTCCCGGAGATCGATACACCCCGGGCACACATCGCGCTGCGCCCGGCCGAAGCGTTCGTGCTGGAGCGTGCGCGCGACGGTGCGTTCGAACTGTCGGGCGAGCGGATCGAACGGCTGGCGGCGATGACGAATTTCGATTCCGACGAATCGATGGCGCGCTTCGAGCGGCAACTCGAGCGTATGGGCGTCGAGAAAAAATTGCGCGAGATGGGTGCGGTCGAAGGGGATACCGTTCGCGTGGGAACGTACGAGTTTACTTACTCGTGAGAATCGGGATTTTCGGCGGGACGTTCGATCCCGTCCATAACGCGCATTTGTTCGTCGCCGAAGCCGCTCGTTTGACAGAGCGGTTGGATCGCGTCCTGTTCGTTCCGGCGAACAACCAACAATACCGCGAGCGCGCGCAGGCATCGGCCGAACATCGTTGCGCGATGCTCTTGGGGGCGCTCGCCGGCAACGCATCGTTCGCGCTGGATGACTCCGACGTAGCCGACGGTGCGACCGGGTTCACGGCCGATCTGCTGCCGCGCATCGCGCAGCGTTACGCCGGCGCGACGTTCACGTTCGTCATCGGGGCGGATTCGCTCGTGAACACACCGTGGGTTCGTTTTGACGAGGTTCTGGAGGGCTTGGAACGGTTCTCCATCGCGCCGCGCCCGGGCGTCCGCGCCGACGCACTCGGACGCGTGCTCGAAGCGGTTCCCGCGCGCTTGCGCGAGCGCGTAAGCACCTTAAACTTGCCGGAGATACCCGTGTCGTCTTCGTCCCTCCGCGGCCTGTTGTCGCAAGGGCGCAGCGTGCGATATCTGGTGCCCGACTCGGTGTGGAACTATATCGTGGCGCATCGTTTGTACGGTTACGACGGCGCTGCGTAGCGCCGCGCTGATCGCCGCGGCCTCGTTAGCGGGTTGTGCATCGGGCGGTTCGACGGCTCCGGACAACGCGACCGTCTGCAAAGCCTTTTCCGCTGCCCAATCGCACGTGGAAGTCACCGCACAAGGGACGGTCACGCGCGATTTCGGGGTGCGTCCGGGTCGTGAGAGCGCGCACGAGGGATTTTTGCTGCGGCTATCCTCGGACTGCAATCTGGTGGTCCGGGTTGAAGCCAACACCGATTTCACGGGCGCCTTCGCCGTACGCCCCGGCCAGCCGGTCGAAGTACGCGGCGAATACGAATACTATTCGCGCGGCGGCGTAATCCACTGGACGCATAGAGATCCGAGGGGCCGGCATCCCGACGGGTTTATCCAAACCAACGGCCACCAGTACGGGTAAAGCAGCGCATAAAACAGCGAGCAAATGCTCGCTGCGAGCAAACGAGCGGAGCTAGCGCGTCGTCCTTGCGAAACGATAACTGGCGAGAGCGAAGACGACGATTCCGTAGCCGAACATTAACGCGATCGATGGCCATAGCTGCACGACGCCCGCACCCCGCAAGATAATTCCGCGCAAGATATCGATGTAGTACGTCAGCGGGATGAACAGCCCGACGATCTGCATCGTGAGCGGCATCAGCGAACGCTCGAAGACGGCTCCCGACAGCAGCACCGAGGGCAAGAGCAAGAAGATCGACATCAACTGCGCCTGGATCTGCGTTTGGGCGAAGGTGGAGATCAGCAAGCCCAATCCTAGCGCCGTAACCAAAAACCCGGCCGAAAGAAAGGCCAGCAGCGCTAAATTACCGATTATTTGCACGTCGAAAACGAAGCGCATCGTTATCAAGATCGCGATGAAATCGATGCCGGCTACGATCGCGTAGGGAAGCAACTTCCCGAGCATCAATCCGGCCGAGCCGATCGGCGTGACCAGGAGCTGATCCAGTGTGCCGCGTTCTCGTTCGCCGACGATCGCGAGCGATGTCAGCATAATGGTCATGTTTTGTAGAATCATCCCGATCAACCCGGGAACGAAGAAGTCTGCGCTGCGCATGGCCGGGTTGAACAGCACGTACGGACGCACTTCGAGCGAGAACCTGGGCGCTAGAGCGACCGCCCGCAACGGGACGCCGCCCAAGGCGATCGCCGAACCGTAAGCGATCTGCGCGACCGCCGAATCCGAACCGTCGATCAACGCGCCGATGGCGGGGTGCCTTCCGGCCAGCAAGTCGGCCGTAAAGTTTTCGGGGATATCGAAACCGACGCGCGCCTTGCCCGCCACGATGGCCGCACGCAGCGCTTCGCGGCTGTCGACGTACCCAACCACATCGAAGGTGCGCGACGCGTTGACGGCGTCGGTGAAGGCCTGCGCCGCGTGCCCGCGATCGCCGCGATACATGACCGACGGCACGTGTTCGACCGTCGTTTGGATCGCGTATCCGAGCAAGAGCAGCTGGATGATCGGAATACCGATCGCCAAGAAAAAGGTGATCGGGCTGCGCAGAATCTGACGCAGCTCTTTGTAAAAAACGGCGCTGAAGCCGCGTACGTCCCAGGCGGATTTCATTGCGCGGCAGCGCTCGCGCGGGTCAAGGCCACGAATGCGTCCTCGAGCGACGGCGGAATCTTCGCGACGTTCGCATCGACGACGCCCAAGTCGCGCGCCAACGCGCTCGGCGGCTCGGACGCATCGACCACCACGTGTATGTCGCGCCCGAAGATCGTCGCTTCGCGGATGGACGGTACCGAATGCACGCGGCGAAACGTTTCCATGACGTCCCTGCTCGATACGGCGTAGCGAATGGTGCCGTCCGGGTTGACCGTCGGCAGCGCGCAGATCTCTTCGGGCGACCCGTAGACGAGCATATCGCCCAAATAAATATATGCGAGCGACGAGCAGCGCTCGGCTTCGTCCATGTAGTGGGTCGTCACGAAAAAGGTTATCCCGCTAGCGGTGAGTGTGAAGAGCAAATCCCATAAGTCGCGGCGCGCAACGGGGTCGATGCCGGCCGTCGGCTCGTCCAGAAAGACGACCGTCGGATTGTGAATCAGCGCGGCGGCCAATGCGAGACGCCGCTGCCAACCACCTGAAAGATGACCGCCAAGTACGCGTTCGTACGGGCCGATTCCGACGATTTCGATGACATCGCGCTTGCGCTTTTCCGAGTTGCGTCCGAGGCCGTACGCTCGCGCGTAGAACTCGAGGTTCTCGGAAACGGTAAGATCGCCGTACAGGGCAAAGCCTTGCGCCATGTAGCCGATCGCGCGCCGGACGCTATCGCCTTGCGTGGCGATGTCGAAGCCCGCGACGGTTGCCGATCCGCTGGTGGGATGCACCAGGCCGCACAGCATCTTGATCGTCGTGGATTTGCCGCTGCCGTTCGGCCCGAGAAATCCGAAGATGCTGCCGGCCGGAACGGCCAGGTTGATGGAGTTGACGGCGTTACGGTCGCCGTACCGTTTGGTCAACCGGTCGGCCGATACCGCGATGCCGCTCAACGCGGATACACCGTTACCGTCGTACCGTCGAGCAGTTGGTGCTGTGGGTCGTGGATGCGCACCTTGACGCCGTAGACGAGCTCGGCGCGTTGGTCGGCCGTTTCGACGTTTTGCGGTGTGAACTGCGCGCTGCGGTCGTGCTCCTCGACGACGCCGTCGAACTGGCCCATGCCGGCATCGGATTTGACCGTTACGCGCGCGCCTTGCATGAACTTATGCAAGTCTTCTTGCGATGCGTAAATATACACGTACGGATCGGCGAAGGTGTCGATCACGGCGACCGGTTGATTCGGGTTGAGCAAATCGCCGGGATGCAAATCGAAGCTCTCGACGGCCCCGTCGGCCGGCGATCGTACGACGGTCTCGCGAAGTTGCGTCTGGGCGTGCGCAACGGCAGCCTGTGCGGCCAACATGTTAGCTCGCGCCTGCGCGATCAGCTCCGGACGCGGCCCGTTCTTGGCGGTCTGATATCCCGCCGATTGCGCCAGCGCGGTTTGTTGGGCGGCGGCTTTCTCGCCCGGCAGCACCGCCGAAACGAGCGCACGATAATCCGACTGAGCTTGCGCGACCTTCTGCTGCGCCGCTTGGTATTCGGCGCGTGCTTGATCGAGCGCTTGCGACGAGACATCGCCGCTGCCCGCCAGAGCCGTCGCCCGCGTAAAGTTCGATTGCGCGAGCGTTTCGCCGGCTTGTGCGTCGCGAACGACGGCCGCTTGCGCGGCGATCTGCGGTTGCGTGGCGGAAACGACTTGCTGGTATTGGGCTTGCGCTGCGGCGCTTTGCGCCTGCGCTCGCTGTACGTCGGTCGCGACGGTTCCGTTGGCGAGTTCGTTTTCGCGCTGCATCGCCTGTTGTTGCAACGCAACGGCTTGTTCGTATTGAGACTGAAGGAGCGAATCGTCGATGCGAAGGACGATGGAACCGCGATGCACCCTCGATCCAGCAGCAACGTATATGTCCGAAACGCGACCGCCGGTTTGGCTGCCGATGGTGATGCTTTCGGTTTGAACTGTGCCACTATACGTCGGCGGCGCCGAGCAGGCGCCAAGGACCGACAGCAGAGCGGCGGCCATGAGCCTGCGCATGCGGCCCCAATACGCGAATGACGCAGCCGTGTCCCCTTGAGCGAATTGTCTTAGCAAGCGCTTCACCGCGCCGTTTGGAACTGCTACGTTCGTTGGGATTGCGAGTGGAAACGATCGTGAGCGGC
The DNA here is from genome assembly GCA_036502885.1 of Candidatus Tumulicola sp. Classification (GTDB taxonomy): domain Bacteria; phylum Vulcanimicrobiota; class Vulcanimicrobiia; order Vulcanimicrobiales; family Vulcanimicrobiaceae; genus Tumulicola. The sequence continues at coordinate 6,877 of DASXXU010000006.1, forward strand.
TACGGCGAACCGCGTCTCGATTGCACCCCAATCGAGATCGCCCAAGCGCACGCGCGCGCTAAACTGGAGGCGGTCGCGCGAATCGTGGCACCGTCTTCTGTCGCAATCGTCGCAGCCGACACGGTGGTCGACGTCGATGGAGAAGCGTGGGGAAAACCGGTAGACGCACGCGATGCTAGCCGGATGCTCCGGACGTTATCCGGCCGGCGGCACATCGTTCATACCGCGTTCGCACTGCGTGCCGGAGGCGAAACCGTGACGGAAACGTCGAGTACCTACGTCACCTTTTACGAACTGTCCCGCGACGAAATCGCCGAGTACGTGGCCAGCGGAGAGCCCTTCGATAAAGCCGGCGCGTACGGGATTCAGGGAAAGGCCGCGGCCCTGGTCGAGCGCGTCGACGGCGATTTTTACACCGTCGTCGGCTTTCCGCTCGCTCGCTTCGTGCGGACGCTGCGCGGGTTGGGATTTTCGCTGCCGGTCGCGAATCCGACGCTCCTTCAGCCCGACGTATAACCCACCGCTCCACCGAGGCCTTTCATCTTTACGTATCGCGACGAACGCAGACTCTTTGCCCTCATCGTCGTCATCATCGTGGCGGCGGTGGTCGCGCTCGTGCAAATTAATGCCGCGAGGGAGCACGTCGAGAGCCCGCTGACGCAAGTCGTCAGTTCTCCGGTCGCGGCCGCTCAAACGGTCGTCACGACCATAGCGGGTTGGGGGCGTTCCGCGATTTCTGCGGTCGTCGCGCTGCCCGGATTAGAAAACGACAACGCACGCCTGTACCGGAACAACGCAGCGCTCACGGTCGAAAACGCGCGCTTACACGAACTAGCGGCGGCATATGCCGCCGAATCGGGCGTTCGGGCGACCGTCGAGACGTACGGGGGCGTTGAAGCCCGCGTCGTCGGCTTTCCGCCCGAAAACGAAGTGCGCACGGTGACGATCGACCGCGGCGCGGGCTCGGGCATTCGACGCGACGATGGTGTCGTCACGCAAGACGGCGCCGTAGGACGCATCGCTGCGGTCGGACCGATCTCAAGTACGGTCGTGCTTTTGACGGACTTCACCAGCCGCGTTCCCGCGATCGTCCGGCGCGGACGCTGGTGGGGCATCGCGCGCGGCAACCTTGCCAGCGTTCGTATGGAGTTCGTGTCGCAGGACGCGCCGTTGCATGTCGGCGACGTCATCGTGACGGGCGAGGGACGCTCGTTCCATTCGGGCGTGCCGATCGGTACGGTCGAATCGGTCGACCGCGGCGATGCGACGCTCTATCAGACCGCGGTCGTAAAGCCGGCGGTCGACCTCGGCGCCCTCGACCGCGTTGTCGTTATCACGCGATAAACGGCACGTCGCGCCGTTCACCGGGCCCGCGTGGTACGTCGCGGCCGGATGGCTTTTCGCGGCGGCACTGTTGCAAACGACGTTTGGTCACGCGCTGTCGATCCGCGGCGCGGTGCCGAGCTTCGTGCTGGTGGCCGTCGTGTGGTACGCGATTCGAGTCGACGCCCTCCGCGCGGCCGCTTACGGTTTGGCGGCCGGCCTATTGGAAGACGCGCTAGCCGCGACGACCGGCGCCGCATGGACGCTTTCGACGCTCGTAACCGCGGTCGTGATTAGCCTCTCCTCGCGCGGATTTTTTGCCGATTCGATCCCGCTCGCGGCCGTCGTGACGGCACTAGCGACGTTGTTACGCGCGCTGCTGTTCTGGACGATCGCATCGCTCGAGGGCTATCCTCCGGGGCTCGCGACGCTGCACTTTCATCAAGCGCTCTTCGCAAGCGCGCTAAACGTGTGCGCCACGATCGTCGCGATGGTCGCGATGCGTCGCTACCAGGCGCTACGTTCGTGAGCCAGGAGCGTCCGCAAGAGCGCCGGATCGGGTGGCAGCCACCCATATGGCGCATCGTCGGATTCGTCGTGCTCGTTATCATCGCATTAGCGGCGCTGGTGACGCGGCTGATCGAAGTGCAAGTGTTCGATGGCGAGCGGTACCGCCAACAAGCGCTTAGCAATCAAATTCGGCTGATACCGGTCGCCGCGCCGCGCGGCATCATGTACGACCGGCACGGTACGGTGCTGGTACGCAGCCGGCCGTCGTTCGTGGTCGGCTTGATTCCGTCGCAGGTTGCCGACGTCGATTCGGAATTGCATCGCTTGTCCGGCGCGATCGGCGTGCCGGTCGAGACGCTACGAAGTCGTTTGCTGCATCATCTCGGCGTCGACTATCGCAACTTCGATGAAGTCGTTGCGAACGAACCGTACGGACCGGTGGTGCTGGCGCGCGATCTCCCCGTGGCTGCGATCGCGCGATTGTCGGAGTTGCTCAGCGAAATGCCGGGTGTGGATCTCGAGGTGCAGCCGGTGCGCGATTACCCGCACGGGCCGCTCGCATCGCACGTTTTCGGCTACGTCGGCGCGATCACCGAAGACGAATACAAGACGCTGCAGCACGAGGGTTATTCGCCCAACGACGTCGTCGGAAAAGATGGGCTCGAGTATCAATACGATCAATACTTGCGCGGGGTTCCCGGCGGCGAGCGCGTGATGGTTAATTCGAGTGGTTCGGTCGTCGCGAACGTCGCGTCGCAGCCTCCCGTTCCGGGCGATACGCTGGTGACCAATCTCGACTGGCGCTTGCAAGAAATCGTAGAGAGCGCACTCGCTAACGGTATCCTGCGTTGGGGACACGGGCGTCGCCTATCCGGTGCGGTGGTCGTAGAAGACCCATGGACGGGCGGAATCCTCGCGCTGGCGAGCTTTCCGAACTTCGATCCGCGCGACTTCTCCGCCGAAAAAGACAAACGGGTGCGAGCGTATCTCGTCGACCCCTCGGAGCCGTTGTTCGATCGCGCTATCGCGGCCGCAACGCCGACCGGATCGACGTTCAAAATGGTGACCGGGTCGGCGGCGTTGACCGAAGGCGTCGTGAGGATCGATCAAGTCGTGTACGACACGGGCGGATGGAACTGCGGCGGGTACTACGCGCGCGACATCGCTTCGGGTGGCATGGGTAACACCACGTTCGTACCGGCATTGGCCGCATCCAGCGACGGTTATTTCTATCGCTTGGCGTGGTGGCTGGGCAACGCACGCTTGCGCAAATATGCGCTCGCATTCGGACTCGACGCCAAGAGCGATATCGATATCCCGGGCGAAAACGAGGGCAATTGGCCAACCAACGCGTGGGAGATGAAAAACTTCGGCGTGCCGATGGAGCCCGGCGATGCGTGTTTTTTGGGGATCGGACAGGGTGCGATGCAAGCTACGCCGTTGCAGATCGTCAACGTCGCGTCGACCGTCATCAACGGCGGCACGTTGTGGCATCCCGAAATCGTACGCGAGATTCGCGATCCGCACGGTGCGGTCGTTAAATCGTTCCCGCCATCGGCGATCCGGCAAGTGCCGGTAACGCAGAGCGCGTTGGAAGCCGTTCGCGCCGGAATGGCGCGGGTAACCGGTCCGGGCGGAACCGCGGCCGGCTTAGGAATCGATGGGTTGCCGTATTCCGGCAAGACCGGAACCGCCGAAACCGCGGGCGGGAACGGACCCAACACGACGTGGTTTGTGGCGTGGGCGCCGAGCGACCATCCGAAGTTAGCGATGGCGATATTCGTCGATCGAAGCGGCGGTTACGGTGCGTCGGTTGCCGCGCCGATCGCGCGCGACATCCTCGTACGATACTTTAAGAAAAAGCAGTAGCTAACCGGCCAGTAGCGAGAGGTCGGTGCGAATTCGTTGGCTGCGCGCACCCGGGTGCTCGGCGAAATAATCTTCGACGCGTGCGCGTTCGCCGCGTGCGGTGAGTGCGGTGGCGGCCGCGAACGCGACGATTTCGGATGGATCGTCGAGTGCGGCGCACAGCGTTGCCGCCCGCTCTTCACCCGGCAGATCTTGTATCGCAAAGATGAGGTCGCATCGCGCCGCTTCGGACAACGTTGCGAAATCGTCGCCCTCCGCGATCGTCCACGACGCGGCTCGGTCGGATGATGCCGCCAGCAACGACGATGAGACGGCGAGTTCCGTCGAGCGCCGCTTGCGCATCGACGCGATAACCACGATTGCGATCGCAACCGCGACGACGATCGCGACGAGGACGGCGATCACGTCGCCAACGATTGCCCGAGAACGGAATCGAGCGCGGCGTCGAGATCCGGATCGGCGCCTTGCTGCAGCGTCTGCAAAAACTCCGCCGGTTCCAGCAAGGACGCTTCGTCGAGCCTCCGCACCAACAGGGCTCGATAGCGAGCCGCATTTTCGTCGCGATCCGGTAAGAGCCGCGCGAGCAACGCCCACGGCGCCGCACTCGCGAGCGGCGCACCTTCGACGCGTTCCGCGACGTCATCGAGTTCGGCCGGATCGAACGAACCGCGCAGCGTTAACGCGTCTTGCGGCGGATCCGGCGGCGAACCGTTGGCAATTGCCGCGTCGTACGCGAGCCGTTTGACGGCGGCGCGTAGCGACGGCGTTTCGACGTCGCGTGCGGCCAACGCGTAGTTGGGCAATCGCAGCTTGATGAACAAACGGTCGAGTTCTTCGCGCAAGGCATCGCGCACGGCCGGCAGCGCCGGGCAATTAGCGCTGCCGATCGCATCCGGAAGCAGCGCGCGAATCGCAAACAAATGCGTTACCAGCCCATCGAACTTCGCTTGCGCGAGAAAACGCTGCGCCCGTTCGGCTCGCTCGGGCGAAAGCGATAGGGCAACACCCGTCCCGGTCGATTGCAGCGCGTCTCGTATGTGGCCGGACGACAGCACCGTCGCCTCGAGAACGAGCTCGCCGTTGGATGCGGCAACCGGCGTGGCCGGCGGAAGCTCGAGAAAACGTCGCTCCGGCAACGAACGTGTAACGCCGGCGGACGATCCCGGGCCGATCATGCCGTCGAGCCCGAACGGCAATCCCGCGATGGCGTTGGCAAAGGCCGCCGTGGCGCGCACTTTGAGGGGATTGGACGCGATGCGGTCGGTGCGCTCGCCATCGTACTCGCACGTCGCATCGACCACTAAGGCTTCGCCCGCGGCCAATCCGTTGTTCGCGACGTCGCGCCAGCAAATGGTCGCTTCCACGCCCGGGTCGACATCGTTGAGCGAAATGCCACCGGATGCAAAAGCCGGTACGGCGCCCGCGTCCCGCACCGGCACATCGTTTACCGTCGTCGAGTTGGGGACGTAAATAAGCGCGGTGGGACGTTCGATCGAGATGCGAAGGCGCCGGGCCGGTCCGTCGCCGCCGTTACGAACGTGCAGCGTCCAATCGACCGTTTCGCCGACGTCGACCAGGTCGGCCGGTTCGCTGGTTAACGTCGCGATGGAAAAATCGGGTTCGGCAGCGGTGGCGATCGTCAGGCGTTCGAGTTGCACCGGCAACATCGCACGCGCCGTGAGCACCGCGTCGACGGTCACCGGAAACTCTTTGGCTAGGCCGCGCAGCAGCCGAAAGCCCAATCGAGCGCGCGCATTTCGGCCGGGGGCGATCTCGCCGAACACCAGCGACGATTTCTCGCGCGCGGCGCCGTCTACCGACTCGAGGCGTGCTTCGGGCGATACGTATAAGCGTAGCCGTACGTCGTGTGCGACGTCGGTGCCGGAATTCAATAACGTTACGTCGACCTCGGCGATTTGATTGGGTCGCACGACCTCATCGTCGGCGCGCTCGATGCGCGAGGTTTGGGCTTCGAATCGCGGGTGCGAATCGATCGTCCAACGCACCTCGCCCAGCGACGTTTCGCCGAGCTCGCGGCAGTGCACGGCCGCACCCAATCGCACTTCGCTGCGATCCGGCAACGGCGAACGGACTCCAGCGCGCAGCGAGATACGGCGCGTCGCGTTCGGCTCGAGCGCACCCAAATCGACCGCGTCGCCTTCCAGTTGCAAACGCGTTGCTTTATCGAACGCGCGAACGTCTTCGAGCCCATCGCCGGCGCGCACGTGCAACACGACGTCGCTCGCGACCGCGCTGCCGTCGTTGGCGAGTTCGACCCAGCCTTCGATCGCATCGCCCGGATGCACCGCCTGTCCGCTGGACGTCCAGAGCCCGTTGCGTCGCGCTCCCAACGCCGGTTCGGAACGAACCGTCACATTGCGCTCGATCCGGCGGGTCGATGTCGCGCCCGAAGGCTGCCATTCAAATGTTGCGGTCACCGGCAAGACGCTGTTATCGGGCAGCGGCGTTACGACGACCGTATCCAGCCGGAGTTCGGCGCGGCCCTCGGCGTCGATGCGTCCCAGGTCGAAGGTCAGCGCATCTTTACGGCGCGGTGGGATCGCTCGTCCATCGATCTTTGCGCTACCGCGCACGGGTGCTAAGCCGTCCGGAAGTTCGATCGCGAGCGTAACCGAATCGGCGCACGCGGTGCCCGCGTTCCAAGCAATAGCCCCGAGCGCGAGACGTTGTCCCGGACGTGCGTCTTGCGCGGGGTCGAGCGTGAGCGTCGTGCGGTCGTCGCCGAAGTCGGGCGCCGCGCGCACCACCAACGCGGCCGGCGCCAACGCGAACGCCGGCGATTCTTGCGAGGCAACCGAAGCGGCAACGGTGACGACGGTGCCATCCGAAAGCGGCGCGTCGATGCGCACCCGATACGTCAGCGTCACCGACGCATTCGCCGCTAAGACCGGCGCGATGACTGGGGCGTACGATCGGTCGAAGGCTTGGCCCGAAGCGTCACGATCGAAGTCGCGACCGTTCAGCCGCGCGGAACCCGCAACGTACGACGAGTTCGCAGGGATTGGCGCGACCACGACGACATCGTGCGCGCTCGATTCGCCGGCATTGTGCACGCGAACCGAAACGGTCGCCTCGTTACCGGGCGCCGGGGTCGATTTCGCTTCGATCGTCGCCAGCGACAGCGCGTTGTCCAGCGCGGGGCGGCTGCGCGCGACCAGTCGCGCGACGTTCGAACCGACGGGCGGAACTTCGAACGAAGCGACCGCTGCCTGCAGCTCGATCGTCGTTCCGTTCTCGATCGCGCCCGCGACGCTGTAGGCGATGTCGATGCGGCGCTCTTCGCCGGGCGCGACATCGCCCAGGGGTGCGCCGGCGCGCGAAAGCAGTGGGGAAGCTCCGCGCTCGTCATCGATGATGGTACCGTCTACGTCGCCGCTTCCCACGAGATAGACCAATCCATCCGGCAACGTGAAACGGACGCGCACGCCGGTTGCGGGCGCGCCGCCTTGGTTGCGAAACGTGAACGTCGCGCGTACCGTCATTCCAGGTTCGAGCTCGCGCTCGGGCGAAACGACGAGCGTGCGGAGGCCTTCAGGCAGCGTCGGCGATCCCGGCGCAAAAACCTCCGACAAGGTTCGCATGACGCGTTGACGTTTCGCCGCGAGGAAGTGGCCCCCTTGACGCGTTCGAGCCAATCGAGACAGAGATTTTGAAAGGGAAATCGTACATGCTCGCAACGCACGACGACCGCATCGCGTCCGCGGTTCAACGACTCGGATCCGAAAACGCATTTGAAGTGTTGGCGCGCGCGCGCCAACTCGAAGCGCAAGGACGTCGCGTGGTGCACATGGAGATCGGCGAGCCCGACTTCGACACGCCCGAGCACATCAAGAAAGCCGCCGTCGAAGCGCTGTACGATAGCCACACGCACTACACGCCGTCGGCCGGCATCCCGACGCTGCGCGCGGCCATCGCGGAATACGCCAGCCGCTTCCGTCACATCTCGCCGGTGTACGCGACCGAGAACGTCATCGTCGGCCCGGGCGCAAAGCCCGTGATTTGGAACGTGCTTTCGGCCCTGCTCAATCCCGGCGACGACTTCATCTACTTCGATCCGGCATATCCGGCCTACGCGTCGTGTTCGAGCTATCTGCAAGCCAACGTGCACGCGATTCCGCTGCGCGAATCGCGCAACTGGCGCATGGATCTCGACGAGATGGAGGCGCGCGTCTCGGATAAGACCAAGGCGGTCGTGATCAACTCACCGCACAATCCGACCGGCGGCGTTCTTACGCGTGGGGATTTGGAGCGCATCGCGGAGATGGCGCAACGGCACGATTTCATCGTCATCGCCGACGAAATTTATAGCCGCAACTTCTACCTCGACAGCGAATATCTGTCGATTGCATCGCTCGATGGCATGCGCGAGCGCACGATCATCGTCGACGGGTTTTCGAAAGCTTACGCGATGACCGGCTGGCGTTTAGGCTACGCGATCATGCCCGAAGAGCTGGCCAAGATCGTAACGCTGTTTAACAACAACACGTTCAGCTGCGTAACCGCTTTCGTGCAGATGGCGGGAATCGCCGCGCTCACCGGCCCCGACGAACCCGTCCGCCGTATGAACGAAACGTTCCGCCAGCGCCGCGATCGTTTGATCGCGGGGTTAAACGACATCGACGGTTTGTCGTGTACGTTGCCCGAGGGCGCGTTTTACGCGTTCCCCAACGCCACGGCGATCACGCAGGACGATAAGGCGCTCGCAAAGTTTTTATTGGAGGAGGGCGGCGTCGCATGCGGCGGCGGCTCCTCGTTCGGCGCGGCCGGCAAAGGCTATCTGCGCTTCTCGTATGCGGCGTCGATCGAAGACATCGAATGGGCACTCGAACAAATCGCGCGCGTTCTGCCTTTATTTAACGGCTAAAGCGTACGCTGCATCGCTGCAGCAACAGTTATGAGAAAGATCCTCCTCACCGGCGATACGCCGACGGGTAAGCTTCACTTAGGCCATCTCGTCGGCAGCATCGAAAATCGCGTGCGTCTGCAAGACGAATACGATTGCTACTTCATCATCGCCAACAAGCACGCGTTCACGACGAACGCCGCAAACCCCGGCGCCATTCGCGATAGCGTGATGCAGGTTGCAACCGATTGGCTGGCCGCGGGAATCGATCCGCACAAGAGCGCGATGTTCGTTCAAAGCGAAGTGCCGGCAATCGACGAGCTGACGTTCTTCTTTTCGATGTTGCTGCCGCTCAATCGCGTCTTGCGCAACCCAACGCTCAAGAGCGAGCTGCGCGATAAGAACCTGGGCGACAATTACGCGTTCGGGTTTCCTCTGTACGCCGTCGGCCAGGTTGCGGATATCTTGTCGTTTCGCGCCGATATCGTTCCGGTTGGCGAAGACCAGCTCGCGCATCTCGAGATGACGCGCGAGGTCGTGCGGCGCTTCAATCAACTGTATTGCGGCATCGATCCGGAAGCTCCGGACGACGACCAGGTCGCGCTGGGCGGACTTTTCCCGATGGTCAAGCCGTTGCTCGGGCGCGTAAAACGTTTGGTCGGTATCGGCGCCCCCGGCCCGGATGGCCAACTCTTCAAGATGAGCAAATCGCTCAACAACGCGATCTACCTTTCGGATTCGGCCGACGAAGTGGCGCGTAAGGTGAAGAGCATGTACACCGATCCGAACCGCATTCGCGCGACGGATCCCGGAACCGTCGAAAACAATCCGTTGTGGATCTTTCAAGATGCGTTCAATCCGGATACCGCGTGGCTCGAAGAACACAAAGACCTCTACCGGCGAGGTCAGATCGGCGACAAGCAGATCAAAGAGCGCCTCGCGGAGATTCTCAACGAGTTGCTGGATCCGATTCGCACCCGGCGCGCCGAGATCGAGCGCAACCCCGAGTTCGTCCTCGAGGCGCTACGCTCGGGGACGGTACGCGCGGTCGAAACGACCGAGGCGACGCTGGCCCTTGCGAAAGACAAAATGCAACAGCATTTCTTCGATCGGACGGTATCGTTTAAACGGTAGCGCGCGGGCGAACCGCAGCGCTAGCGTGCTGCGATTTGTGCGCGCACGTACGCGCGCGCCGAGCGCACCGCGTCGGCCAATTCGGCGCCACGCGCGACCTCGCACGCCAATACGATCGCCAGCGTGCACCCCGTGCCGCGCATCTTCCCGGCGATCCGCGGTTCGGAAAAAACCTGGACGGCATCGCGCGTGGCAAGCACGTCGACAGGATCGCCATCTTCGAGATGTCCGCCCTTGAGTAATACCGCTCGCGCCCCGCGTTTCGCGAGCGCGATCGCTGTATCGCGCAACGTTTCGCGCGTTGCTAGGGGGGCGTTCAGCATGCGAGCAGCTTCGGACAAATTCGGGGTGATGACGACGTTCGAAAGCCGGCTTAGCGTGGATTCGAGCGCCGCGAACGCTTCGTCGCTGGTTATCGCTCCGCCGAGCGAAGCATGCAGTACGGGATCGACGATCGCCGGAAGGTCGGGCCGGGATTGGAGTCGCGCCGTGACGGCGGCGACGTGCGCTGCGGTGGCAAGCGCACCGACGCGTACCGCGCCGGCTGCCGGCCAAGGTAACGCATCCAGCTGCGCTTCGAAGTTTTCCGGACCGATTGGGGTCAAGGCGCGGACGCCCCCGCCATCTTGAGCGCTCACGGCTGCGACCGCGGTAAAAACCCGCGCGCCGATGGCCGTTCCAACCACGATGTCGCGGCCGGTTCCGGCCACGTTCCAGGGGTGCGTCGTTCCGATCGAAAGGACGATCACCGCCGGGCGCCGTTCCAGGCCTCAACCAGGGCATGGGCGGCGCGTTCCGCATCCGGCGCTGCGGCGATAGCCGAGATGACCGCCGCCATCGCGACACCGGTGCCGGCGACTTCAGCGATGTTCGTCACCCCTATTCCGCCGATGGCAGCTATCGGCAGAGAGCTCGCCGCCGCCACCGAGCGCAAAGCATCGATGCCGATCGGCGCCCCGGCATCGTTTTTCGAGGTGGTCGCATAGACGGCGCCCACGCCAATGTAGTCGGCGCCGGCACGTTCGGCCCAGCACGCTTCGTCCACCGTCCCGGCCGATATTCCCATAAGCCGTTGTCCCATTCGTTCGCGAATCGGACGCACGTCATCAAAGGCGCCGTCGTCGGGTCCGAGATGCACGCCGTCGCAATCGAAGGCTATCGCAGCTTCGACATCGTCGTTGAGGATCAAGAGCGCGTGCTCGCGCGCCGTTAACTCGCGCACCGCCCGCAGCCGCTCTGCGTCGATACCGTGTTTGGCGCGATATTGGACCACGCGCATTCCGGCACGCACGGATGCCGCGGCGATATCGACCGGATTCGGCCGGCCTTCGTTAACGATAGCATACGGGCCGTGCAACAACGCGACGCGCGCCGCGCGCGTCAGCGCCGGAAGTTGCGGCGCCATGCGATCGCGTTAATCACTACGTACGCGAGGAATAACGCGACGACGACGATCGCGAACGGAAGCTGATGCCGCTGTATCGCGAGCGGAACCAATAAGACGAAGCAAATTGCGCCGAACATCGTCATCGTGATGAGGCGCGCGATGAGCTGGACGTTCACGAATCTTCGAGCAGCAGTTCGCCGATACGAACGAGTTCGTCGTTGTTCGCAAAGCGCAGTTCGATTCGCCCGCCGCGCCGCTTGCGGACCAGCGTCGCGTGCGCGCCGTAACGCTGTCGCAGGCGGTTTTCGAAATCGTGCTCGTCGGCGGTTAGACTGCGCGGCACGCGCGAACGTGCCTGCGGTCCGCTCGCGAGACGCTCGAGAGCCCGCACCGTCAGCCCCTCGCGCACCGCACGTTCGGCAAGGGCGATGCGTCGTTCGGTTGGTGCAGCGAGCAACGCGCGCGCGTGTCCGGCGGTCAATGCGCCCGTCGCGACCATGGCTTTGATCGCATCGGGTAACGCGAGCAGCCGTAATGCGTTTGCGACCGCCGGCCGGCTCTTTCCGAGACGCTGCGCGACATCGTCTTGCGTGAGGCCGTGCTCTTCGACCAGATCCGCAAATCCGGCAGCTTCTTCGAGCGGGTTCAAGTCCTCGCGCTGCAGATTTTCGATCATCGCGAGCTCGAGCGCGACGCGGTCGTCGCTTTCGCGCACGATCGCCGGTATCGTCGCGCGACGCAACGTGGCGCTGGCGCGCCAGCGACGCTCGCCGGCAATGAGTTCGAATCCGTCGCCACGACGGCGCACTATTACCGGCACCAGCACGCCGTATTCGGCGATCGAACGTTGCAAATCGTCGAGTGGCTGTTCGTCGAAGATTTTCCGTGGTTGCCGCGCGTTAGGGCGAATGCTCGCGACGGAAATTTCTTGCAACGCATCATCTCGGGACGACGGAGGTAGGGCGCTACCGCCCAACAGTGCCTCCAGGCCTTTGCCGAGGCCGCGTTTCGGTGCGCTCACGAAGCCAGCTGCTCGGCGTCGAGCATTTCGCGCGCGAGCGCCAGGTAGGCTTGCGCGCCGCGGCTCTTTATATCGAACAGAACGACCGGTCGTCCGAACGACGGCGCCTCGGAAATACGAACGTTGCGTGGAATCTGCGTTTTAAACATCTCGCGAGGAAAGAACTTCATCAGCTCGTCGAGCACTTCGCCCGCCAGCCGCGTACGCCCATCGAACATCGTCACCAACACGCCGCCGACGCGCAAATCCGGATTGAGCGCTTCGCGCACGCGGCCTACCACGGCAACGAGTTGCGAAAGGCCTTCGAGCGCGTAATACTCCGCTTGCACCGGGATCAGGCACTCCGACGCCGCGGTCAACGCGTTAACGGTAAGCAGCCCGAGTGACGGCGGACAATCGATCAACACGAAATCGTAACCCCCGGCGACCGGCGCCAACGCTTGACGCAATCGCGTTTCGCGCGATAGTGCCGATACGAGTTCGATTTCGGCACCGGCGAGGTCGATGGTCGCAGCAAGCAGATGCAACGTTTCGAGCTCGGTGGGAACGATGGCGTCTTCGGCCGCTATCCCGCGCAACAACACGTCGTACGTGTCGTGCACGACCTGCGTCTTGTCGATGCCCAAACCGGTTGTGGCGTTTCCTTGCGGATCCGAATCGACGATCAATACGCGCCGGCCGCAAACGGCCAGCGCCGCGCCCAGGTTAACCGCGGTCGTGCTTTTCCCAACGCCGCCTTTTTGATTGACCAGCGCGATGATGCGCGGCAGTTCGAACCTCACTTGGCGAGCGCGGCACGCCCGGGATGTTGGTCGAAATATCGCTCCAACAGCAGCAACAGAGAGGTGCGCTCGTTACGCTCGGGCGCATCGGTGACCTGCTCGAATAACCACTGCAGCGTTTCGCCGACGCGCGCATCCCCACGGTATCCGGCCTCGGCAAACCCGCGGCGGATCATTGCGGCGACGACGTCGTCGCCACGCACGTGCAAGTCGGCCACCGAAAACGCCGGTTTACGGGCGACCTCGCCCCACACGCGTTCGGCGAAACGTTCGTTGTGATCGCCGCGCTTGGGAAGTCCGGAGCCCGCCACGTCGGCCTGTCGCACCGCAAAAAGACGCTCGATACGATCGACCCCGACGCGGCGGATAAACCTTCGCACCGCGGCATCGCTCAATTCGGGGTCGGCTGCGAACATGTGTTGCGCGATCAGCTGCGACACGTCTGCGATGACGTCATTCGAAAAGCGCAGTCGCGAAAGCATAGAAACGGCCATCTCGGATCCTACGGACTCGTGCCGGTAGAAGTGCGGGCCGTCTTTGGTTCGCGGCTTTCCAACGTCGTGCAATAACGCCGCCAGCCGTAGCGTGAGATCGCCGGGCGGGGAAGCGTCGACCGTCGCCATGGCGTGATACCACACATCGTATGCGTGCCACTCGTTTTGATCGACACCGTAGCCCTCAACGAGTTCCGGCCAAAACTCGGCGAGAACGCCGGTTTCGCGAAGCAACTCGAAGCCGATGGAGGGCCGTTTCGCTTTCACCAGCAGTTTGGTGAGTTCGTCGGCGATCCGTTCCGGCGAAACGGTCGGGGTTAGATGGGCGGCGCGCGACATCGCGTCGAGCGTTGCCGGCGTGAGATGGTATTCGAAACGCGCCGCAAACTGCGCCGCGCGAAGCATGCGGAGCGGATCTTCTTCGAAAGCTTGGGGCCGGAGTATATCGATGCGGCGCTCGGCGATGTCGGCGACCCCGCCGTACGGGTCGACCATCGCGTTCGACGGAATGCCGCGTGCGATCATATTCATCCGGAAGTCCCGGCGTGCCAAATCGTCCTCAAGCGAAACGTCGGGCCGGCTCTGAACCTCAAAATCTCGATGACCGCTGCCGGTCGAGCGCTCCCTACGGGGGAGCGTTATATCGACCGTCCGCCTGTCGATCGTCAGTTTGACGACGGCGAAGGATGCGCCGACCACGTCGACCCGCCCGATTTTCGATAAATAATCAAGCAGTCGCTCGGTTGTAATGCCGGTCACGAGATAGTCGAGATCCGCATCGTCAGCCTCGGTGGTCTGCTCCTCGATGCGGCGTATTTCGTCCCGGACCCGGCCTCCCACGGCAAATAGAGCGCCATCCGGCAGTCCGGCGGCCAGGCGCTCGTCTATTTCCAGGGCGTTCGGTTTCGGTGTTTCACGTGAAACAGGCATCGTTGCCGTACTCTTCTGGCCCAGTTTTCGGGTGCCTCGCCGGTCGGGCGGCGCGGCCCCAAATGTTCCACGTGAAACAATCCCTCGAAGCAAGAAGCACGCTAATGGCGTAGGTCGATCCGAAGAGTGGAGGGTCCCCGACCATGATGATTGCTTCCGTTGCCATCGTCGTTGCTGGCGTGATAGCCCCATTTTTCGCGTACGCCTGGGCCATGCAGCACCGGAGTTGTCCCAACTGTGGAATGTCCGTCTCGCCTGACCCGGAGACGGTGCGGGTTTTCTCGGGGCGCTAGTCGACGCAGAGCGGACGTCGAGCTGGGATGCCCATCCGTCGCGGAAATCGTTGCGGCGTTTCCGATCGCTTCGCGACTACTATGATCCGGCGATCGCCGATGAGTTGGATTTCGGACGTAACCTCGGCGCCGAGCATCGAGGCGGCATCGCTCATTGCAGCTCGTTCGCGGTCGTCCAGCTTGCCGCGCTGAAGAAGCGCCGTTCCGCCAGGGGCGACGAACGGCAGCACCAGTTCGAGCACCGTCGGGCCACTCCCAACCGCCCGCGCCGTCCCGGTTTCGAATCGATCACGAAGCATCTCGGCCCTTGCGGCGATTTCGGCGCGCTCGTTTTCTACGGTGCCGTTCAACCCGAATGCCTCGATGATGTCCCGCAGAAACTGCGCCTTTTTTCGGGTAGACTCGACTAGGGTTATGGTCGATCCGGTCGCGATCGCGAGTGGGATGGCTGGAAAGCCGGCGCCGGAACCAATGTCGACGATGGAGCCCTTCACATACGGTAGGAGCGTTAGGCTATCGATGAGGTGCTCTGCCAGCTCTTCCTCGGTCTTCGCGCCGGTAAGATTAAATGAACGGTTTGATTCCAGCACCGCGCGGCCGTAGCGGCTCAGGGGCTCGCGAAGATCGGACGCGACCCCAGCGGCCTCTAGCCGGTCCTCGAGTTCGGGCACTATTTCGGGGCGATTGCGTTGACCAACAGTTCTTGGGCGCGCGAAAGCCGCGCGGCGATCTCCGTCGGGACGCCGTCGTCGCGTAACATTGCTTCGGCTGGATGAAAAGCGATGACGACGGCGCCATCGGGTCGTTGCCGGATCAAAACGCGTAAAGGCAAGTCCAGTGCTGCGACCGGAACGGCTTGCATCGCCGGGGTGCCGCCCGCAGGGGAACCGTAGATCAACACCATGGACGGATCCATATGAAGGCCGGCCTCGGCCGCGCCGCCCGCGTGGTCGATCTCGGCGAAAATCCGCAGGCCGGCATGCGTGATGGCATTTCGCAAGCGGTCGACGGTCTCCGCAAATGTCAACGCCGACGGGTATTCGACGGCTTTGCCGTCGTGAGAATTATCTTGCATCGGTACCGCTCCCCGCGACCGCGACGGGTCGCGCAACAAAGACACTGAGAACCGCCACGTCGGCCGGGGTGACGCCTGGAATTCGTCCGGCCGCGCCGAGCGTTGCGGGGCGCCGGTTGGAAAGTTTCTCTCGAGCCTCTCGCGATAGCGCAGCGATCGAATCGTAATCGAACGATTCGGGGATCGCAACGCGTTCCGCCTTGGCGGCTTTTTCGATTGCAAGCTCTTGCCGCCGCACGTAGCCGGCAATTTTGATCTCCAGGGTCATGCGCTCGCCGATATCGTCGGAAAGTTCGGGTTGGAAGGCGTCACGCACGTCTTCATACTCGATCTCGGGGCGCCGCAGCGCCGAGGCAACGGTCGTTCCGAGTGGCAAGCGCTCGCTTGCCGTATAACGCAAGCGCGCGGCCGCGTGGACCGCACCGTCGAGTGCGTCGCGCCGCCGGCGGAACGCATCCCACGCCCGGTCGTCGATCAAGCCCGCTTCGCGACCGACCGGGGTCAGGCGCAGATCCGCGTTGTCGTGGCGTAATACCACGCGGTGTTCGGCGCGCGAGGTCAACATGCGGTACGGTTCGTCGACGTCTTTCGTGATGAGATCGTCGATCAGCACGCCGATGTAGGCCTGACTACGCGCGATACGCACCGGTTCTTTGCCCAGCGCGGCGCGAGCGGCGTTGATACCGGCCATCAAACCTTGCGCCGCCGCTTCCTCATAACCCGACGTTCCGTTCAGTTGCCCGCAATGATAGAGCCCCGCGATCCGACGGGTTTCCAGGCTTGCATCGAGCTCGATCGGTGGAACCGCGTCGTACTCGACGGCGTATCCGGCGCGCAGCATCGTGCAATTCTCCAACCCGCGCATCGAATGCAGCATCTCGAGTTGCACCTCGGCCGGTAACGACGTCGAGAAGCCGCCGACGTACAGTGTCGGTTCGTCCCAGCCTTCCGGTTCGATAAAGATCTGATGGCTGGGATTGTGCGCGAACTTGATGACTTTATCTTCGATCGAGGGACAATATCGCGGGCCGATGCCACGAATTAAATCCAACCCGTACAAGGGCGATTTCGAAAGATTGTCGCGCACCAGAGCGTGCGTGCGTGCGTTGGTTTCGGTCAAGTAACACGCCAGTTGCGGGCCCGCGAAACGTGCCGGCGAGTCGTACGAAAACGTCAACGGAATCGGACTTGGAAGTTGCTCGAACATCGCCGACGTGTCGACGGTGGCACGGTCGATGCGCGGCGGCGTCCCGGTCTTGAGGCGGCGAAGCGGAAATTCTAACCGGCGTAACGCGCGCGATAACTCGGTCGCAGGCGGTTCCCCGAACCGTCCTTCGGCGGTCACGACGTCACCGCGGAACGACTTGCCGCCCAAGAACGTCCCGGTCGCCAGAACGACGCGCTTTGCGCGAAAGATCCGGCCGTCGGCCGTCAGCACGCCGCGAGCTTGGCCGGCGGAGGTTAGCACGTCGTCGACCAGCCCGGCTACGACCGTGAGGTTGGGTACCGCCGAGAGCTCTTCAACGGCAATCCGAGCGTAACCAGGCTTGTCCATCTGCTGGCGAAGGGCGCGAACGGCCGGACCTTTGCTCTCGTTCAGAAAGCGCGAGTGGAGCGAACTACGGTCGGCAAGCCGCCCCATCGCCCCGCCCAGCGCGTCGATTTCACGCACCAGCTGCCCCTTGGCGCTGCCGCCGATCGACGGATTGCACGGGAGCGTGCAGATTTTCGAAGGGTCGCCGGTGAGGAGCAAGGTCGGCGCGCCGAGACGCGCCGATGCCAATGCGGCTTCCAATCCGGCGTGACCGCCGCCGACGACGATGACGGCCGCGTCGTCGTCCCGCGACGTCGGCATCGTCACACGGCGGCAGCGGTTCCGATGGGAGCGGAATGTCCGCGCAACCGGAACGCAAGCGCGATCATGATGATGCCGAAAATAATCGCGTAGGTCGCGATGATCCAGACGATCGCCACCGTCGCGGCGATCGGATGCCAGAACATCAAGATGGAAAACACGATCGATGCGAGGCCCGCGAGGATCAGCCAGAACTCGTTGGCGATCGATTTACGGAGTTGAATGCCGGCCGCGATCTCGAGAATCCCGGTGACGAACGCCCAAACCGCTACCGTGAAAAAGAGCGCCAAGAACGTGATGCGGACGTCGTAAAACGTCACGGCCGCAACGGCTAAACCGACGATACCTTCGAGGACGAAGGGCCACCAGCGCTCGTGCGCTTGTGCGGCGCGCACCGCCGAAACGATTGCGAAGACGCCGTCGACGAACGCATAAGCGCCGAAGAGAATGCAGATCGCAAATAGTGTCGCTCCGGGCCAAGCGAACGCAAGAACTCCAAAGATGACGGCGGCGATGCCGCGGATGAGCAGCGCCCACCAGTTCCGCGCGAGAACGTGCACCATGTCCTTGCTCCTTCTTATAAGCAAGCTTAGCAACTTTGCGTTCGCCTTCAACGGCGCATCGCGAAATCTTGCGATTCCGTGCGGCGTTACTTGCCGATGCAAAAGCGAGCGAAAATTCGATCGAGCAATTCCTCGCCCGCAACGCTTTCGCTAACGTGGCCCAACGCGGCGATCGCGCGTTGCAATTCGCCGGCGATGAGGTCGACCGGCTCGCCGCCGCGCAACGTCTCCGACGCGACGGTCAACGCATCCAACGCTTCCTCGACGGCGTCGAACTCGCGCAACGCGGAGAGGTGCGGGCGCTCCAAATCCGGGTCTTCGCCGCCCCATCCTGCGACGGCGACCGCGGCTTCGATGCCGGCCCGCGTTCGAACATCCCAGGTGCTGCCGCGAACGGTTTGCGCGTCGTCGAACCCGTCGATCGCTACCTCGCCCAAGTCGGATTTGTTGAAAAAAATTACGCGCGGGCGTTCTGCTGTCCGCGCCAGCAAATCGCGGGCGGCGTCGTCGAGTGGCTTGGAACCGTCGATCACGACCAGCGCCACGCGCGCGCCCTCCAGCGCGCGATGCGTGCGCTCGATCCCCTGCGTTTCGATGCGTCCGGCGTGCGAACGTATCCCGGCGGTATCGACCAGGCGAACGAGCACGTTTCCAATCGCAATCGACTCCTCGATGGTGTCGCGGGTGGTTCCGGCCACGTCCGAGACGATCGCGCGCTCTTCGCCCAACAGGGCGTTGAGCAGCGACGACTTCCCCGCATTGGGCGGGCCGACGATGGCCACCGTCACCCCCTCGCGGATCAAGCGGCCGTGTTCCCCGTCGATACGCAGCTGCTGTAGGGTAGAAACCGCCGCATCGATTGCCGCGGCAAGCACCCTTGGGTCGGGATCGGCGACTTCGTCCGGAAAGTCGACCGCCGCGGCCAGAACGTCGAGCGCGTCGCCCAGTCCTTCGCGAACGCGCATCAGCGCGTCATTTAGCCCTGCGTTGAGGTTGGCGGCGGCGGCGCGGGCGGCCGAACGCGTTTCCGCCGCGATCAAATCGGCCACCGCCTCGGCTTCGTGTAGGCCGATCTTTCCATTGAGGAATGCGCGCCGGGTGAACTCGCCCTCGGTGGCATTGCGCGCACCGCAGGCCAACCAGGCGCGTACGATCTCGCGGGCCACAACCGGCGAGCCGTGGACCTGCAGCTCGAGGACATCCTCACCGGTGTAGCTGGCTGGGCCCGGAAAAAATAATGCCAGGCCGCGATCGATGCGCCGCCCGTTCACGTCGAGAACGTCGGCCCGTGCGGCCACGCGCGGCTGCAGGACGTGACGTCCGCGAACCAGCCGCCCGGCGATCGCGCGCACGGCCGGTCCGCTGGCTCGAATGACGGCGACCGCACCGCGGCCGGGCGGGGTCGCAAGGGCCACGATCGTCTCGGCCGTCAGATCGACGGAACCCCTAGCTGGGGAAGACGACGACCCGGCGTTCGGGCTCTTCGCCTTCGGACTCCGTCCGAACATCCGGGAAGTCTGCTAACGCCAAATGGACGATCTTGCGCTCCGACGGCAGCATCGGTTCCAGGCGCTGCGGGGAGTTCTCGCGGGTCGTCCGCTCGCGGGTTGCGAGCGCGAGCGACTTCAGGTGCTCGGCGCGGCGCGCCCGGTAGCCTTCGGCATCGACCGTGTAGTAGCGGCGATTGCTTCGAACTCCCGCGTTCAACGCGTTGTTCACCACCAGGTTGAGCGCCTCGAGCGTGTTTCCGTGGCGACCGATCAGCATTCCGAGTTCCGCGCCGGTGACTTCCAGATACTCGCCTTCGGAGCGCGGGATGTAATGGATTTCGACGTTCGCCAAGCCCATCAACTGCAGCAATTCGGCCAGAATATCGCGGGCCGGCTTGGCGTCTTCGGGCAGCTCGAAATGCTCGCGCGGTCCGGTGGAGCGGTGCAACGGCGGCCCGTACCGGCGCCCGTTGGGTGGACGTCCGCCAGTGCGCCGGCCGCCCCCGCGCGGACCGCGGTTTTCACCGCCCGGCCGCCCGGGAATCGCGCGGTCGCGAATATCGGCGGGTTGTTCTTCGTACTCGAAATCGTCTTCGTAAAGCATGGCTACGATTGCGCGCCTTTCTTCTTTTTCTTTTGGCGATTTGACGTTCCGTTTGAGGCAGCGGCGTTCTTCGAAATCGCTTTGACGGGTTTCGCCGGCAACTGCACGTCGTCGGTGATGACGTGCTCGCTATCCGCAAACGACAGTGGTTCGTGATACCGCCGCAACATGTAAAACGTTTGGGCCATCGTGAAGATGTTGTACGACAGCCAGTAGAGTACCATCGCAGACGGCCATTGGTACTTCCAACCGAAGAAGCCGAGCATAAGCGGTGAAACCAGCGACATCGTTCGCTGCATGCTGGCCTGTTGCGGATCCGAAGCGGGCATGCTGCCGAAGCGTACGCTCAAATACATCGACAGCGCGTAGAGCACCAACAGGATGATATCCGAGTGCGCTAAGCTGACGGCCATGAACTTGGGATACAGTTGCGACAGCGGCGAGCCGATCCACAGAAAGTCCTGGTTTTCGAACAGCTGCCGGTGATTCAGAACGACGTAATAAACGCTGATGATAAACGGGTACTGCACCAGCATCGGCCAGCACCCGGCCAGCGGATTGACGCCCTGCTGTTTGTAGAGCGCCATCGTTTCTTGTTGCTGCTTTGGTTGATCGTCTTTGTACCGCGCTTGCAGCTTTTTGATTTGGGGTGCGATGCGCTGCATCTTGAGCATCGATTTGAACTGCGCGGTGTTCAGCGGCCAAAAGACCAGGCGAATCAGGGCCGCGAAGATCACGAGCGTGATGCCGAGGTTCTGGATCGGTTTGTTGATCGACAAGACCACCCATGAGAGGGCGTTGACGATCGGGTCGAGCCAGGAGGTAGCGAGTATTACGTGCGCGAGCGGATGCAACGATTTCGATTTCCTTGAGAGCTCTTCGGAACGCGGACGGGGACGAAGTCGATGCCGCCTGGGTGCAGCGGATGGCAGCGCGCCAGGCGCGCGAGCGCCAACGCGCCCCCGCGCAACAAACCGTACTCGCGGATCGCCTCAACCGCGTACTGCGAGCAGCTTGGGTAGAAGCGGCAAGCAGGCGGTAGAAACGGCGAGACGACGACCTGATAGGCGCGAATTAATGCGATCCCGATCTCGCGCACCTTACCGGGAGACCAGCGTGGCGAGTTCGGCGCGCAGATCCTGGAACGAAAGGCTTGCGGCCGAAGGACGCGGGACGATCAGCATGCGCATAGGGCCCGGGCCGATCAGATCGTTCACGATCGCCGAGATGCGACGGCGCAGCTTATTACGGACAACGGCTTTTCCGATCGATGCGCTGACGGTGATGCCGACCAGCGATGTGGGATCCCCTGCGGCGGCGGGGGTGGTGTAAATGATGACGCTTTGACTGGTGGTCCGGCGGCCGCTGCGCTTGAGCCGGGCAAAATCCGCCCGGCGTCGCAAAGCGGCAAAGCGGCGCATTAGACCGTCAGGCGATGACGACCCTTTTTGCGACGGCGCGCCAGCACTTTGCGGCCGTTCTTGGTGCTCATGCGCTCTCGAAACCCGTGGACGCGCTTGCGGCGTCGATTGTGCGGCTGAAAGGTCCGCTTCATCGAAAATTTTCCTCACACTAACAAAAGAACTGCCCCGGCCTGGCCGGTGACAGACAGCCACTGATTATACGAGGGTAGTTGCGCGAGCGTCAAGGACGGAACCGGGCTCCGAGCGTTTGTGGACGAATCGACCGGGCGATGAGCCGCATCGTTACCGCGCTCCTGATGACGCTCGTCCTGCTTGGGGTCGCACCCAAGAGCGACGTCTGGCTCGTCGTAAGCGACATTCATCTGAACCCCTTCGATCGATCACCGCAACCGGCGCCGTACCGTCGCGACGGTAACGCCGCCTTGCTCAAATCCTTGGTAACGGCCATGCACGCTGCCGCCCCCGACCCCGCGGTGATCGTCTTGCCGGGGGACTTTCTGGCCCATCACTTCGATATGCGCGCTCACGCTCGCCGAGAATCCGCCGATGCGGCCGGGTTGCGTGCGATGGCCGAAATTGCCGGCGCACTGGGCCGGGCGTTCCCGCGCAGCCGTTTTGCCGTTGCGCTGGGAAATAATGATATCCCGTGCGGCGACTATCGAACCGATTTCGGTACGCCCTACGCCCGCGCGCTTTCGGCAATATGGGCACCGCTGCTCCGTAGGGGCGCGGCGGCGCAAGCGTCCGCGGAACTGGCGAACGCCGGCTACTACGCCTTAAAGCCGTTCGATGGAACGCGGATCGTCGTACTCGATACCGTGGTCTACTCGCAGATGCAGCGCGGCGCGTGCGCGGGGAGCACTGCCTCCTCACCGCAACGTCAACTCGATTGGTTGCAGGCCACGCTTCCGAACGTACCCAGCGGCGTCCGCAACGTGTTGTTGATGCACGTTCCGCCGGGGTACGACGCGTTTTCAACGCAGTTCGCACGCGGTTTTTTGGCCTGGCCGTTCCTTCGTTCGCCGTGGAACGCTCGTTTGGTGCAGACGATTGCCGACCCGCGCAATCGCGTCGCGTTCGCGATCGCCGGCCACACGCACCGCTTCGATGTACGCGCAGCCGGCGACGTTGCGATCGCTGTGTTCGGGGCCGCCTCGCCAATCTACGATAACAACCCGTTGTTCTATGTGGCGCGTGTCGGCAGCGACGCGACACTGCGCGACGTACGGTCGTATGCATTCGATGAAACGACGCAACGATGGACCGGACCGCACGATTTCGACGCGATGTGGAACGTCGATGGAATCGACGCGCGTACCGTGCGAGCGCTACATGAACGGCTGGGCCGCGACGAGCAGATGCGATCGTTATGGGGCGACGCATCCAACGGCTGGCCTTCCTACGGTTCCGGGATGTCGGGCATGTGGCGAGCGCGCTGGCGCATTGCGTGGTGTGCGCAGGTCGAGCTCGGGGATGGCTTCGAGCGCTGCGCCGGCATCGCGAAGCGGGTCGCGTTCACCCGTATCGGCGTGCTGGCGGGAGCGCTCCTGGCTCTTGCCGCGCTCGGATTGCTGATCACAGTCATCGTTCGCACGACCGTAAAACGTCGCTAAAAGGGACCGATTCGGCGCCGACGTAACTTGCTCAGGCTTTGAGCGAATCGTTTACCCCATCCCCGCGCCGCCGCGTGGTCGTCACCGGCCTCGGCGCGGTAACGCCCATCGGAAACAACCGCAAAGACTTCTGGCAGAACTGCGTGGCCGGCGAATCCGGGGTCGGTCCGATCACGGCGTTCGACGCGGATCTGTTCGCAACGAGGATTGCGGCCGAGGTCAAAGACTTTCGACCCGAAGATCTGCTCGGCCGTAAGGATGCGCGCCGCATGGACCGCTTCACGCAGTTCGCGGTGGTGGCCGCGGCCGAGGCGATCGCCGACGCAAATCTTCCCGACGACGCGGATTTCAAGACGCGCGTGGGATCGGTGCTCGGCACCGGAATCGGCGGCATTATCACCTTCTGGCTCAATTCCGAAAAGGCCAGCGAGAACGGAACGTGGGCTAAGGTCACACCGTTCTTCATCCCAATGCTCATGTCGAACGCGCAAGCCGCGCACATCTCCATGCGGCACGGTTTTCGCGGGCCGATATTCTCGGCCGGTAGCGCCTGCGCCAGCGGTAACGACGCCATCATCACGGCGTATAATTACATCGCGTACGGCGATGCCGACGCCATGATCACCGGCGGAAGCGAAGCGACGGTTTCGCCGCTGGCGATCGGCGGCTTCGCATCGATGCGCGCGATGTCGACGCGAAACGACGACCCAACGCGCGCCAGCCGGCCGTTCGATCGCGAGCGCGACGGTTTCGTCTTGGGCGAAGGCGCCGGTGTTTTGGTGCTCGAGGAGTACGAAAGCGCCAAGAAACGCGGCGCACGCATTTACTGTGAGATGCTCGGCTACGGACAATCCGCCGATGCCTACGATCTGGTTGCGGTCGACCCCGACGGCGCCGGTGTCATGCTCGCGCTGACGCGCGCGTTCGAAAAATCGGGCATTTCCCCGGCCGACGTCGATTACGTCAACGCGCACGGAACGTCGACGCCGATCGGCGACCCGGCCGAGTCGAAGGCGATCGAGAAAGCCTTTGGCGAGTACGCGACGCGTATCGGGGTCAGCTCGACGAAATCGATGCACGGTCACGCGTTGGGTGCGGCCGGCGGGATCGAAGGCGTCGCGACGGTGTTGGCGGTGGCCGACGACATCATGCCGCCCACCATCAATTACGAATTTCCGGATCCGGAATGCACGTTGGACTACGTTCCGAACATCGCGCGGCGAGCGCCGGTACGCGTCGCCCTTTCAAACTCGTTCGGTTTCGGCGGTCACAACAGCGTGATCGTCTTCGGCAAAGTCAGATAATACTGCGTTGTCTGGCGAGGCGCATCGCCGGCGGCTGCGAGGTTTGCTCCGGTTGGCCGGCATTTCTCGAGCCGGCGACCTCACGCTCGTTCAGCGCGCCTTCGTGCACGAGAGTTGCGCGCGCGAAACCGGCATACCGTCGAACGAGCGCATGGAATTTCTCGGCGACTCGGTGCTGGGTTTCGTTACGGCCGAGTGGCTCTACGAGCGGTTCGAAGACGAGCCCGAAGGCATGCTGACGCTGCGCAAGGCCGCGATCGTTAACGATGGCGAGCTCGCGTCGACCGCACGGCGTTTGGGTTTCGCAGCGCTGTTGCAACTCGGGGCCGGCCTGCGCGCATCCGGCGGAACCGACAACACTTCGGTCCTTGCGGATGCGTTCGAAGCATTCGTGGCAGCCATGTTTTTGCGCTACGGAATCGAGAAGACGCGCCGCTTCTTGCTGGCCGAACACGTGGAACCCGCCGGCGCGCGCTTGCGCGATTTGGTCGATCCGAAGACGCGGCTGCAGCACTACGCTCAAGAGCATCTCGCGGCTACGCCGGTCTATCTCGAAACGAGCAGCGGCACGCCACAACAGCCGGCGTTCACCTCGGTGGTCTGGGCCGGCGATCGGGCTCTGGGAACCGGCAACGGTCCGTCGAAGAGGGCGGCGCAGCGCGCAGCCGCAACCGACGCGCTAACCGGCCTTGGAAAATCTACGTGAATCTGAAGCACATTAAAGCGTTCGGTTTTAAAACGTTCGCCGATCCGACGACGCTGACGTTCTCGCCGGGCATTACGGCTATCGTCGGCCCAAACGGCTCGGGCAAATCGAATTTGGTCGACGCGTTTCGCTGGTCGCTGGGCGAAACGTCCAACAAGAGCCTGCGCGGTGGCAAGCTCGAGGACGTCATCTTCGCCGGCAACGACGCGCGCAAACCGCTCGGCTTGGCCGAGGTATCGGTGCTGTTCGATAACTCGGACGGGCGCTTGCCACTCGCCTTCGACGAGGTCGAAATAACGCGCCGCACCTACCGGACGGGCGATAGCGAGTATTTCATCAACCGCGCGCCGGTGCGCCTACGCGACATCGCCGATTTGCTTTCGGGCACGGGCTTGGGCGTGGGGTCCTACGCCATGATCTCGCAGGGTCAAATCGACGCCGTTCTTACCAGCAAACCCACCGATCGTCGCGTGCTCTTCGAAGAGACCGCTGGAATCGGCCGGTTCCTGGCGCGCAAAAACGAGTCGCTGCGGCGTCTCGAACAGACCGAACGTAACGCGGTCCGGCTCAACGATCTGATCGTCGAGCTCGAACGGCGCGGACCGGAACTGGAAACGCAGGTGCGTCGCGCCAAACGTTATCGCAAGGTGAGCGCGCGGGTCCGCGATCTCGAAATCCTCGGCTACCTGCGCGCCGGCGCATCGCGTCGCGCCGAACGCGAAGCCGTTCGCGCACAGTTAGACGCGGGCGAAACACGGCGGGTGGCAGCCGCCGCAAACGCCGCCAGTTTGGGCGCGAAGCTCACGCAGTCGCGCACCGCGGTATACCGTCAGGAGTTAGCCCTCGAAGAAGCGCGTACCCAAGTGCAGACCCGTCGCGCCGAGCTCGCACGGCTCGAGGCGGACTACGCCGCTGCTTTGGCGCGGCGCGAAGCCTTGGAACGGCAGTCGACGCAAACGGCTGAAAACGCCGCTCGCGCGCAACAGGAGCGCGCGAACCTCGAAGCCGCGATCGAACAACGCGAACGCGAAATCGCGCCGTTGATCGTCGAGCTGGAAGCGGCTCGCGAACGCGAACTTCAAGCGGCCAACGCGCTTACGGGTGCTCGTGCCGTGCTCGAAAGCGTTTTCACGCAGCTGCGTGACGTCGAAGCCACCGCCGCCGAACGCGCCGCCGCCGATGCGGAGCGGCGCGTGCAAGCCGAAACGTTGCGCGCGCAAGGCGAACAAATCGATCGCGAGCTGCAAGGCGCGCGCGAGGCGTCGGCAAAGCTTGAAATCGCCGCCGGAACCGTGGCGCAAACGTTGCGGGAGCGCGGTCAGCGCGCAAACGAGCTCGAGGCGCTTAAGCGCGAAACGGCCGAGCGGCTCGGAAACGTCGAACGCGAAGCGTCGCTGGCGCAAGACGATCTGGCCGAAACGCTGTCGCGTCATCGCGATGCGACGGCCGCCGTCACCGCCGCCGAATCGCGCCTGCACACGATTGAAGAGCTCGAGAACGCGCTCGAAGGACACGTCCCCGGAACGCGAGCGGTCGTCGAGGCGTGGCAGCGCGACGAGTTACGCGGCATCGAAGGCATCGTATCGAACCTTGTAACGATCGACGAGCGTTACGCACGCGCGATGGACGTCGCGTTCGGCGCGCGCCTCTCGAACGTCATCACCACGACCTCCGAAGATGCCGA
Organism: Candidatus Tumulicola sp.; assembly: GCA_036502885.1. Taxonomy (GTDB): domain Bacteria; phylum Vulcanimicrobiota; class Vulcanimicrobiia; order Vulcanimicrobiales; family Vulcanimicrobiaceae; genus Tumulicola. Next base: position 33,802 of record DASXXU010000006.1, read on the forward strand.
ACGCTGCATCGAATTTTTGAATCGCAAGGAAGCCGGACGCGCCACGTTCCTACCGCTCGACACGTTGCGCAATCGCGAGGGTAGGGCGCCGAACGCGGAGTTGGCGCGGGTGCCGGGCGTGATCGGCTACGCGCATTCGTTGGTGGAAACCGACGAGCGGTATCGCAGCGTCGTAAATTTCTTGGTTGGAAACGTTTTGATCGTCGACCGTTTGCAGACGGGCATCGATTTGGTGCGGTTGCGCGGCCTGCGCGACACGGTGGTTACGTTGGGCGGCGAGCAAATCACCGGCGGCGGCGCGATCACCGGTGGCCGGTTTCAACGCGAACGATCGATCCTGTCGCGGCGCGTGCAAGCGCGCACCTTGCGCGAAACGCTCGTCGATTTGCGAGCGGCGTTGGAACGCGGCGAGACAGACCTTGCGGCCGGGCACGAACGGGCGCAATCCGCGGTCGACGCGCGCGAAACCGAACGCCGCGCGTTGGCGCACGTCGATATGCAACTTGCCGAGTTGCGGGCGCAGGCCGCTGCGGCTACCGCCGACGCGCAACGCGTGGGCTCGGAGCGTGCGGCTGCGGTCGCGCGCGTGCAAGAACTTACCGGACGGCAGCGCGAGTCGCAAGAGCGGCATCGCAACAACCAGACCGCCGCACCGGCCGGCGTCGAATCCGACGCCGAGCGCGCGCGCTTGGAAGAAGAGTTGGCCAAAGCGCGGGTGACGATTGGGCAGGCCGAAGAGCGCCAGTCGGAAGCGGCCGCGCGTTCGGCCGACATTCGCGAACGGTTGGCTGCGTTAACGGCAGAACGCGACGCCGCGCGGGCTCGACGCGGAATTCTCGACGATGACGGCGAGCGCGCGATCGATGCGCGTGAGGTCATGCTGGCCGACATCTCGACGCTGGCGGAGGAAACGCGATCCTTGCACGCGCGCATCGAGGGGATACGCCGCGGCGTAACCGAGGGCGATGCCGAACTCGAGCGCGCCCGTCGGGAACGCGAGCGATTTGCATCCGAACAGTTGCAGATCGAATCCGATCTCAAGATGGCCGAGCACGGCGAGCGTGAAGCGTCAGCTGCCGGCGAACGCGATCGCACTCGCTTGGCCGAGATCGATGCGGAACTCGGCATGCTCGTTTCGCAGTTTGCGGCCAATCCGGCCGGCGACGACGAGTGCCGGGATGTGGAAGCGCGCTACGCCGGCGAGGCGGACGAGGTTCTCGACGAGCTGCCGCGATTGCGCGAAGAGTTCGCACGCCTAGCCACCAACGCAAATCTTAACGCCGAGGCCGAGCGCGACGAACTCGAGCAGCGACGCACGTTTCTACGCGAGCAGATGGACGATCTGACCACGGCGCGCGAAACGTTGCTGGAATCGATTCGCGAGATCGAACGCGAAACGCAAACGCAGTTTAACGAAACGTTCGCCAAGGTAGCCGAAGCGTTCGCCAAAACGTTTGCCGAGATTTTCCCGGGCGGCCAGGCCTCGATGTGGCAGAGCAATCCCGAGAACTTGTCGGAAACTGGCATAGAAATCGCGGTCGCGCCGCCGGGCAAAAAATCCATGCCGTTGGCGGCGCTTTCGGGCGGCGAGCGAGCGATGACGGCGGCGGCGTTGATTTTCGCTCTGATGGCCGTGCGTCCGTCGCCGTTTTATCTGCTCGACGAAGTCGACGCGGCGCTCGACGACGCCAACGTCGAACGGTTCGCGAGCATGGTTCGGCAGTTTTCCGCGAACGCGCAAATGATCATCGTGACGCACAACAAGCGGACGATGGAGTTGGCGGACCGGTTGTACGGCGTTACGATGCGCGAGCCCGGCGTCAGCGCGATCGTTTCGGCCGAACTCGCCCCCGTCGATGCCGAGCTCTCGCTTGTCTGACACTCGCTCGGCGGCGCTGCTCTCGCTGTCGGACAAGGCCGGATGCGAAACCCTGGCGCGCGCGCTGGTGGAGCGCGGAATGGTGCTGTACGCTACCGGCGGAACGCGAGCGTATTTGGAAGAGCGCGGCGTCGAGGTCCGCGACGCCGGCTCGATTACCGGGTTTCCGGAACTGTTCGGCGGCCGCGTGAAGACGTTACACCCGAAAATTTTTGGCGGCATCTTGTACGACCGCGCCGATTCGGAGCACGCACGCCAGGCCGAAATCTACGCGATCCCGCCGATCGATATCGTCGCGGTCAATCTCTATCCGTTCGAGGATACGGTCGGACACCCGGGCGTGACGCTGCAAGACGCGATCGAGCAGATCGATATCGGCGGCGTTTCGTTGCTCCGGGCCGCCGCGAAAAACTTCGCGCACGTCGCGGTGCTCAGCAGTCCTTCGCAGTACGAACCGTTTCTTCGCGCGGTGGCGGAAGGCGGCGATCTTAACGCGTTGCGCCGGCGCCTGGCGATTTCGGCCTTCGAACGTTCGGCCGAATACGATGTTGCTATCTCGCACTACCTTGCAACCGCCGGCGAGGTGCTGCCCAGCGAACTGCCCGGCGCGCTCGCGCTGACGCTGCCGCTCGTACAGCGGCTGCGGTACGGTACCAACCCGCAAGAACGGGCCGCATTTTATCTCGACCGGCGCGACCGGTTGCCCGAACAACTGCACGGCAAGACGCTTAGCTACAACAACCTGCTCGACTTGGATGCGACGCTGCGCTTGCTATCGCGCGCCGCGCTCGGCGCCGATATCGGGAGCGAACAGGAACGCTTCGTGCGTGCGGTCGTGGTAAAACACACCGTTCCGTGCGGCGTCGCGCAACGTTCGCGGGTCGATCTTGCGATCGCCGACGCGCTGGCTGCCGATTCGATCTCGGCGTACGGCGGCATCGTCGCAACCGACGGTCGCATCGATCTTGCGGCGGCGCGGTCGCTCGCGCAGTTTTTTCTGGAGATCGTGGCGGCGCCCGCGTTCGACGACGACGCCCTCCAGTTGCTCGAGAAAAAGAAAAATCTGCGCATCATGCGGTTTCCGGTGGATCTGCCGGACGAACTTGCTGCCGAGCTGCGCGTGCGCAGCGCGTTGGGCGGCGTATTGGCCGAAGACAACGATCCCGCGGCCGCACCCGAACGCTGGCGCGTCGTTAGCCAAAAACAACCCGAACCGCAGCAGTGGCACGACATCGCGCTCGCGTGGGACGTGGTTCGTCACGTGAAATCCAACGGCATCGTGATCGTAAAGGGCGGCACGACGCGCGGGATCTGCGCGGGTCAAACGAACCGCGTTTCGGCCGTGCGAATCGCCGCCATCCGGGCCGGCGTAACCGGCGCCGCGTGCGCGAGCGACGGGTTCTTTCCATTTCCGGACGGTCTTGAGGCCGCCGTCGAAGGCGGTTGCGACGCGATCATCGCGCCCGAGGGCTCGGTGCGTGACGCCGAGGTCATTGCGACGGCCGACCGCTTGGGGGTCGTGCTCGTCTTTTCGAGCTATCGCTACTTCACGCACTGAGCGAACCGGCTTCGCACGGGTACAAACACCCCATGCCACGCTTTTTGCACACGTCCATCTTCGTCAACGATATGGACGAATCGATCCGATTTTATACCGATACGCTTGGCCTGAAACTGTTGGGCGGGCCGAACCACCATCCAGGCAACGCCGATATGGCGTTCGTCGGTCATGATTGGAACTCGTACATCGAATTGGTGTACGACTTGGAAGAACACCCGCCATATCAGATCGGCAATCGATACGAACATCTTGCGATCGAAGCCGATGGTGATTTGCGCGAATACGTCGACGGTTTGCGAAGTAAGGGCGTAAAAATCACCAAAGACGTCTACAAGTCACCGAGCGGCACGCGCGCGATCGCATTTATCGAGGATCCAAATGGCATTCCGGTCGAGCTGCTCGAGCGCGGCCGCGGCGACTAACGCTTAGCGATAGACGAACGGATCGGCGGGCGCGGCGATCCGGCGAGCGCCCGCCACGTCGAGCAAAAACTGGCCGTTTCGTTGCACGACCGTTCCATCGACGCGAAGCCACGTCGCATCGGCGAATGCGAGTCTTCGCGTGCAGCGCACGGCGACCGGCATCGCGTCGGCACGGCAGCACGCTATCGCGTATCGAACCAGCACTTCGCGATTCGACAACGTTCCGGTAAACGTCAGCCGTTCGCCCGCGAAGAGGCCGGCCATCGTCGTCTCGTTTGCGTGGTATTGCGGCGGCGGGGAACCGGCGAAGGCGCCGGCCAACATGATCGCCGGCGCGATTCGCAAAGCCGCCGCGCTACGTTTGCGGAAGCGCAGAGCCGCGCCGATCGCGATCGCCGCGCACGGCAGCAACGCCGCCCCGAGCGTCGGGTGCACGAATCCCGCGCCGCGATGCAAGCCGATCGCCGTGGAAGCAATCGCGAGTGCCGCATACGCCAGCGCGTCATCCGCCGGGACGTCCGAAAGACCGACGAAGGCTCGGATGTCGGCGATGCCGGCCGTGCACAACAGTCCCGCAGCCGCCAGCGGTGCGCGCGCGTGCAGCGATGTCGCCAAGGCCGCAGTTGCAAGCCCGCACGGTGCGGCGAGCGACCCCACCAGCGCACCGCCGGCGAACTGCAGCCACGGTGCAACGCGCGCCGGTTCCCACGACCCAACCGACGCTAACAGCCCGGCACCCAATGCTGCCGGCACGAGCGTATTGAGTTCCGTCAACAGGTTCGCGCCGTTTGAATGGCCGCACTCGCTGGAGCGCCGGGCGCGCGGGCCGGTCAATCGGGCAAGGGCGCAGGCGGCCAAAACGCGCGACAGCGCCACCACCGGGCCGAACGAAAGCCAGAGCGCGGCGGCGGCCGGAAGGGAACGGGCGGAAGGGCCCGGCGTGCAACCGCAGCCCGCGAAGGCGACCGCGCCCGGCGGCAACAACCGGCGCAGCGCCGCCGCCAACACGAGAAACGGCAGCGCTTCGAACAAGGCCGACGCCGAGCCGGCCAAGACGCTGCGGAGGAGCTCGCCGGGAACGAGGGCGACGGCCATCACCACGGCTGCGTAGCGAAAGCGCATCGCCGTACAATCCCGCTTCGGCCCGGTGCGGCCAGCACGGAAATAGCCCCCGGCAATGCGAACAGGCAGCGCCGATGCCTCAAGCCGTAACCGCGCCACGCGGAACGCAAGATATCGTCCCGCCCGAGTCGCGCCGCTGGAGCGACCTGGAAGCGCGCATTCGGTCGTTGGCCGATCGATTCGGGTACGGCGAGATCCGGACGCCGGCGTTCGAAGCGACGGAATTGTTCGTGCGAGGGGTCGGCGACGCCACCGATATCGTCGAGAAGGAAATGTACTCGTTTCGCGACCGTTCGGATCGCGAGCTAACGTTGCGACCGGAATGGACCGCGCCGGTGGTTCGTGCGGCGCTCGAACGTCGATTGCTGGACGGCGAAGCACGGCTCTTTTATATCGGTCCGATTTTTCGATACGAACGCCCGCAAAAAGGCCGCTACCGGCAATCCCATCAGTTCGGCGTCGAGTGTTTTGGTGCCGCCGGACCAGAAGCCGACGTCGAGGTCATTTCGATGGCGTGGGAACTGATGCGCGAGTACGCACTCAGCGACGTCGTTTTGAATATCAATACGATCGGCGATGCCGCTTGCCGCCCCGCGTACCGACAACGGTTGCTGGATCATTTTCGCCCGCATCTTTCGGAGTTGAGCGAAGAATCGCGCCGCCGCTTGGAACGCAATCCGTTGCGCGTGCTGGACAGTAAAGATCCGGCGGACCGCCCGTTCGTCGCGACCGCACCCGCATTCGAAGATGCGTTGTGTGAGGCGTGCCGCGAGCATTTTGAGGCGGTGAAAGCGTACTTGGACGCGATCGGAATTCCGTACGTCGTTAACCCGAAAATCGTGCGCGGCTTGGATTATTACAACCGCACCGTCTTCGAGATCACCTCCGCAGCGTTGGGCTCGCAAAGTACGGTCTGTGGTGGCGGCCGCTACGACGGGCTCGTGAAAGAACTTGGCGGCCCGGTCGTGCCGGCGGTCGGCTTCGCGTTGGGACTCGAACGGTTTCTGCTCGTCGTCGAGGCGGCCGGCGCGGCCGGGCAAGCCCCGCGAGACGGCATTCAAGCCATCGCCCTCGGTCAAGCCGCGCTGACCGAACTCGTGCCGGTGATTGCCGAACTGCGCCGCACGTTACGTCGCCCGGTATTTGCGGAGTACTCCGACCGCAAGCTGCTCGCGCAACTGAAGGTTGCCGATCGCAATCGCGCGCGATATGCGCTGGTCGCGGGTAGCGAAGAGCTCGCCGCCGGGCGCGTGCTTCTGCGAGATCTCGAGGACCGGTCCGAACGCGCGCTGCAGCTGGAATCGCCGGAACGGCTGGCGCGGGAGATCGGCGCGATTTTTGCCCAAAACGAGGCGCCCGCCGGGAGCCGGGCCGAAACCTAGTCGCGATGCACGACAGCCAGCCACCCAACGAAGGCGACGCCGAACTGCAGACGCTTCAAACGCTGCTGGATCTGATGCACGAGCACGACTTGGACCGTCTGAAAGTCAAGGTCGGCGATGCGGTTTACGAGATGGTGCGGCGTGAAGGTGCACCATCCGCCGCGCCGGCTGCGCTCGCGACGCGAGCCAACGATGCCCCGGCCCAGCGTGCGACGGCAAACGTCAAGAAGATCGTCGCCCCGTTGACCGGCGTTTTCTATCGGTCGTCATCGCCGGACGCCGAGCCCTTCGTGCTCGAAGGTCAACGCGTTGAAAGCGGCGCGGTCGTATGCATACTCGAAGCGATGAAACTGTTCAACGAGATTCAGAGCGACTACGCCGGAACCGTGGCGCGCATCGTGCCCGAAAACGGCGAGCTCGTTTCGCAAGGCGCGGAGCTTCTTTGGATCGAGCCGTAACGAGTTCGAAGGACGTCATGGGCCGTCGCGGCTTCGACGAACTGCTCGCCGACCGCACCGGACTACTGGACGCACCCCACTATCGTCAACAAGTCGAGGCGATCGCCGAAGCGATCGTTACCGCGCTGCGCGGCGGCAAGAAAGTACTGTGGTGTGGAAACGGCGGAAGCGCTGCCGAGGCCCAGCACATGGCGGCCGAACTTTCAGGACGCTACTTGCGCGAGCGGCCGGGGCTGCATAGCGAAGCGCTTTCGGTCAACTCGTCGACCCTGACGTGCATCGGAAACGACTACGGTTACGACCGCGTGTTCGCGCGGCAAGTGGAAGCGTTCGTGCATCCGGGTGACGTCGTGATCGGCTTGACGACCAGCGGAACCTCGCCGAACGTGGTTGCGGCGTTGCAAGCCGCGCGCGAGCGCGGGGCGATTGCGGTAGCGTTCACCGGTAACGGCGGCGGCGCGGCGGCGCAAGCTGCGGATCTGTCGCTAATCGGACCCGACGGTTACGCCGCGATCGTTCAAGAAGTGCACCAGGTCATGGCGCACATCGTCTGCGATCTCGTCGAGCAGCGCCTGATTTTCGACGACGGCATCGCATGACCGCGCATCTCATGCCGGTCGACGCGCGCGCCATCTTCGAGCGCGTGCGCGGCCGCAGCGTGCTGGTGGTCGGCGACGTGATGCTGGACGAGTGGATTTGGGGAACGGTTTCGCGCATTTCGCCCGAAGCGCCGGTTCCGGTCGTAGCGGTAGACGATCACTCGTTTACGCTCGGCGGCGCGGGAAACGTCGTAAAAAATTTACGCGCGCTGGGCGTCGACGTAACGTTTGCCGCAACCGTCGGCGAGGATGCCTTTGCGGATCAAGTGCGCTCGCTGTTGAACGAATCCGGCATCGACGGCGCGGGGATCGTAACGTTGAACGATCGCCCGACCACGCGAAAGACGCGGGTGGTCGCGCACAACCAACAAGTCGTGCGTGCCGATTGGGAGTCCACGGCGCCGCCGCGCGCAGACCGCCACGACGAGATCGTACGCTTCGTACGCGATCGCGCCGGGAAAAGTGACGCCGTAATTCTCAGCGATTACGGAAAGGGTTTGATCTCGCGCGAAATCGTCGAGGCGGCGTTTGCTTGCGACTTGGTGCTCGCCGATCCGAAGCCGCGAAATGCCGCGTTGTTTCGTGGCGTCACGTGCATCGCACCCAACCTCAACGAAGCCACCGCGATCACGGGCGTCGTTGCCAACGACGGTGCGCTCGAATCGATCGGCACGCGACTTCTGCAGCTCTTGGAATGCCGCTACGCGGTGGTGACCCGCGGCGAGCACGGCATCGCGTTGTTCGGCAGCGACGGGGAACGTTTACAGGTCGCATCCGCCGCGCGCACGGTGTTCGATGTCAGCGGCGCCGGCGATACCGTCATCGCGACGCTCGGGGTCGCATTGGCGGCCGGTGCGCCGATCGGCGAAGCGGTGCGGCTGGCGAACTTCGCTGCCGGCGCCGTCGTCGAAAAGCTCGGCACGGCCACCGCCTCCCCCGACGAGATTCTTGCGTTGGTCGCACACGATGGTGGATAGTCGTATTCCGGGACTGCTCGACGCGCAAGCGGCACGCGGTTGGCGCGAAGCACTGCGCGAGCGCGGCAAGACGGTCGTGTTTACGAACGGCTGCTTCGACGTGTTACACGCCGGTCACGTTGGATATCTGGCGTGGGCACGCACGCAGGGCGACGCGTTGATCGTGGGCCTCAACGATGATGAATCGGTACGAGGCTTGAAAGGTCCGGCCCGGCCGGTCGTTCCGTTCGAGGAACGTGCGGAAATTTTGCTGGGACTGCGAAGCGTCGACGCGGTCGTTGGTTTCTCGCAATCCACGCCGGAAGAGTTGCTCGAGATCGTTCGCCCCGACGTGCACGTAAAGAGCGATCAATATCGAGAGGAAGAACTGCCCGAGCGAACGGTCGTGTTGCAGCACGGCGGACGAATCGTGTTGGCGCCGCATCGCTGGGGAACCAGCACGACGGATACGATCGCACGCATACTGAGGAAGTTCTCTCCGACACTACCGTAATGCGTATCGCACTCACCGCGAACGGTCCCGGCGAAGTCGCCGGTTGGGTCCGGCCGTTATTGCGCGCGGTTTACGCGCGCGCGCCCGAGACGGAGGCGCACGTCTTTTTGGTGCCGGACGATTACGCAACCGGTTTCGAAGCAAAGACGGTGCGCGCGTTATTCCCGCAAGCCGGCGTTTACGACCCGAAAACGTACGTGCGCTTCGCGCTCGGGCGCGACGTGCCCGCCGTCCCCGACCGCGTCGACGTGGTGCAATATACCGGCGGCGACTTGTTACACGCGGCCCGTCTGCACGCACGCTTGAAGGGGCGCGCAGCGACCTACAAATTTTCGCGCCGGCGGTATCGCGATACGTTCGATCGAGCGTACGCGGTCGACGACGCCAACGTCGAACAATTGCGCGGTTGGGGAACGCCGGCCGAACGCATCGAAACGGTCGGCAACTTGGCGATCGACGGCGCACTGCTGGAGGCGCAAAGCCCGCCCGAGCCCGACGCGCCCGAGGACGGCATCCTCATCATGCCGGGCGCCAGGCCGCACGAGGTAGCGCACCTCTTTCCGTTGTTCTTCACGGCAGCGTTGAAGATTCTGCAAGAACGTCCGAAGCTGCCGATCGCATTTGGATTGTCGCCGTTTACCGCGCCCGAACAGGTGCGCGTCGCGATCGAGCGCGGCGGCGATCCGCGCGTGTTCGCACAACGCGGGCGCGTCGTGCATTCCGGCGATCGATGGTATCTAGAATCGCTCGACGGACGCTATCGTATCCCCGTCCTGTTCCGGTCGCTGCCGGCAGCGCGGCGGGCGCGAATGGTGTTGACGATTCCGGGAACCAAAACGATCGAACTGGCAGCATTGGGTAAGCCGGCGGTCGCGGTGACGCCGTTCAACGCACCGGAGTTGGTCGCGGTCAACGGCCCGCTCACGTATCTCGACCGGGTTCCGCTCGTCGGGATTCCGCTCAAGCGATCGGTCGCGATGGCGGTGGCCAAGCGGTTCCAGTTTCACACCCAGCCGAATATGGACGCGGGCGAAATGCTGATCCACGAACTGCACGGTACGGTGACGCCGGGCCGTATCGCGCGCGTCGCGCTCGAGCGATACGACGACGCCGCATGGGTCGCCGGCACCGCCGCGCGACTGGATCGCCTTTATCGGGATCACGAGGGCGCCGCCGACCGGATGGCCGCATCGTTGCTCGCGTTAGGCGGGTAGTGGGAAACGAAATGAACGTTTCGGTCGTCATCGCGACCAAGGACCGGTCGCGCGCGCTGGCCCGTGCCCTGCGTTCGCTCGAATTACAGCGTGGCGCGCCCGCGTTCGAGGTCGTGGTTGTCGACAACGGGTCGACCGACGCGACCCCGGCGATCGTGGAAGCGCAGTCCAACCGGGGCGTCTACCCGGTCGTCTACGTACTCGAACCGCAAGCGAATCGCGGAAAGGCTCGCAATCGCGGAATCGAGGTGGCTCGCGGTGCGCTCGTCGTTTTTTGCGACGACGACGTGCAGGCGCCCAGGCACTGGGTCGCCGCCCACGCAAACGCGCATCGCGGTCATTCGCGCACCGTGGTCAACGGTCCGATACTCAACGTCCCGTCGTACGACAGTTTTCCAAAACCGACGGCGGCAAATTACTCGGGTGCGTTTCTGTGCACGTGCAACGCGTCCGTTCCGCGCGCGGCGCTACGCGAAGTCGGCGGTTTCGACGAACGCTTCGACTTGTACGGCTGGGAGGATACCGAGCTCGGTGTTCGTTTGCGCGAAGCCGGCATCGGCCGGCGTTTCGCATGGGACGCAGCCATCTGGCACGTCAAACTGCCGGCCGAAAACTCGCTGGAAGTCGAAGCCAGAAAGACCGTGGAGCGCGCGCGAATGGCCCACCGTTTCGTGGCCAAGCATCCCAACAAACGCGCACGCGCGGCCACCGGGACGCATGCGTTCAACTTTTGGCGGGCGCGCTGGACGCCGGAGTGGCTGTTGCCCGCGTATGCGGGCGCTGCGTCGTGGGAACGTTTGCCGCCCTGGATGCGAGCGATCGCGCGCGCGCGCTTCCTCGATCAGCTGTACGTTCGAGAACTGCTCCAGAGCCGCCCGGGCGACGCCGACGAATCGTGAGCCGCGCGCTACTATCGTGTGCGGGCGGCGGCTTAGGCGACGCGTTGGTCGCCTCGGTCGTCGCGCGTGCGCTGCACCTCCGTTTCGACGCGGTCGACGCGCTCTCGTTACCCGCGCACGCCGATTTGCTCGCACGCGTTCCCGATGTAGACGGCGTTTTGGTCGACGATGGCAAACCCGAGGCCGAGTTGGCGCGCGCGATCGCGGATCGCGAATACGATGCGTGCGTGGTAACGTGGGCAACGCCGCGAAACGCTCGCGTGCCGGTTGCCGCTCGTATCCCCATACGGGTCGGTCAAGCACGCCGGCTGTATTCATTTCGATTTACCAAACGGGTGGTCGTGCGTAGCGAAATCGGCGATACCACATCGCATTGGTCCGACATCTTGCTCGACTACGCGCGCGCGATCGGCTGCGATACCGGCGACCCTCGCTATCGTTTCGTTCCCACCCCCGACGACGAACGCGACGCGCGCATCGCGTTGGCAGCGTCGGGCATTTCGGGCGATTTTCTGATCGTCAACCCGTGCAACGCGATCGCCGCGCAACGTCCCAATTGGCCGTTGGAGGGCTGGACCGCATTGATCGATGCGCTGCGCCGGCGGTACGGCGTACCGATTGCAATCACTGGTTCGCCGGCCGATACGCCGCTGACGAGCGCTCTCGCGTCCCGCGTCGCCTCGGATGGTCCCACGGTCGTTTCGCTATCAGGTAAGTTCGGGATCGGCGCGTTCGCTGCGCTCGCGCAACGCGCTCGCGCCTTCGTCGGCATCACCACCGGCTCGATGCACGTTGCGGCGGCCGTCGATTGTCCGACGGTCGGCATCTTTCCGTTTCAGACCGACTTTCCAGACCGCTGGGCCCCGTTGGCACCGGCCGCAGCGATCGTTCGGCCGTCGTACCCGTGCCATCGCGGCGACACCAAAGAGCGCTGCCGGGACTACGCTTGTGTCGCCGAGCTCGACGTTGCGCGGATTTTAGCTGCGACGCAGACAATCGCATAACCGCATGCGGGCAACCATCCAGTTCTGCACCTACAACCGCGCGATGCTGCTCGAACGCGTCCTGGATGCGTGCTTCGAGCAAACCGTGCCGGAGGACGCGTACGAGGTCGTCGTCGTCAACGATGGTTCGTCCGACGAAACGTCCGCCGTGCTGCACCGCATGGCGGCGCGGGCGCGGTGTGCGTACGAAATTATCGAACAGCCCAACGGCGGGTTAGCCAAAGCTCGCAATGCCGGGATCGCAAGAGCCAAGGGCGAGCGCATAATTTTTATCGACGACGATGTGTTGGTGCTGCCCAACTTCGTGGCCGAACATTTACGTTCGGCCGAAACGCACCCCGCCGATGTCGTTCGCGGCGGCGCCATTGCGGTGGAAAGTTTCGACGACTTGCCGCCGCCGGTATGGTCGTTAAAACACTACAGCGGCAACTTTTTTTGGACGACCAACGTTTCGGTACCGCTGGAAACGTTGCGCGCGGCCGGCGCGTTCAACGAATCGTTCGGCGAGTACGGTTGGGAAGATATCGACGTCGGCCTGCGCTTGCGCGCGCGAGGCGTGCGCGCGACCTTCAATCCGAACGCGTTGGTATATCATTGGAAGCCACGTCCGGTCATCGCAGCGGTCGACTCGATGATTCGCCAAGCGCGGGCGCAAGCGCGAACCGCCGTTCTGTTGGCGAAACTCCATCCGCAGTGGCGATCGTACTTGGCCACGGGCATCAATCCGATGCAGCGCGCCTGGCATCGCACGACCGCGTCCCCCCAACGCGCCAGACAGCGCCGCGAGATGTTTGAAAACCAATCTCCCGATCGCCCGATGACCGATGCCGAACTTCGGGCGGCGCGCTGGTTGGCCGGCGCTGCGTACTTCGCCGAACTCGAAAGCGCGTTGCGCGCGGGCGCATGATTTCGAGCGTTCTATTATCGCGAACCGACCGCATCGGGGATTTGATCCTGTCGACGCCCGCCATCGCGACGGTGCGAGCCTCGTTTCCGCAAGCGCGTATTCGCATGGTCGTGAGCCCGTACAATCGCGTCGTGATGGAGCGCAACACCGACGTCGACGAGTTGGTGGATCTGCCGGACGATACTTCTCCGGCGCAGTTCGGGCGCGAGCAGGGTCGTTTCGATGTTGCCATCGCGCTCGCGCCGCGCGCGATCGATCTTCAGCTCGCGGGCGGTACGCGTGCGGCGATTCGCGTCGGTTACACGTACGAACGCCGCTGGGTCGCACGACTAACGGCGCCGCTTTACGTAAATCGATTGATGATTTCGGAAGCCGATCCCGAGTTGTGCGAACGCGACCCCCACCGCATCGTGCGGCATGAGGTCGAGCAGTTGCTCGATCTGGTCGCGCTGGGCGGCGCCCGCCAGCGCGTCGACCGCTTGCGGCTGGACCTCACCGATGCGGACCGGGTGGTGGCAAGAACGCTGCCGGCTTCCCCGATCGTGGTGCATTTGGGAAAACGTTGGCTTAGCAACGGGTCGACGCTCGATGGAACCCTTTCGGTGGTCGAGACCCTCGCGGGGTTGGGGCCGGTAGTGGTGACCTGTCCCCAGGAATCCGATGAAGTCTCTCCCGCGTTCGAACAGCTCCCAGGCGTGACGCGCGTGTTGCGCGACCTGCCGTTCTTTCAATGGGCGGCCGTCTTCGAGCACGCGGGCGTCGTCGTTACGGTCGATACCGGTGCTACCCATGTCGCAAGCGCGACGCGAAGGCCCACCGTCGTCGCGTTCGAACACCGCTACTTCCGGCTCAACTCGCAAGAGTGGGCTCCCTACGGCGTACCGCACGTGCTCGTGCGAAAGCCGCTCCGAGAGGATTCCGAATCGCTGCTACGGTTTCGCGACGAAATCGTAAGCGGCGTGGCTACGTTACAACGATGATCGAGTGCTCCGTCGTCATTCCGACGTACAACCGTCTCGATACGCTGCAACACGTAATTCCGACGTTGCTGGCGCAAGACGTTGCGCCCGATTCGTACGAGTTGCTGGTGTGCGATTCCAACTCGAGCGATGGTACGCGCGAGTACCTCGCGCGCGTGTCCGCCGATCATCCAAACGTGCGCCACTTGCCGGGCTCGTATTCCGGTCGCGCCGCCGCGCGCAACGCCGGAATCGTCGCCGCGCAAGGCCGGGTCGTGCTGTTTAACGACTCCGATATTTTGGCGTCGCCGGATTTACTCTCGCGCCATCTGGCGCGACATCGCGCACGTCCGCATATCGCCGTCGTCGGCTTGGAAGTGCAGGTGAAAGATCTCAACGACTACGCCTATAAGCGCGACCATCCGGCGGAGCGCGGCTCCTTGCACCCGCCGACCCGCTCGCATCTTACGTGGTTGTATTTCTTAACGGGAAATGCGTCGGTCGGGCGGACCGACCTGGCGAACGCGGGTAGCTTCGACGAGAGTTTTACCGGTTACGGACACGAGGATCTCGAGCTCGGGTATCGATTGCAGAAATCCGGCGTAACGATCGAATACGAGCCGATGGCGGTAAACTACCATTGCCAAGACGTCGGACACGAAGACCAGAAGGCAAAGATGCGGCTTGCGGGCCGCTCGACGGTTCGTTTTTACCGCAAACATCCGGATTTTGCCGTGAAGTTGCGCCTCGGCATGACGCCGGTTTCGCTGGGGCTCCACTCGCTGCTACGCGGCCTTCCGCCGCTCTTAGGATATTTCGACCGCCGCTCCGAACGCTCGAAGTTCGCACGCGATCTGGTGCAACAATACTATTACGTCTCTGGAATTAAGGAAGCGTTGAACGGTGACAAGTCCGGTGGATAAAAACGTGTCGTGCGGCGCCCTACGTGCGTCGGACGCGGGCTCGTCCGCGGCAGTACGCGGATGGGTTAACCGGCGGCGCGACCACGGCGGCTTGATCTTTATCGATGTACGCGACGCCGACGGGATAACGCAGGCCGTCTTCGATCCACAGCACGCGACGTTCGCCGAGGCCGAGCGGCTGCGACACGAAGACGTCGTTCGCATATCGGGCGTGGTGCGCGCGCGTCCCGCCGGGACCGAGAACCCGCGGTTGGCGACCGGCGACGTCGAGGTTGCGGTGGACGGACTCGAGGTGCTCAACCGCTCGCAAGTTCCGCCGTTCCCAGTCAATACCGACGGAGAAGTAGATGAAAATCTCCGCTTGGAGTACCGCTACCTGGATTTGCGGCGCCCGCGAATGCAAGCGAACTTGCGCATGCGCCACGTTATCGTGAAAGCGATGCGCGACTTCTTCGACGAGCGCGGTTTCGTGGAGCTCGAAACCCCGATGCTGATGAAGTCGACGCCCGAAGGCGCGCGCGACTACCTGGTGCCCAGCCGGCTTCACGCCGGCACGTTTTATGCTTTGCCGCAATCGCCGCAAATTCTCAAACAAATTTTGATGGTGTCGGGATTCGGCCGCTACATGCAAATCGCGCGCTGCATGCGCGACGAGGATTTGCGCGCCGACCGGCAACCGGAGTTCACGCAACTCGATGTCGAGATGTCGTTCGTCACGCAAGAAGAAGTGCTCGAGGTGATGGAGACGTGCATGCGTTCCGTGTGGAAGCGCGCGCTCGATCTCGACCTGCCGCCGTTCCCGCGGTTGACGCACGCCGAAGCGATCGCTAAATACGGCGTCGATAAGCCCGACTTGCGTTTCGGCCTCGAACTGGGCGATCTCAGCGCGACGTTCGCGCAGAGCGCATTCTCGGTCTTCAGTTCGGCGGTCGCCGATGGCGGCGTCGTTGCCGGCCTGCGATATCCCGGTGGCGCCGCGCTATCGCGCCGCGACTTCGACGGGTTGGTCGAACTAGCGCGCGAGTTCGGGGCGAAGGGCATGGTGTGGGTTTCGCTGGCTTCCGACGGCATCAAGTCGCCCGCAGCAAAGTTTCTTTTGGAGACTGACGTCACGGCGCTACGCGCCATCTGCGGTGCGGAGGATGGCGACGCGATGTTGATATTTGCCGGGCCATCGGCGGAGGCGTACTCCGTCGCCGGCAAGATGCGTAACGTCGTCGGCGACCGCTGCAAGCTGCGCGATCCCGAAGCGATGGCGTTCTGCTGGGTTACCGGTTTTCCGTATCTCGAAGTCGACGATGCGAGCGGACAAGTCGCCCCGGCGCACCATCCGTTTACGGAGCCCGCGCCCGGCGATTGGGATTTGATCGACAACGATCCGCGCAGCATGCGAGCGCAGCATTACGACATGGTGCTCAACGGCTACGAGCTCGGATCCGGATCGATTCGAATTCATCAAGCCGATAAACAACGCCGCATTTTCGAAATGCTGGGCTTGACGTCCGAGCAGATCGCGGATCGCTTCGGGTTCTTCATGCGTGCCTTGGAGTACGGTGCGCCGCCCCACGGCGGAATGGCATTGGGCATAGACCGGATCGCGATGCTCGCGTGCGGTGAAGATAATATTCGCGACGTTATCGCCTTCCCAAAAAACCAAGTCGCCCGCGACTTGATGATGGACGCTCCATCGGACGTCCCGCCGGAACTGTTGCGCGATTTACACTTGCGCAGTACTGCGGCGAGGACGTAACGACCGGACCGACTTGCGCGTTGACGTGTGCATGATTCTTCTAACCGCGACGGCGTTGACCGCCTGCGGCGGACATCAACGCGAAACGGTGGCCGACACCACGACGCTGCATGCCTGCGAGATTCGGCAGACGCAGTTCGGCGACGTTGCCGCAACCGTCACGGCGAATTTCGATGCGTCGCTAGCTGGGGTCGATGTGTCGGGTGGTTCGCAAAGCGAGCGTCGAGCAGCATTACGAAGCGCCTACCGCGCCTTCGGCCAGCCGCGAGCCGATACGATCGTGCACCCGATGCAGTCGAAATGGGGATTGAACGCCTGGGTCGATCGGTGCGGCCACGCCGTGACGCCGCGCGCACGATAACATCGATATGGCGAAAGTACGCGTACATTGTTTCTCGATCTCGGTCGACGGGTTTAGCGCCGGGCCGGATCAAGATATCGACAATCCCGGCGGCGTGGGCGGTCTCTCGGTTTTCGGTTGGCAGTTTGCAACGCGCGCGCAACGCGAAATGCACGGGGGCGACGGCGGTGAAACCGGACTCGACAACGATTTGGTGCACGAGGGCTTCGACGGCATCGGCGCGTGGATCATCGGGCGCAATATGTTCGGTCCCGTGCGCGGTCCTTGGCCGGATGAAAGCTGGAAAGGCTGGTGGGGCGACGATCCGGTGTACCACACGCCGGTGTTCGTGCTGTCGCAGTATCCGCGCGACCCGGTCGAGATGCAAGGTGGAACCACGTTTCATTTCGTGAACGACGGGATCGAGGCCGCGCTCGAACGGGCGAAAGCGGCCGCAAACGGTAAGGACGTTCGCATCGGCGGCGGCGTCGCGACGCTGCGCCAGTACTTGCGCGCCGGATTGGTGGACGAGCTCCACCTCGTCCAAGTACCTGTTTTGCTCGGTTCGGGCGAGCGTTTGTTCGACGGATTAGATCTGGTGGGATGCGGTTATCGCGTGCGCGAGCGAATTTCATCCCCCAACGCGACGCACGTCTTTATCACGAAAGCGACCTAACGAAAACTATTCATCGAAAAAGCCGGCGATATCGCCGGACGAATCCAAGACGAACATGATCTTCTGCGAACCGTTCGAAAACGTCGCCAGAAAGTGATAGCGACGGTACCCGTTGATTCGATCCTCGAATAGGTACTGGAACTGCGAAAGCGTTCCGAGTGAAGCGTAGTATTGTTCGACCGGCGCAAGCGCCGCGGGCGTCATCGACGTACGCATCTGGGACGTCAAGTTTTGGGTCGGCGGTTGGCCGGCGAGAACATCGTTAAAGAACGTCTCGAACTGCTGAACGAGCGCGAGATCGGGCGTCGGAGCGGGAGATGGGCTCGATGACGCGGCGGCCGTACTAGCCGGCGTCGATTGAGCGCGAAGGCTCGCGGGGACGGCAAGCGCTACGAGCGCTATCGTCAACGCGGCGAGACGGTTGCTACGCGATTGCGAGGTCATTGCATCCACCGAATATCCTGTGCGTGCCCGTCGGAGCGGCAGATAACCAGCGTGTCCTGCGATGGCCAGGTACGAACGGTCGTATCGTACGCGGCCCCCTCCTGTTCCATTCTCACGTATGCGAACGGCGCCTTTGACGATGCGGTTTGGCCGATGCGGTCGATCGTCGCGTGCAATTCGTCGCGCTGCGCCGGCGGCAGATGCTCCTCCACGATCGATTGCAAGACCACCGCGACGCTTCCGTTTTGTGGACGAGCTTCTCGCGGTAGCCACGTTGCAAAGCCTTCTCGCTCCACCTTGACCGGGAGGTCTGTCGCAACCGCGAGCGCCGCTTGCAAACGATGCAGGCGCTCGACCTGATCCGGCCACACGAACGATTGCAGGCGGCGAACCGCTCGCATATCGCCGACGTCGATGGGGTGCGCGTCGCAAGCGTGGCGTTCCACGATTCGAATCGACGCATCGGTATTTGCCGGCCGTCCCGCAATCGTCCGATTTTGTAGGACGAGCGGCGAATCGGCGTTGCCCCATTGCCAGTCATCCCCGACGTAACGAAAACGGTCGAAGCGAGAGTTCAGGCCGGCGCTGGCGCCGATTTCGAAAATGCGAAACGGCAGAGCGAAGGTGCCGGCAAGGTATAGGAATGCGCCGAGAATCGGCATCGAGCGAAGCGACTCGTTGGTTTGTATGTTTTCGCAGAAGAGCCGCTCGACCAGCTCCGAGTCGCGATCTAAAATAGCGCTGGCTGCATACCACGCGCGCCGAGCGTCGCCGTCACCCCCGACCGACGGGTAGTGCCGGCCGAGCGTAGGTTCTCCGGCCAACGCGAGGTAGTGGAACGAGCCCGAAAGCCGCAAACCCGGGCGTGAATACGTCGAGCGCGCATCCAATAGGTCGCGCACGCGGCTTCCGCCGAGATAGTCGTCGCGGGCCGAGCGCAAAAACGTCGCCACGAACGGCGATCCCATCAATTCGCAAGCACGGGCTTGCTGTTGAAGTTCGACTTCCATCGTAGCGCTCGTCAACGAGTGGTCCATTCGAGCAGCGCGAGCACGCGGGCAAAGATCGCGTCGAACATCGCGACCGTCAGCACGCCGGTGTTGGTGTTTTGGCGGCTCGGATGGTACGAGGCAATGGCGTGAATTTGGCGTCGCCCTTTGGTTGCAACCAGTTCGCTACCGTGGCCGAACTTCGGCCGTTCGGGCTGGAGCGTGTAACCGGTCTGCCGTAACACACCTACGACCGTCGAAAAGGCGATCGACCCTAATCCAACCACGACGCGCGTTCGGATCAGCACATCGAATTCGTCGACGAGATGGGAGAAGCAATTCTGCAGCTCGCGAGGCGTTGGTTTATTCTGCGGCGGCGCACAGCGTATCGAGCCCGTTACGAAACAATCGTTTAGGCGCAGGCCGTCGTCGCGGTCTACCGCGTTTGGCTGGGACGCGAAGCCGGCGCGATATAATGCCGGATAAAAAAAATCTCCCGACGCATCGCCCGTGAACGGCCGTCCCGTTCGATTGCTGCCATGTGCTCCGGGCGCCAAGCCGACAACGACGAGCCGCGCGGTCGGATCGCCGAAGCCGGGCACGGGCTTTGCCCAGTAATCGCAATCTTTATGCGCGCGTCTCTTTTCCGCGCCGATCTCCGCGATATAGGCGCGTAACTCCGGGCATCGCTTGCAGCGCACCACCGCGCGCTCGATCGACGACAACGCCGCAAGGTCGATCATTCCCCGAGAGGCCATCGAAACTCGCGAATGCACGGTTCGTGCTCGAAATCGGAATAGCGCGCCCAGCTTGGTACGATTCGCCAATACACTAAGCCGGACCAACTCAGGCGGTCTCGGCCTTCCGGCCAAGTGCGATAATACATTTCGCGGTATTCCGCATCTTCGGGCGCGGCCGGCGACACGGGTTTCGCGACGCCTTCGAGTTGCACGGTTCGCTCACCAGGGCCGCTCAAAACGGCTGCGATCCGATCGTCGAGCTGAAGATTACGGTGTTTGCGCGTCGTCGCCAACGTATCGAAAATGATTTCGAACGAATCCGTGCAGCCAACCCCCACGAGTGCGGCTTGTGGCTCACCCAGCGGCCCAAGGGTCGAAACGACCGCAAGCCTGTGGGATTGCAGGTACGCCAGCAAGTCGTGATTCCGAAAATCCGGCGCGCTCATCGCCGTCTACGCCATGTCCGGAAAACCGAGACGTTGCAGGGCGGCGTACGTAACGATGCCGGCCGACGTCGAAAGGTTCAAGCTGCGCACCGAGTCTTCGCGCATCGGAATGCGTAAGGTGCGTTCGGGGTACCGTTCGAGCAGTTCTAGCGGTAGGCCGCGCGTTTCCTTACCAAATATGAGAACGTCGCCCCGGTTAAACGCGGCTTCGCCGTAGTGCTCGCGGCCACGTGTCGAAACGAACCAG
This sequence comes from Candidatus Tumulicola sp., assembly GCA_036502885.1. GTDB lineage: Bacteria > Vulcanimicrobiota > Vulcanimicrobiia > Vulcanimicrobiales > Vulcanimicrobiaceae > Tumulicola. The sequence goes on from DASXXU010000006.1 coordinate 54,233, forward strand.
CGTGAAAGCGATGCGGTCGCCTCGAGAAACGCGTCGAGCGATGGATGGACGGCCAGCCGAAGATGCTGCCAATAGTCGAGGCCGGCGCGTTTGAGCTCGCGGTCGTCGATCTTGAAGCCGAGCGGCTCGACCAGATGCAACGCGCAACCGGTGGCCGCACATAAACGCGCGACGTTGCCGGTGTTCGGTGGAATCTCCGGCTCGACCAAGGCGACGTGTAGCGGCACGTCGCCGAGCTCGGCGATTGGAGTGACGCGCTCGTTGGGTTGCGTCGCCGGCAATTTCATCGAGTTGTCATCAAACGACTATCGATGGATACGTTCTGCGGGGCGCCAATTTTTAGGCGCGCGAAGTCGGGGTGTCGGGGATTGAGGAGCACGTTGTGCTCTATTCGAGCGACGGCGCTAGGAACCACCAACCCAACGGTCGCGCCGCCTTTGGCCCAAGCGTCGCCGATGTGCTGGCACTCGGCCGGCGCGGGGTAGTCGAACCAGTGCGGCGATAGTGTCCTGGTATCGAGCGTTTCGAGGTGTATGCCGTCCGGGATGTCGACGGGCACGTAAAGCATTTCCGCGGGGATCGCTCCGGCTGAAGTATTCACGACGATTTCCAGCAGGACCAGCGAATAGTTTTCCGCCGTGTAGACTACCGCCATACCCGATGAGTTCCATCGACCGCCGTACAGTTTCGCACCATGTCCCGTAAACGCGGTGGAACTGTGTTTGCGTTCGAATGCACGGTAGACGCGCAACGCTAACTGAAGACGCCGTGTTCGATTCGGCCGATCACTTGCTCCACTTGCCGCACGCCCGAATCCGATCCCAACAAGTCCAGCGGAACTCGATTCCCCAGCGCAAGGTTCGAACGCCGCAACCACGCGAGGGCCTCGGGACGACCTAGTGCGTCGATGGCGAGGACGACGACGCGCGCCACTCGCACGATGCGATCGGATTCATCCGTCTTCAAACGTTCGCGACGTTGAAACGTCGATTTATCGATCTGCGTGATCTCCTGTAGCTGCCGTAGCGACGTGCCGGTGCGCTCCGCTAAGGACCGAAGAGCCTTAGCGGGTAGGCCCTTCGCAACGGCGGTTTCAACGTCGATCTCGCGCTCGAGGCGAACCTTGAATAGATCCGGACCGCCCATCAGGTCCATCATCGCTTCGACCATACTCATTTGAGATTAATGATAGCATCAATTGAGGTGGCGCACAACTACGCTGCCAAGACGCTTGCATAGTCGACGCCATTCGGGGCGATGACGTATGCGATCGCCCCGTTCCGTTGCCAAAGGCGTTCGAGCGCCGCGCGAGGGTACACGACCCGGATCTTCGGCGCTGCCGGGTCGTTCATCGCGCAGTCGCCGTTGCCGGTAAAACCGCACAACACGGCGAGGTGCCCGGCCGAATGTTCGAGCGGCGCGCCCGGCAACTCGTCCGCTGCCCACGCGTACGACAACACCAGCGGAATATTTCGTTCGATGAGGCGCTGCGCGACCTCGAAATTGCCGAGATGTGCGACGACGCCGCGCAATCCCAAGCGGCCACTGTACGCAACGTTGACCGCCCAGTTACCGGTGCCGTTGTACGCGCGATCGAACACCTCGCGAGCGGTCCGTTCGACCGAAATGTCGATTCCGTGAAACGCGTGAACCATCGAGAGGCTCGCGGGGCTGCACCAACCGCGCTCGCCATCCACGATGTATTGCGAGCGTTCCGGGACGTCCAGGATACGTGCATCGCGCGCATGCGAAAGCGACGGCAGCGCCGGTCGCGCCGTTGAAAATGCGGCGAGATTGAAGCAAACGCCGGGCGCGCGAAGCTCGATGCCGTCGAACGGTTGATTGGATGAAATCACGTCGACGTCGACGCGCACGCCGTCGCCCTCGGCGCTAAACGAAGTAGCGCCGCCCGGTTCCCAACGAACGTACGGCAACCACTTCGTGGCCGGAAAATGCGCCCGTAAAAGGCGGAATTCGATCGATCCCTCGGCATCGAGCGAGTTCCAGCTCAACACGCCCCCGCGCGTCGCTTCAAACAGTAGACGAGTGCTTTCGTCGTCGTTCGAAGATTGCGCGAAGTACGCCGCGCTAGGACGGCTCAGATCTTCCATTGCCACGCGTTCCAGGTGTCGCCGATAAACGCAGCCGGTATGTAATTCTTGACATCCGAATTGATTGCAGCATACCCCGTCTCCCAACTGAAAAATACCGCCGGTACGAGTTCGCGCAGACGTTCTTCTTCGCGCTGATAGAGCGCGCGCCGGCGTGCTTGGTCGAAGGTCGCTTGGGCCGCCGTGCTCGTCGCGTTGACGATCGGGTCGTCGAGCCACGACGTATTCGCGCCGTTTGGCGGAATGAACGCGCCGTTCCAACTACCGCTGTTATCGGGATCTGGCCCGTTCGTATCGATCGACCACTCCATGTCGTAGCGTCCCGCGTACAGCGGTCCGTTTTGGGCGAAGAATAAATTAGCCGGGTAGTTGCGCACCCGCACGTCGATTCCGACGCGAGCCAACATCGACTGGAGCATTACTTCGGCTTCCTCGTTTTCTTGATGTCCGACCGTTGCCGAGATCGTCAGCGTCAGTGGCCGTCCGTTTCGAGACCGGATCGCACCGGGAGCGGCACGCCAGCCGGCCGCGTCGAGAAGTTTCGCCGCGCGCGCTGGGTCGTATGCGTACGCGGGGAGCGACGGCGCGGCCCACGACTGCGGAAAGATATCCGAAACGGCGAGTCGATCGAGACCGTGATAGACGGTCTTTTCTAGCCGTGCCCAATCGACGGCGAGCGCGATCGCCTGACGAACGCGAACGTCGCGCAGGTTCGGGCGTGCCACGTTGAGGCCGAGATGGTGCCAGTTTGCCAACAGCTGATGCTTTACGACGATTCCCTCGATATCGCCGAGTTTTGCAACCGAATCCGGATCGACATCGGGGTACACGTCGATATCGTGCGTGCGCAGGTCGTTCAGGAGCGAGTTAACGTCCGGAACGATCGAGTAGGTCAGGCGCCGCAACGCAGGCGCTCCGCGAAAATACGCCCCGTTCGGCGCGAACTCGAGCGAAGAGCCGCGATTCCAAGCTCGGAGCACGTACGGCCCGCTCGAAATCGGGGCGTCGTTAATTGCGGCCCGATTCAGGTCCGGCAGCCTAACGAGTGCGTGCATCGGCAGCGGTGGATATCCCGTCCCGATCGCGAGTATGCCGAGCACCGACGCGGATGGGCGTTTCAATCGCAGCACGAGCGTATAAGGATCGGGGGCATCGGCGCCGGCAAGCGCGTCCCATCCGTAACGGCTCTTGACGTTGTTATGGTCGTTGAGCACGACGCGGTAGGTGAAGAGCCAATCGGTTGCATTCAGCGAGTGGCCGTCGGACCACCGCACGCCCTTGCGAAGGTGCAGGACGATCGTTTTTCCGTCGGATGAAATGCCGCCGTTGCGCGTGCTCGGAACGACGGTCGTCAAATCGGGCAGGTAGTTTCCGGTCGCATCGTAGCGCAATAAGTAGGAGTAGACCAAACCGGCCATCACGTCGGCGGACGCGCTGTGCGAAAAAAGCGGGTTCAAGCTGTCGGGTTCCTCGGCGAGTCCGATACGCAGAACGCCGGGGATGGTCCACGGATTTTTTTCGCCAGGTTGCGCGACGCTGGAACGTTGCGAACAGGCGGCGTTCAGTAGCAAGACCGCGAGCAGCGATGCGACCGCGATAGCGCGCTTCATGCGGGGTTGCGTTTGACGAGTTGCGGTGCGATGGCTCGGTACAGCGCATCGGCGCCGAAACGCACGATGTCGTCCACCGGCAATCCGGTTTCGGACCGCGCGCGTTCGATTTCTTCAACCGCTCGCTCCAGCGAGAGCGAGCGGGTATTCAACGCGATTGCGACGGTGGGTGCGGGTTTGACCCCGGCCAGCAAACGTTCGTGCGCGTCGATCGTTTGTTGGTACGACATACAACGCGCGGTGAAGCCTTCGAGCAGAACGCGCGCCGGATCGCACACCAGTACCAATGCGTCGGGGGCGCAGCCGAATAGCAGCGCCGAGCTGACGCCGGCGTATGCGGGGTGGTTGATCGCACCCTGCCCCTCAACGACGATCGGATCGCCGCTGCGCCGCGCGGCCTCGAGCACCAGTTGCTCGGCGGCACCGGCCGCGAAATCGGCGACGACGCGATCGACCGCGATACCCCAACCGGCTACCATTACGCCGGTTTGTCCGGTCGGAACGAACTGCGCCGGCGCGCCCGCCGCACGCGCCGCGCGAACTAGCTCTAGCGCGGCCGTCATCTTGCCGACGGCGCAATCGTTACCGATCGTTAGTAGCACCGGCGCGGCGATGTCGTAAGCGGCGCCATCGAAAAGTGGCACCTCGGGCGGCTTTCGAACGTCCCAGATCTTCGTGCCGGCATCGCGCGCTGCGGCGCGGAACTCGTCGTCATCGCCCAGCATGTCGTGCAAGCCGCTGACGATTTCCAATCGTGCATCGATTGCCGAGCGCACCGCCGCGCGCCAACTGGCGGGTAGCGCGCCGCCTTGGGGCGCCGTGCCGATGAGCAGAGCGTTGGGTCGAAATTGCAATGCTTCCTCGATCGTAGCAACGACCGGAGCATCGCTTTCGAGATGCCCGACAACGTCGCGGACGCGTTGGCCGGCATGGTCCGGATCGATGACCGCAACGACCGGATCGGGCGCGTACCGGATCACGCCGTGGGCGGTTTTGGCATCCCGTGCGAAGCGCTGCGGAGCTAATACGGCGTAACGCCGCATCAGGCAGGCACTTCGCAAACGCCCAAGCCCGGTGAATTCGGCAGCACGAGTTTGCCGCGGTCGTAGGTTACGCCGCAAAACGGGTCGCGCGCGGTCAGAAACGGCCCGTCGATATCGACCCAATCGGCGAGCGGCGAGAGATGGGCCGCCGCGGTCGCGGCGATCGCGCTCTCGACCATGCAGCCGATCATCACGCGCATGTTCATTGCGCGTGCGGTGTGAATCATCGCGAGCGCGCCGCGCAAGCCGCCCGTCTTCGCCAGCTTTACGTTGACGCCATCGACGCAGCCGAACAATTCCGGCAGGCTGGCCGCAGTATGCGCGTCCTCGTCGGCGACGATCGGTACGTTGGTGCGCTCTCGGATCGTCCTCAACGCTTGCGGGTTGCCGGCGGGAATCGGTTGTTCGCAGCACTCGATATCGAAGCGCTCGAGGCGTCGCAAGATATCGACCGCGTCTTGCGGAGTCCACCCTTCGTTCGCGTCTAGACGCAACGTCCCGGAAAAGCGTTCGCGCACCAGACGAACGATCTCTATTTGGTCGTCGAGCGAACCGGCGCCGATCTTGAGTTTCAACACGGGATGGTCGCCGGTTTCGGCGACTTTGGCCAGCGTTTCGTCCGGGCTGGCGATGCCGATGGTGAACGATGTGACCGGCGTGCGCTGCGGATCCAGGCCGAACAGCGCGTAGAGCGGTTTGCCGAGATCCTTGCCGATTACATCGTGCAGTGCGATGTCGAAGCCGGCGCGCGCCGCGGGCGGGATGTTTTCGTCGAGTAACGTTTCCAACTCGTACGGATCGTCGCTTGCGGGCGCGTAGCTCTTGAAGAAGGCGACGACGCTCTCGACCGATTCGCCGTAGCGCGAGATGGGCGTTGCCTCCCCGATTCCGCTGCGACCGCCGGCATCGACGCGCACGACCGCCGTTTGCGCTACGAGTTCTTCGCCGCGCGCGATCGTAAACGGGTGGACGAGCGGTAATTCGAGCGGCGTTACCGCAATCGACAACGTGCGCACGTTGCGGCTGTTTCGCGCAGAACGCCGCAACCCCGCCGTTCGTTCTAGGCGAACATGCGGACCGGCGAGGAAACGCGATAGCAGGTACCGTCATGGTCGTTCCGGGTCGATTCCCCGAGCGTACGGGCGGCGTGGCACTCCGAGCCGCGGATCACGCGCCGTTCCTCGGCGTTATCGTAGTGCGCGACGCGACGGTGCGATAAGCGATCTTCGGTCGTCCGCGATTCGACCGCATGCGCGACCTCGTGTCCCAACCCGAGGGCGGGCGATTGCCGGCCGCCGCCGGTCGTTCGCAACGCCGAATACGGATCCCAGGCGATCGTGTCGGTTCGAGGGTCGAAATGATCGTCGTTACGCCGATTCAACGTCAGCCGGTACTGGCGACCCGGAGCGTGCTCTAAGCGCGAAAAGAGTGCGCGCTCGCCCGGATCGCGACTCAGATACCGTTTGGATTCATCGTACAAGCGAGCGCCGTCACGCGGAAGCGTTAACGTTCCGCGCGAAACGGCCGGCGCGTTCGAGCTTCGAGCGATGTTCGATAGCATCGCCCTTCAATCACGCGTCGAGGAACGATATCAAGCGCCGCGGCCTTGGGTCGCCATGGACGTAACGCTCGATATCGCGAGCCTTAGGTTTTCGCCGCTGCGGTTACGCCGAGCGGGTTGTCGAAAGCTCCCGTAAACGTTGCGACCGGCGCGCCACCGGCCGGGTATTTATACACCTCGGCGGCGTCGTTCCCGGCATCGGCGCAATACAGCAACCCGGTAACGATCCACGTTTGCGCGCAATCGCCCATCCCGGTGTATTTTATGGTGTGCTTGAGCGTCGCCGTCGTTCCGCTTATGGTGTATTCGTACGTCTCATTTGCGAGCTGATCGAACACGGAAACGTATTTGCCGTCCCATTGCACGGAGCCGGGGAAAATCGGGGCGTTGCTGGTTTTAATGGTAACTGCTTTTTGGCTGCCGTTCGGGAGCTCGACGAGAGCATAGCCGATGCGGTTGCCGGTAAAGCCGTCGGCAAAGAGATTGCCTTTGGTGTCGTAACCGTCGAAGAACTCTTCGTCGAGCGCTGTTTCATAGGCTTTGCCTTTGCCGCTCGCTTTTTTGAAGACCACGAGCTCGCCGCCCTTGCCGCTCGATACACCGTAGATTCCAACCGCGAGGTCTCCGCTGAGATTCATCGCGCAGCTGGTGGCAAAAGAGTAGTTTACGGAGAGCGTTTTGATCGGAGTTTTTGGAACCTTGAACTCCGTAATTTGATCCGGACCACCGACGTTCCAGAATATCCCCTTGCCGTAACCGTAGAGAACGTTGGAACAACCCTGTCCCCCGAGACCGTTAATCTGACCGATCTCATTCACGCTCGCCGGATAGTTGAATATGCCCGCGTACGAACCGTACTCGTTGAAGATATATTCATAATCTTTCGACTTCGCCTCGGCCAGTACGTTAGGAACGATCGATTCGTACCGGTGCGTCGCGTGCGGGCGGACCGCCGTCGTGAGACCGTTCGAAGAATTTTCCCCGCTGGATGCGCCGGCAGCAGCGCTCGACGGCATGGCGGCGGGTCCGCCGCTACAGGCCGAACAGATTGCCAGTGCGACCGCCGCACTGCAGTATTTTAACCCGCTCGAAATCACGAAGTGCTCCCTTTTTTCTTAGCGCCCGTCAAATAGAAAACCACCCTGGTTTCAGGTTCGTTCCGAGTAGCGTCGCCGACCTTGCGCACGTTATGTATCGATAAATGCGCACGGTTGCTACGTTAAACGACTCTTGCAACCGCGCGAACGTGAAGCGCAGGATCTGACCATCGGAATAAATGCCGGCCCGGCCCGCTCTCGGCGAGCGATGTACGCCAGCCCGGATATCGGCGTTTCCTTCTTGACCGGCGGTGGTACGGTAGAGGGGCTCGACTGCGTGTAACGCGCACCGTGACCTGGTACCGAGCCGACTGATTACCCAACGGGAGCACAAGCTCCGGATACGAAGGGCTGGCTGGGCGAAATGCTTGCTGGACCGGCGCCCGGGCCGCACCCACCTGCGAGAGCAGGTTCGAAGACCGGCTGCGGAAGACGTTACGTGCGGTTGAGTTCTCTTGCTGCCAGCGCCGTTTTCCAGGCGCGAACGGCAGCCTCGATATCATCGGGCCGGGCGTCTCCGGATATCTCGTCGAGACACACGTGCCCACGAAACGTTGCGAAGGTCGAAACGACCTCGTCGACCGAGCGCTCCGTTTGCGCACCCAGCGAACTCCACAGCAAAACCGTCTGCGTTATCGCGGCGGCGGGATCGCTCGTTCGATCGAACGTCTGCGGCTCGGGGCCCAAGCGAACCCACGCGGAGTCTGTCTCCTTCAAAACGCGTTTGCATTCCTGAGAAGTTGCTGCGAACGTTCCGGGAGCGTTTCGCACCGCAAGCGTGACGTTCGCGCTCTTCGCCAGCGAACTCGCGATCGAGAGCCGCTCTAACTGCTCGCTCCAGGAGCCGTCGGTATCGCGCGCCAGCGATGCGGAGAGCAACGGCGCTCCAATCGCGACGGCATATCGCAGGCTATCCGCCATTGCTTCTGACGAGCGACCGAAGAATTCGCCGTCTTGCAGTGCCGCAATGCTCAAACCGCAGTCGGCCGCCATCTTCTTGATCTGGGCGAGGTAGTCGCTATCCGTGCGCGGAAAATGCCGCACGTCCAACACGATGCCGTCACAGGACCACCGGCGCGCGGACAAATCGACGAATTCGAGTTGGGTGAGCCCACCGCCCTCGAACGTCCGATGTAACGCGCTGCTACTGCAAGCAACTTTCATCGGCGTGCGTGCTTCGACCGATTCGCGCCGCCGGCCCGCCACGATCCCACCGACACAATAGGAAGCTCGATGAAGATAGCTCTTGGAGCCGACCACGCCGGCTTCGGATACAAAGATAAGATCGCGCAGATTCTGCGCGACAAGGGCCACGAAACGCTGGACTTTGGAACCTGCGACGCGACGCCCGTCGACTACCCCCAGTACGGTTACGCCGTCGGCGAAGCCGTCGCCACGGGACGGGCGGACCGCGGAATCGTGGTGTGCGGGTCGAGCCTGGGAATCGCGATGGCCGCCAATAAAGTGCCGGGCATCCGTTGCGCTCCGGTCGCCGAGCCGTATTCGGCCGAGCTGGCTCGGCGGCACAACGATTGCAACGTCATGGCGTTCTCCGAACGCCTGACCGGCTGGGAGATGATCGAACGTATGCTCGAGGTGTTTCTCGAAACGCCGTTCGATGGCGGCCGCCACGCATTTCGCACCGAACAGCTTTTCGACTTCGGCGACAAGCAGCGCGAGCGCACGCTCAAGGATATCGAAGAGGGTGCCGTTACCGACGCGCAGACGCCGAAAGATTTAGTCGGAAAACCGTAACGCGACATGGATATTCTGGAACGTCGCAGCATCGAAACGAACGATCCCGAGGTGTTCGCTGCGATCGCCGGCGAGGAGCGCCGTCAAAAACACAATCTAGAGCTCATCGCTTCGGAAAACTACGCCAGCGCAGCCGTTCGCGAAGCGATGGGTTGCGTGATGACCAACAAGTACGCCGAAGGATATCCGGGCAAGCGATACTACGGCGGTTGCGAATTCGTCGACCAAGCCGAGTTGTTGGCGATCGACCGCTTGAAGCGATTGTTCGATGCCGAACACGTCAACGTGCAGCCGCATTCGGGCGCGCAGGCCAATATGGCCGTATTTATGGCGGCGCTGGCTCCCGGCGATACCGTGTTGGGCATGTCGCTGGCGCACGGCGGCCATCTGACGCACGGCACCAAAGTAAGCTTCTCGGGCAAGCTGTACAACGCGGTCGCCTACGGCGTAAACCCCGAAACCGAACTGATCGACTTCGACCAGGTCCGTGCGTTGGCACGCGAACACCGCCCGAAGTTGATCGTCGCGGGCGCGAGCGCGTATCCGCGCACTATGACGTACGAACCGTTTCGTGAGATCGCCGACGAAGTCGGCGCCCTGTTGATGGTCGACATGGCCCACATCGCCGGGCTCGTCGCGGTCGGTCTGCACCCTTCGCCCGTCGGAATAGCCGAATTTACCACATCCACGACGCACAAGACGTTACGCGGACCGCGCGGCGGCGTCGTGCTGACGAATCAAGCGTGGGCGGCTCCAATTGACAAGAGCGTGTTTCCCGGAATCCAAGGTGGACCGCTGATGCATACCATCGCCGCGAAGGCGGTTGCGTTCGGCGAAGCACTGCATCCGGATTTTCGAACGTATCAACAGAGCGTTATCGACAACGCACGAGCGATGGCCGAAGAGTTTTCGCGCGCCGGTCTGCGGCTCGTCGCGGGCGGAACGGATACGCACCTGTTGCTCGTCGATCTGTCGGTCAAAGACATCACCGGAAAAGCTGCCGAAGCGTATCTCGATGAGATCGGCATCACCGTCAACAAAAACGCGATCCCGTTCGATAAGCAAAAGCCGATGGTCGCGAGCGGCATTCGCATCGGAACGCCGGCGATTACGTCGCGTGGATTCGGCGTCGAGGATAGCCGCGAGGTCGCGCGCATCATGGTCGACGCGCTTGCCGATATCGAAACGCGCGCCCGCACCGAAGCGCTGCGCGGTCGCGTCGGGGAATTGACGGATCGTTTCGGCGTTCCCTAAGGCCGCCGAAACGATTTCGT
>DASXXU010000007.1:0-4500 GCA_036502885.1 Candidatus Tumulicola sp.
ATTCGCTTCATCGAAAACGATGCTGGGATCGGCCGCTTCGGCGCGCTGCACGAATAGTTGCACGGCATCATCTGCCAGCGACAACGCCGGAAGTCGATAGACGAACTCGCCGGCGATGTTGAGCGGTTCGCGGCTGGTTGCCAGGATCGTAACGCGCGGACACAGCGACAGCAGAACGTCGACAGCCGCGGACACCTCGGCGACGAGATGTTCGCAGTTATCGAGCACGATCAGCGTGTGGCGCGATGCGAGTACGCGTGCTACATCGGCAATGGTGGTCGCGCTTTCGCTGAACACCGGCCGAACCGACGAAGCGATTTTTGCCGGGATAAACGCGCTATCGGTGAGCGGGGCCAGATCCACGAACCAGGCATCCGGCCACTGCGCCGGCACGACGCGTTGGAGAACCTCGAGCGCCGCTCGCGTCTTTCCGATTCCGCCGAAACCGGCGATCGTGACCAGCCGCGATTTTGCAAAGAGCTTGATGATCTGTGCGATATCCGGATCGCGCCCGACGAACGAAGTGCGCGGTTGCGTAACGTGTTCGTCGGCTTCGGTCTTGGGCGGGTGCGCGCGCGCGCCATCTCGCGCGGCCGCCAACGCGAACGTTTCGTCTTCGCTGAGGTCGAGGGCTTTCGCCAGCAGCGCAACGGTGCTGCGGTACGGCGCCCGCCGGATGCCACGTTCAAGCGCGCCGACTGCCGCGACGCTAATCCGCGCCCGTTCGGCCAGCACTTCCTGCGAAATGCCCGCATGGGTGCGATGCTCTCGCAGCAAATCCCCGAACGCGTTCGCACCCGGATGGCTTGGCATGAGCGTGTGCTTCGAGCGCGGCTTAGTGAGTCCGGCTGGCGGGCGTGAACGGTGAAACGGTATAGATTTGTTCGAGCACTTTGAGCATCAAGAGATTGGCGGTCGGCTGCTGGTCGAGATCGAGCGTCAAGTTGGTCCAAACGATCAGCGTGACCTTATTGATTGGGTCGTAGCCGATGAACGAGTTGTAGCCCGCCGTCTCGCCGCCGTGAAAGTAGATCGTATTCGGCCCGAAACGCACTCGACTGATACCGTATCCGTAGGCTTGGCCTGCAGGCTGCTTCGGATCTTCGGGGCGCAGGCTACGCAGCCAAATTTGCTGATACCTCGGGTTGAAGACGCGCCCGGAAACCAGTGCCTGAATCCACGTAGCGACATCGTCGGCGTTGGAGTTTGCACCGCCGGCTGCCCACGCAAACGAGTGATTGAGATCGGTGTAATCGTTGGGAGCAGTCGTTCCGGCGCGCGCCGCGGCCTTGAACGCCTGCGAATACGGCGGTTTTCCGACGAACGCGACCGACGTGCTGCCGTAAAGATATCCATGCGAGTACGGCGCGGGGATCGTGTTTACGCTTGGTAACGGTAGCAGCGTGTGGGTCATGCCTAAGGGCGCGAACAACCGGTCGTGCATCGATTGGGCCAACGTTTTGTGCTCGATTTTCTCGGCGATGAGCCCGAGCAGCACGTAGTTGGTATTGTTGTACTCGTATTCAGCATTGGGCGCAAAGTTGGGCGGCTTTGCGAACGCGATCGAGAGCATCTGCGCCGGCCTCCACACCCTGGTGGGGTCGGTATCGGCGCTTTTCGAGATCTGCGGCGATTCGAGAAAATTGTACAGCCCGCTGCGCATATTCAACAGCTCGGCAACCGTGATATGGTTACCGTTTGGCACCCCGGCGACGTACTTCGAAACCGGATCGCCGAAGCGCAGTTTGCCTTCTTGCGCGAGTTGCACGATCACGGCGGCGGTCATCGTTTTGGTGTTCGAAGCGATTCGAAAGTACGTGGCACTGGTCGGCTTCTGCATCTTGCCGCGCTGGCCGGTGCCGTACGAGACGGCAAACTCGCCCTGCGGCGTTCGCAGCAGTATCACGGCCCCCGGGATCATGTGCTGCTTTGCCGTGGTATCGAGCATCGTTTGCAACGCTGCTCGATTGATCGGCTTGAGCGCGTTTGCCGCAGTTGTCGGCGCCGCGAGGCTTGGCGCCATCGCTAGTAGCGACGCCAAGACTGCCGCTGCGGTGAGGATCGAGTTTCTCACGATGCCCCTCCTATTCGACGCTACTTCGTTAGGCCCACCCGGGGGAGACAGTTTGCTTCTCTCGCGAAGAAAGAAACATGTCACACCGAGCGCGCTTAGCAATCGTAACGTTCGTCGCGACGCTTTCGATCGCGCTTGGGGCGTGTTCGAGCACGCTGCAAGTGCCGGCTGCAAAGGCGTTACCACCATCCAACTCGCTCGTGATTCTCGAATACGAGGCGTGGTTCGCCCCGCGGGCCGCGACCTTCCAGACAGCCGAAGCGATGCCGATCTTGCAATCAAAGGTCATGCAGCCGGTTGGCGGTGGCTACGACAGCACCGATCCGCACGTCATCGCGCAACATCTCAAATGGATGGAATACATGGGCGTCGACGCCGTGACGGCCGACGTGTCGAACAACGTCGGTTGCATTTTTAGCACGGGGACGCCTTCCGCGAAGTTCTGCAATCCTGCGAGTGCGTCGTTTCGGGAATCGAACCGCATAATACGCGATAATACCGGCAATCTCTATCCGGCGTGGTCGAAACTTCGATCGCCGGTTAAGCTTATACCGTTGCTCGGATGTCTATCGAGCCTCGATCTCCACAAGGGGCTCGACGGCAAGTCGGGGTTCCAAAAAGAAATCGAATACTTCGGCCGTCTGATGAAGCAGTACCCCGAGCTTAACGTCGTGTACGCCGGTCATCCGTTGATGCTCGCCTACGTCGGTACCCCGGTGGATCCCGCAATACTCGACGGCGCCAGATCCGTATTGCGTGAAAGCGGGCTCGCTACGCAATACACGTTTCGCATCGTCGGCGGCTATCTCGATGCGCAGCCCACATTCTGGGCCGATCCGAGTGAGCGCCCGGATGGACCCGTCAAAATCGCGCCGCGCTACGGATTCTGGAGTTTTGTCGATCGCTACAAGCCCGGGTTCGGGTACTATCCAACGTACAGCACGATTCCCGGCAGCGATGCCGTGGAGAACTTCACGGTGTCGATCGCGACGGCCGGACACAGAGGTTGGGGTTGTCCCCGGCCCAAGATCTGCGCGGACGTTGCGACGCGATACGGGCCCACCGGCCACAATTACGTCACGCTCGAAGCCTATATGAAGCTGGCCGCGCAACTGCGGCCGGCATTCCTGATCATCCACCAGTTCAACGAATTCGTCAGGCCGGATGAAGGCTGGAACGCGCAGACGAGCGACGATTCCGAACCGACGCAGTTCCCAGGCGGCTGGGGATATAGCGGCATCGATGCCATCCGGAACGCGATTTCGGCCTATAGGCGCGAGCGGTAGGCGGTAAAAATCCCGTCGCGAATCGGTTAGCGTCCGGGTTTTTGAAAGGGGATGTTATGCGTCATCATCATCTGTCCGTTCTGGCAATTTTCGTGGTCGCAGGATGCAGTGGCCCGAATGCATTGCAACCAGCGGTGTCGAGCGATACCGCGAATGGTTTCATTCGCGCGGCGCACCTATCGGCCGAAACCAAATACCCTTCGACTGCGTCGCTGATATTCGAGTCGAACGATCAGGCAAATATCGTCAATGTTTTTAAAACGAAGCGCCTTGGCGACGATTCATCGCCGGTCGCTACAATTGCGGTGGGCGGGTGCCCGTACGGTCTCGCCATGAGCAACGGTGGGTCGCTGTATGTGGCCGACAACTGCTCCGGCAACAAAGTAGAGATCTTCCCCAAAGGTTCGACCGAGATGTCGTCGTCGATTACCAAGGGCATAAGCGGCCCTTCGGGATTAGCGATGGATCACAAGGACACATTGTTTGTGGCCAACTATCCGGCCGCGATCACCGAGTATGAACGCGGAAAAACGTCGCCATCAAAAACAATTACTGGTGGAGGAATGACCCGGCCGTACGGGCTGGCACTCGATAGTCGTGAAAACCTTTACATCGCGGACTACGGTGCCGACGCGGTTTTCGAAGTCAAAGCCGGCACGACGACCGTAACCAAAATGAACTTGCAGAATGCCGGCGAGCCGCTGGGTGTGGCAGTCGATCAGAAAAACGACATCTTGTGGGAAACCAACCTCGATGGGAACGTCATCAACCTGTACCACCTGCGCGGCAGTGATACGACCTTACCTTTCGAAGTGATTCGGGGCCAAGGCCGTCCTTATGCGATCGCTATTCAGAATCACGGAAACCCGTTGGGCGAGGTCGTCGAGTCCGATGTTGATACGGATTCGGTCTACGCGTATCATCCGAACACCTACGAACCGTACGTCACGCTGAGAAACGACGTCGGCACACCAGCGGCTTTACTGATTACCAAACCATAGCGCTCTTGGAAGGCACCGATTGGCTCTCGCCCGATTCAACGCGCGCGTGAGATGTGCGTAGTAATGTCTCTGTACCCAGACCAATGGAACGGCCAAATCTGGAAACGACGGAGCTTTTCTGCGCACTTTTTATTTTCGT
>DASXXU010000008.1:0-14236 GCA_036502885.1 Candidatus Tumulicola sp.
CCAGGGCTGGCGACCGACCTCGCTCACGGTCCACCCCGCCTCGTTGGCAATATACGGGAACGGGATCATCAGCATCAGGAGCCACAGCATCCACGTCGCGGCAAACAGCCGTCGCATGAGCAGCAGCAAGAGCGCCAAGCCCGTAACGCCGCCGAAGATCGTTCCAAGGCCGACCATGACGTGATAGGCGTAGTACGTTAGCTCGACGGGCGGCCAAAACTCGCGCGGATACGCCGAGAGCCCCTTCACGTTGGCGCCGAAGTTTCCGTAGGCGAGGTAACTCAAAAATCCGGGCACGACGACGGGATCCAACAACGTGCGGTTTTGCGTATCCGGCATGCCGATGATCGCCAACGGCGCGCCGTGCGTCGTTTCGAACAGGCCCTCCATTGCTGCCAACTTGACCGGCTGGAACTTCGTGACGTCGTCGGCGTTGATATCGCCCGACGGGAACGCCGCCAACGCGGAAAATATGAACGCCGCGATCGTGCCGGAACGAACGAATCGCCGGGCCAACTCGGTTTCGCGCTTAGCGAGCAGATAGTACGCGCCGATCCCCGCGACGAGGATGCTTCCGGTAAGCAACGCGCCGACGAACACGTGAGCGAATTGCCAGCGAGCCCAGGACGACCACACCACCGCCCAGATGTCGTTCAACTCATACGCGCTTCCGTGAACGACGTAGCCGACCGGGTGTTGCATCCATGCGTCGGTTGCGACGATAAAGTATCCCGACAGCCACGACCCTAGGCAGACCATCACGGCCGACCACGCCATGAATCGCGTTGGATTTCCGCGCCGGCCGTATAACAGCGCGCCCAGAAAAATCGACTCGAGAAAGAACGCAAACATGCCTTCCATCGCAAGCGGCTGGCCGATGATCGACCCGCTGGATCGCGAGAACGCCGCCCAGTTGGTTCCGAACTGAAACTCCATCGGGATGCCGGTAACGACGCCCGCCGCAAAGTTGATTGCGAAGATCGTCGTCCAGAATCGCGCGGCTCGAGCCGCTCCCTCGTCGCCGTAGTATGCGGCCTTCCACGTGTATGCGGCGACGAACGGCGCCAAACCGATCGTACCGATCGGGAAAAGGTAATGGAACATGACCGTAAACGCGAACTGTAAACGGTCGGCGAGTACGGCTTCCACTATACGAGACCCCTACGAACTCGACACGCCGGAAAGCAGTTTTTTCGCTTGCGGGCTATCCTGATACTCGATCGTGAGAATGGCTTTCAGATGCGAAGCCGCCTGTTTGGCGCGCCAGTCGTCCATCCTCTGCAGCGTTTGATAGCACCAGAGCAACAGCATCGGGAGATCCCGGTCGCGCGGATAGACCTTGTGCATGTCGTCGATCGACTCGGCGACGAGCGCGGTCTCGCCGTACTCGCGACTGCCGTAGTCGTAATCCAGCATGAAGTTGATGTGTTTGAGTTGATTCTCGATTCCCAGAATCGACATGCCGAGGCGACCGAAATACTCGTCGGCCGGCGCCAGCGTGCCCATGTACACATCGTGCGGCATCGAGGTGACGGTCGTAATAACCGCTATCGGAGTTACGGCGGCAAGCCGCGTCACGAACACCTTGGCGTTGTGGACGTCGGCCGCGCTCGCTTTGTCGACGCCCGGCGATAACACGTTCGCGGACGCCACGAACGTCGGGCCCCACGTCGTCGGAAGGTGTGCGACGGGGAAATCGGATTGCGCGGCCCGCGCTAGCGCCAGGGACCGCCACTTCGGATTGCCGGTGAGCAGCCAGGCGCGCCAGTTGGCTTCGACGCGCGCCAGCAAGGCATCCACATCGCCAGGATAGGCGCGAACGTTGGCGTTGGAATCGTCATCGGCCATTTGCGCGAGTTCCTCGGGAGCGTCCTCGGAATCGACCCGCAGCAACATACGATTCGCCTGTTCTACCAACGCACGATCCTTCGAGTTGTGCTGCACCCAGACGGCCGCTTCGCGAACCCACCATGCGGCAGCGTCGTGATTGGTAAGCGGATCGTAGTTCAGACCGGCCCCGATTTGCACCGTCAGCGTCGCAAGTTCGCCGTACGCCGGGTCGGTCGGATACTGTAGCGAGTACGCACGCCCGGCGTTGAATATCGTCGACAAGTAGTACATCTGAGCGCGGTAACTCCAGCCGGAGTCGCCGTCTTTGGCATACGCGTCCTTCATCTGTTGATACAGCACCCCGGGATCGGCGACGAGCGTCGCGCGCGCCGGCGCCGGGAACATGGTGACGCACGCCGCCAGCACGATCGACGCCAGCGAGCGATGGAACCTAGAGAACGCTCGAATCATCCAGCACCAACCGCAAGTTGTTGGTCAGCAATGCGTTTTTGAGCTCGCGCGCGATTCGCCGGCCGGTCGACATCGGTTCGGAGTAGTTGAGGTACGAGTACGGCGATCCGTCGATAAAGAGATTCGTTCCCGCAACGATACGCGCCGAAATCTCCATGATGTAGAACTGCATATCCGGCGTGATGATCGTTTCGATGCAAAACGCGCCGAACAGCCCTTTCGGGCCGCAGATCTCCTGGCTGACGCGTACGACGTCGTCGCCCATCCGCAACGCTTCGGCCAGCATGGATTCGCGCAACGACACCGGCTGATTGCCGACCACGACGTACGACGGGCTCACATCCATGCTGCCTTGCGCCGCCGCGGGAATGCGTCCCAGCGAGTCGACGTTGGTTTCGTACCGGCGATCCATCGACATGATTTCGAGCGAGCGATCCAGCGGCGAATAAAAATAATGGATGTATAGCGGAACGCCGATGATATATTCCTGAATGATATGTTCTTGCTGCAGATGGGCGGCGCGCGTTTCGAAGTCGGCCGCGTCTTGGATGAACATGTATCCTTTGCCACCCTGGGCCCCGTACAACTTCACGATCACGGGCCGGTCGATCTCCGCGCCGCTGCGGAACTGGCGCGGCAGTTGCAGGCCGGCACGCGATAACCATTGGCGCTGCAGTTCCCGGCTGGCTTCCCAATCCAGCACGGCCTTGTTGCCGAAGTACGGGATCGTCATCTTCTTCTGCTCTTCGAGCGATAAATACGCGACGAACGATCCGTGCGGAACGATGATGACCTTGCGGCTAGCGAGATCGTCGATGATGTTCGAGAACTCGGAATAGTTGTTGAGCGTGATCACTTCGTCGACGAACTTGAACGAACGATACAAGCGTTCGGTCACACGATTCGAAATGGCCAGCGTTTTGAAGCCTTCATCGTGCGCGCCTTTGAGGATCTGCAGCGCGGAGTGCGAGCCGAGCGTCGCGATGGTGTAGGGTTTGTTCATCGTTCGTAGCGCGCCTCGTCGATTGCGGGATTGCATAGTAGAAGCCGTACGGCGTCCTCCAACGCGGGACGATGCACGGGCGAACCGTTTCGATCGAACAACCGCCAGCCCACATAGCGTCGAGCTGCTTCGACGCCCGGGATCGGTTTGACCAGGCGATCGCCATCGTTGGTGAAGCGCCGTTCGATCCAAACCTCGCCCGATCGCGGGCGATTTTCCGTCAGAATGGTCAAGCGATGTTTGTTGGGATTGAACATCGCTTCGTTCGACGCAACGCGATGCGCGAACGTTTCGGACTCACCGGCATCGTCGCAACGCCACACCTCACTGCGTTCGACGCGCCCGAGTTCGATTCCAAGACGAGCCAGCGCCTGCCGCGCGGTGAAGGCCGAATTGTCGGGAATTTTTAGCGCGATGGCTGCGAAACGCTCGGTCATCGATTCACCGCTTCGACGAAGCTACGGAAGAGCACCGCTCCCCCCGAGGGAGCCAGCGCGTCCTCGCCGATTCGCCGCTCGAGATGCTGAAAATTCCACGCGTCCCGTTCGGGATGCGGCATGATCGCCAAGATGTTTCCTTCCACGTTGAGCAAACCCGCGCATCCGAGCGCCGATCCGTTCGGGATCGCATCCTCGCCCAGCGTGCCGTCGGCGTGCGAATAGACGAAGGCTACATGGCCGCGATCTTGCAACTCGCGTAACCGCTGAGCGGGCGCCGTTAAACATCCCTCACCGTTGGATGCGTAGGCCGGAACGACCGCACCCGCCGGAAGCCCGGCCGTGATTGGCGAGCGATCCGGATCGACGGCCAGCTTTGCGTAAACGTGACGGCAGATAAAGTGACCCGACGGACGATTGTCGGTGAAGGCCGCAGTCGGACGCCGCAATTCGCCGGTGCCCGGCACCAAGCCGGCCTCAAGCAGAATCTGTGCGCCGTTGCAGATGCCCAGCACGAGCTTGCCGCTACGAGCTCCGGCGATTACGTATTCCATCGCCGGATCGAACGCCGCGACGGCGCCGGCCCGAATGCGGTCCTCATAAGCAAATCCGCCAGGCAACACGTACGCGTCGTACTGCGAGAGCATTTCGGCGCGCGACCAGTGCACCAGATACGCATCGCCCCCGCAATCGCGTAACAGACGCAAGGTTTCATCTTCCGAGTTCGTACCGGGGAACGTCAGAACGGCGATGCGTCGTTTCACCGGTATAACTCTTCCAACGGCCGGCTCCAAGTTTTATGCAATTCGTCGACGTCGAAAGCGGTGCCGTTTACGACGAGTTGCGCGCGGTCGATCGTTTCGCCAACCTTGAGAATTCCGGTAAGGTTGAGCTCGCTGTCGTCGCTAACCTCGCACAGAAACCCGCCCGTTTCGCAAAACGGATTGCCGAAATCGAGTTCGGCGCCGAGGTCTCGACCGGCCGCCCGAGCGTCGAACGCCAGACGCGCCAGTGCGGTTAACATTCCGCCGTCGCCGACCGCCCGGCACGATAGCAGGACGCCGGCGGACATCGCGCGTTGTACGATCGCGATCGCGCTGCGCTCGGCATCGTACGAAATCTCGGGCAAATTCGAGGTTATGCCGAGAACGTCGGCTAGTACGGAACCACCCGCCGCGAGTTCGCGGCTTCCGACCCACAACAATGCCGATCCCGCACGTTGTAGTCCGGGCAGAATCGTCGCGCCCACATCTTCGATCGTACCGATGCACGAGACGATTGCGGAAGCCGGTACCGCGCTTCCACCGGCCGACTCGTTGTACAAGCTGACGTTACCGGAAACGAACGGCAGCCCGAGCTCGCGTGCGGCACGCGCCAAGCCGTCGACGGCCGACGCGAGCATTCCGTATTGCTCGGGATCGCGCGGGTTGCCAAAGTTCAAACAATCCGTTAGCGCAACCGGTCGCGCGCCGACCGCGATGACCCGCCGGGTCGCTTCCAATACCGCCGCTTCCGCTGCATATGCCGCATCGATCGCGCCGTATCTTGGGTTGCCGGCCACGGCCAACGCCACACCCAAACGCGAACCGGGCACGGGTGCCAGCACCCCCGCATCGGCGGCGCCGCGCGGGAGCACGGTCGTTCCGCGAACGGCCCAATCGTAGCGGCGATACAACGGCTCGCGCGAGCAAACGTCACGGTGCGTCAAAATCTTCGGAAACACACGCTCCACATCGACCGCCGGCAATTCCGCGCCGGCGGGTTGGTGCCGAATACATTCGACGTACGGCAGATCGTCGGCAATCTTCCCGGTAAGCACGTCGATATCGACATCCATCACCGCGACACCGCGATGCTGCAAGACGTACCGTTTCTCGGCCGTAATACGCCCGACGATCGAAGCCCGCGCGTTATGCGACAACTGCGGAAGCGAAAACTCTTCGTTATAGATACGTAACACTTCGGCCGTTGCGGCGTGCGGCATCGCCCACAAAAGGCGCTCTTGTGCTTCGCCGATCGCGATAACGTACGGCGGCAAGCCGTCGATCGCAACGTTGACTCGATCCAGATCGATTTCCGCGCCGTAGCCGCCGGCCGAAGCGAGCTCTGCAGAACATCCCATCAGGCCGCCGGCGCCTAGATCCTTGCAGGCGGCGACGACGCCACGTTCGCGCAACATTTCGAACACGCGATACGACGCGCGCATCAGGACGTTTTTTAGAAACGGGTCGGGAACTTGTACCGCACCTTTATTGGCCTCTTCGTCGTCCTCATCCAGGGTAACCGAAGAGAACGACGCCCCGCCGAAACCGCTTTCGTCGGTCGCTTTGCCGACGAGCACCAAATCCCAACCGTCGGCACCGCGCGGCGCGGCCGAATGGATTATATCCGACTCTTTAAGCACTCCGAGCGCGACGACGTTAACCAGACAGTTGTCGTCGAAGCCTTCTTCGAAGTAGACGTCGCCGGCGACATTCGGCACGCCGATGGCATTTCCGTACGCGCCGATTCCATCGACCGCGCTGCGCGCGACATAGCGTTGATGCGCGTCGCGATCTTCGGTGCGGCCAAAACGCAACGGGTCGGCAACGCCGATGACGTGCGCGCCCATGCACAACACGTCGCGGACGACGCCCCCGATTCCGGTTGCGGCGCCTTCGAACGGTACGACCTGCGACGGATGGTTGTGCGATTCGTGTGCGACGACGATTGCGTACGTCGCGCCGGCGTGTTCGCCCAAACGAACGATTCCGGCATCTTCTCCCGGCCCCACGATCACGTCCGGACTCGTCGTGGGTAAGCGCGAAAGAAATCGCCGGCTCGATTTATAGCTGCAATGCTCGCTCCATTGCGCATCGAAGGCGTACAGCTCGACGTCGGTCGGGTCGCGGCCGAGCTGCTCGGCGATGCGCTCGATCTCGTCCGGACGCAACGCCACGTTCGGACGAGCGACGCCGCTAGGCAATGTTCTGTCCGGCTTGCGCTATTTGCATCTGTTGTTGGAACGCGGCGTCGGCGGCGACCACGCTGGAACGCGCGTTGGCCTGCATTAACAGCGTCCGTCCGAAAAGCACCGTGTCGTCGAGCCCGAAGATTTTCGCGCACTGCAAGGCGAGTTCGTCGGCCGCTACGCTTCCATCGAAAACCGGCGACGAGGTAGACGAGTCGAGCATCGAGCGCAGCGCCGGCGAATCCCCGACCGCAACGAACGCAAGGCGAGCGAATGCCGTCTCGAGTTGCGAGACCAGCTGTAAGACGTAGTTCGGCGTTCTCGCCGGATCGGCCACGTGGCGCACCGTCGGCAACCCGAGTTGTCCGAGCGCCGCAGCGATCTCCGCCGCTCGTTGCACTTGCCGTTCGGAATCGGCGATGACCGCGATCATGCCCGGACGCATCACCGGGAACGACCCGGTCATTTCCGCGACGCGTTCGTACGCCTGCTTCACCTGCGCGAGCGCAGCATCGTCGACGGCCGGAAGGTTGCGATACATTTGTTTGTCGAGCATGAGGTCTTCGCGACCCTGCGGCCAGATGCGCCAGGAATCGTTATCGATGACGTCCGCGATCGCCAACTGGCCTTGGTTCTCACCGCTGGCCAATCTTCCGAACTCGATCTTGAGATCGACCAGAAGGACGTCGCGACGCCGCCAGGCGTGCGACAGAATTTCGAACGTCAGCCGCGCCATCTCGTTCATCGCCGCGATCTCGTGCGGTGCGGCGACGTTCTGAGCGATGATCTGATCGGGCGAGATCAGCGGATCGTGATTGGCATCGTCCTTGATGAAGTATTCGACGACGCGCGGGGCCAGCAGCATCCCGCGGGCGATCGCCGGATTTCGTTTGACGAACGACCCAGCCGCCACGCCTCGAACAACAACCTCGAGCGGTATCATGTTGCAACGCCGCACGACCATCTCGTTGTTGTCGTCATCCTCGCCGCCGTTGACGTAGTGCGTCGGAAGACCGCAAAGATTCAGCAACCGGAAAACTCGCGCGGTCGTTTGCGCCGCGAGACGCCCTTTGCCGGCGATCTCGTTTCGGCGAGCGCCATCGCCGGCCGAGATCGAATCGGTCTGCACCACGACGACCTGCGCCGGCTGTCCGGACACCTCGTAAAGAACCTTCGTCTTGCCGCGGGCGATCTCGATACCTTTGTTCACGAACGATCCTCGTCGCCGACGGGCACCTCGAGTTGCTCGGGAAACGGCGCAAGCGCCTCGATGCGATCCGCCAGCGCCAGCGCACGCTGGGGCGCCGTTCCGACGTGCTTCGACGGATCGAGCAGCCGGCGAATTTCAGCCGGATCGAGCAACGACGTTAAGGCACGTTCTTCCGACAGCAGCTGCGACAGCGGATTGTCGCGGCCATCGCCAAGCGCGTCCCACGATGTCATGCAAGCTTCGCGGATGCTTTCGTGGAGTTGTTGGCGATTGCCGCCGGAACGCACGGCTTCCATCAGTACGGATTCGGTACCGGCGAACGGTCCATACGTACGTACGTTGGCGGCGATGCGCCGTTCGTCGACGCGCAGCCCCTCGACGACGCGCCCGGCAAGCGAAAGAATTTCGTCCACGCACAGCAACGCTTCGGGTAAGATCGTGCGGCGGTTGGCGCTGTCGTCGAGCGTGCGCTCGAGCATGTTCGTCGCGGCATTTTGCCAGGCGGCATCGGCGTAGCCCGGCAACAAACGCGCCAGCGAATCGATCCGCTCGCACATGATCGGATTGCGCTTGAACGGCATCGCGGAACTGCCGACCTGCTTGCGCCCGAACGGTTCCGCAACCTCGCCGAACTCCGGCGTGCTCAGCACGCGAATGTCGGCGGCAAATTTCGAAAGTGACGCGCCCACGCCGGCCAATGACGACAACAGCAAGTAATCGAGTTTGCGCGGATACGTTTGGGTCGCGATCTCGCGCGCGGTCAGCCCGAAACGTTCCAGTACGTGTCGTTCGAACTCCGCCGAACGGCCCGAACCCCCGGCGAGTTGCTCGTACGAAGCTGCGGTTCCGACCGCACCGCGCAGTCCCTTCGCCGTGAGGTTTTCGAAAACGAACTGCAACGTGTCGCGATCGATCGTCAGATCTTGCGCGTAGACGGCCAGCCGATACCCCAGGGTGGTCGGCTCGGCCGGTTGCAAATGCGTCGCGCCCATGCACACCAGGTCGGCATAGCGGCGAATCTGACCGGCGAACGAGCGCAGCAAAACATCCAACGACGCGCCGAGCCACGATAGCGCCAGTCGAAGCCGGTACGTTTCGACCGTGTCCTCGATGTCCATGGAGGTCGCGCCTAGGTGGAGTTTGCCTCCGCCGATCGTCGCTTGTGATGCAAACACGCGAATTTCTGCCATCAGGTCGTGATGGATCTCGCGCTCGATCTCGAGTGCGGCCTCGACGTCGATGCGTCCGGCGTTGGCGCGAAGATCCGCGAGCTCTTCGTCGCGGATGAGCTCTCCGGCGGCGTGTTGCGCTTCGGCGAGCGCGACCCACACCGCGCGCCACAGCCGGCGACGAGTATCTTCGGAGAAAAGCGAACGAAGCGCTGCGCGTCCGTATCTCCACGAAAACGGCGAGGCGTAAGTGCGGTAATTCATCGGTGTGCAGGGTTTCCGTTCGCGCCAATCGCCCCCGAGCCTGTCGCAATCGACGCCCGCAAAGGGGGCGCCTACATTTGTCAGGTAGTCGGATACGATGAAGTATGCAGCGCTCGCGTGTGCCGCCGCGCTCGTCCTCGCCGGTTGCTCGAAGGTCGACGGGACGGCGGCCCGCGGGAGCCGGCATGTGTGGACGCACGCGGGCGTTTTGCGCGTCGCGGTCATCGAAGAGCCCCGCACCCTCAACCCCTTGCTCCCCACCAACAGCGTCGATGGGTTTATCGACCGTTTGCTCTTCTGCGGGCTTCTCTCGGCCGACCCCCGTGGGAACCCCGTGCCGATGTTGGCCGAG
Organism: Candidatus Tumulicola sp.; assembly: GCA_036502885.1. Lineage (GTDB taxonomy): Bacteria > Vulcanimicrobiota > Vulcanimicrobiia > Vulcanimicrobiales > Vulcanimicrobiaceae > Tumulicola. The sequence continues at coordinate 9,687 of DASXXU010000008.1, forward strand.
CGCACGCCGACGGAGTCGAACGGCGGCATTAGCCGTGACGGCTTGACGATCACCTACCGGTTGCGCCGCGACGCTCGTTGGACCGACGGCAAGCCGGTCGGCTCGGGCGACGTTGCGTGGTCGTGGCGCGCGATCATGAACCCGCACAATAACGTGATCTCGCGACACGGTTACGACATCATCCGTGGTATCGACACGCCCGATGCGCACACCGTTATCGTGCATCTGAAACAGCGCTTCGCGCCGTTCGTCAACACGTTCTTCGCCGAAAGCGATCAGCCGTACGAGATCGCGCCGGCGCATGCGTTGCAACGGTATACCGATATCAACCAAATTCCGTTCGACGCCGCGCCGTCGATCGGCGACGGGCCGTTTCGATTCGTGTCGTGGACGCACGGCGATCGCATCGTCGTAGAACGGAACGACGGATTCTTCAAAGGCACGCCGCTGCTATCGCGCATCGTCGTGCAATTCGTCCCCAACGAGGACACGGCCGTCAATCTCCTGCGGACCCACGCGATCGATTATATCTATCAGGCATCGATCGAGACGTTTCCGGCCGTTTCGGCGCTCCACGACGCGCACGTGGTCTGGACCGATATGAACGGTTTCGAGGCGATCGAATTCAATCTATCGCACGCACAGACCGGCGATATCCACATACGGCGCGCGGTCGCGATGGCCATCGACAAACCACGCTTCATCCAGCGCTTGACCCACGGCCAAGAACACGTCGCGACCGAGGACATCCCGAACTGGATGTGGGCCTTCGACCCATCGGTGCGGTCGTATGCCTTCGACGTAGCGGCGGCACGACGCGAGTTGTCGGCGGACGGCTACCGGTTCGGCGCGGACGGCCTGGCGCGGAAAAACGGTGTGCCCTTGCAGTTTCTGCTGGCCACCGATAACGCCAACGTCACGCATCGCGAGGAAAGTTTGTTGGTGCAAGAGGCCCTGCACGCAATCGGCATCGACGTGACGATCAAGTACTACCCGCAAGCGATCCTTTACGAAGCTGCCGCAAGTGGGGGGATCGTACAAGGCGGCAAGTTCGACATCACGCTGGCACCGTGGTACGCCGGCGTCGACCCCGACGATTCGTCGCAGTTCCTATGTGCCGCAATGCCGCCGAACGGCTACAATACCTCGCGCTACTGCAGCCCGCAGATGGAAGCCGCGCAGCGCGACGCGTTGACTCGATACGATCAAGCTTTGCGGGCGGTAGCGTACGGTCGCGTTCAGGGACTGTTGGAAGGCGACGTTCCCTACGTCTTTTTGTGGTGGCAACGTCAGATGGAACCCATCAGCGTCGATTTCAAAGGCTTTTCACCCAACCCGGCCACCGAGTCGTGGAACGCGTGGCAGTGGAGCGTCTAGCCCTCGCTGGCGCGCGAGGCGCCGCCGCTTCGCGGCTGCTTGATGCGGCTCGCCAACGCGATCGTGATCCGTTCGATCAGCGTGCGATATTCGTCCGGGTCGGAGCCCGCTTTTCCGGTGACGATCGATTCGAACGCGCCCACGGCCAGCTCGAACGCACGCTGCGCGCGTAACGGACCCATCGTGGATGCGGTTGCGCGCAGCTTCGACTCGCGCCACTCTTTCACGCCGGCTGGAAGCCGGCCGTTGGGGCGCGCCAACTCCCAAACGGTCGAACATTCTCGCGCTAAGGCCGATAACAGCGGAATCGCTGCCGCGCGCGGATTGTCGTCGAAGCATTCCGCCACCACCGCCAGCGCGCGCGCCGCACGCCCTTCGACCGCGGCCGTTGCAAACTCGTACATCTTTGGATCTTCCACCGACAGCGACTCGCGCACGAACGCCGCATAGGTGATATGTCGCTCGCTCACGGCGAGCTTTTCGAAATCGTTGCGGATCGACGACAGATCGAACTCGCTGCGCGACAACTCGTTCACGACGCGGGCTTCCGCGGTAACCCCGAGTTCGCCCAGCAGTTCGGTAACGAAACGCTTGCGCACGTCCGATGGCGGCGCGCTTCGACCTTTGGCTCGCGGGGCGGACGTGTCGATTCGCAGCGCTTCCTTGCCCGCGCCAGCAGCGATCGGGGCGACTTTCTTAGCACCCGGCGCGACCAAATCGACCACGACGAGCGTGTTGCCTTGCGGAACGTTCTTGGCCAGCGCGAGCAGGTCGCGGCGGCGTTCGGCCTTTAACAGGTGCGCGCCGTTCACGATGACGACGCGGCGCTCGCCAAGAAACGGCATGGCTTGCACGGCTTCGCTGACCGGACGGAAATCGTCGAGCGAGTCGGCATCGAACCGTTGCAAATTAAAGTCGCGCGCCTCGGGCGGCAGCAATCGGTCGACGATCGTCGTGACAGCGCGATCCGCTAACTCGCGTTCGGTCCCCTCAACGAATACCAGCGTGTCGATCGCGGGCGCGCGGTCGACGAACTCGTAGAATTTCATCGGAATAGTTTATCGATAGCCGGTTCATATGGAGCGCTGACGACGCCACGCTCGGTGACGATCCCTGCGATGAGGGACGCGGGCGTCACGTCGAAGGCCGGGTTGAACGCGCGCGCGCCGGGCGGCGCGACCGGAACGCCGCGAAAAGCCGTCACCTCGGCGTCGGGACGAATTTCTATGGGAATCTCGGCGCCGCTCGCAATCGATCGATCGAACGTCGAAAGGGGCGCCGCCACGTAGAACGGGATTCCGTGATACGCCGCGGCGACGGCCAAACCGTAGGTTCCGATTTTATTCGCCGTATCGCCGTTGTGCGCGATTCGGTCGGCGCCGACGATCGCACAATCGATTCGCTCCCGTTGCATGACGAATGCCGCCGCGCCATCGACGATGACGCGTACGTCGACGCCCGCATTATCCAGCTCGAGGTAGTTCAAGCGCGCGCCCTGTAAGAGCGGACGCGTTTCGTCGACGAACACACGCGGGCGCTTGCCGGCCCGGTGTGCCGCAAAGATTACCTCGAGCGCCGTGCCGTAGCCGCCGGTCGCGAGCGCACCCGTATTGCAATGCGTGATGATGCCGGCGCCATCCGGGATGAGCGAGAGACCGTTCTCTCCGATTAGTTCGTCGATCGCGGATTGCTCGCCGGCGATGGCATGCGCTTCCGCTAAAGCGTCCGCCGCGGACAGCACGCGGTCGACCGCCCATGCAAGGTTCACCGCTGTCGGACGCGCGGCGCGGACGCGCGCGGCCGCATCCACAAATCGATCCGCGGGAAGCGTTGCCTTCAACATCGCGATCCCGTATCCGGCGAAAACGCCGATACACGGCGCGCCGCGTACCGATAGCGTCACGATCGCTTCCACGACGTGATCGACGGTCCGGGCTTGCCGGTATGCGATTTCGGCGGGTAGGGCGCGTTGATCGAGATATTCGACGGTATCGCCAATCCATCGAACGGGTACGAGCCGGCTCACGCCGCCCTCATGCGACCCAGCGCTCGGGGTTCCTGTAGCAGGGCTTGCGGCCGAATTTGGGTAGCTCGTAAAGATGGAACGACAGACCGACCGCTTCGCCCGCGACCGCGACGGCGAAATCTTTCAAAGCGACCTGACCGAAGAGGATCTGCCCGATCCGGCGGAGCGCGAAGAGGCCGACCACGAGCTGCAAAGCGATCCCGATACCGACTCCGAGGCCGGCGATGAATTTATGCGGAAGCGCGAGTTTCCGCCGACGTCCTGACGGTCAGCTCGACCAAGGATGCCGCGGCAAACGCGGCATCGTAGCCCTTATCGCCGCGAGACGGTTCGGCGCGTTCCTCCGCTTGCGCGTACGAATCGGTGGTTAGCACGCCGAATCCGATCGGTAACCGGCGTGCGAGCGAAACCTGCATGACGCCCCGCGCGCATTCACCCGCAACGTAATCGAAATGCGGTGTCTCGCCGCGTACGACCGCGCCCAGTGCGACGGCCGCATGGTATTTCCCGGTAGAAAGCAGCGCGTCACACGCAAACGGAATCTCGAAACAACCCGGCACATCGAACAGCTCGATAGCTTCTTTTGCGACGCCGCATTCCGCCAGCGCTCGCCGAGCGCCATCGATCAACCAATCCGCCAGCTCGTCGTAGAATCTCGCGACCACGAGCGCAAAGCGTTTGCCCCGGCAGTCGGGCACGGCTTGGGAACGGCCCTCCAGCGTCGCATGCTTGGTCTTCATAAAACCGAGCCTACGCCGACCGGTTCGGCCGTGTCAACCGCACCCAGCCTGCTGGGAAGTGTAGCTAGAACTCGGGCTGGCCGAGCGCGACGCCGGTCGGTTCTTCGAAGCCGGCGGCGACGGTGTGGCGAACCTTCAGATGCGGATAAGACAACGGCCCGGCACTTTCTCGGCGCGGACGACTGCAGGCCTTCGAACGCCTCCAAACACGTTAGCGCATCGGTGACGCTTCCGTCTTGTACGGACGCGGTGGCGTAGTTGGTCAGCATTGCTCCGAGCAACGCCGCATCGTCGTAGCGGCGGGCGCCTGCGATCGCCTTACGCAACGTTTCGAACGCGGCATCGATCGAACGGCGTTTGAACAACAGCAAACCAACGCCAAGGTAGTAGCGCGCGAGCATCTCATC
>DASXXU010000009.1:0-9391 GCA_036502885.1 Candidatus Tumulicola sp.
CGTTGCTGAGTTGCTGACGTTCGTACATATCCCAAACTCGGTCGAATACGCGGTGTTGATTTTCGCCGTATTATTCGTCGGCATTTGGTTGCGCCAAATCAACTACGCGTACTGGGCAGCGTGTGCGACGCTCCTCTTTGCCTTGCTGCAAGGTTCGCAATCGGCGCCTGGAATGTTGTTGTTCGGAACCCGCGTGTTGTGCATTCTCGTCGGCGCCGGGTGCGGCGTAGCGGCAACGTGGTTCGTCGTTCCGATTCGCAGTTCGCAGGTTGTCCGGCGTCGATTGGCCGACGCGATGGGCGACATGCGTGACGTGTTAACCGGTGAGCCGCGCGATCTCGAACACCACGCGGCCCAATTGGAACGCATCGCGCCGGCCTGGCGCCTGCACCGGGCGGTGCTCGCACGGGAAGCGCCTCACGCGCACCCCGCGTCGTGGATCGAACGGGCGCACGCGCTCCTCGCCCACATGCGTGGCGCAGATTTCGATCGCCGTAAAGCGGGCGCCGATTTGCGCAGCTTGCGCGAAGACGTCTTCGGGGAACGTCGCGACTAAGTTATCGCTCGTTCGGCAAGGGGCTCGCAGGCGGCGGACCTTGCGGAGGCCCGCCATTGGGCGGCAGACCTTGCGGGGGCACGCCATTGGGCGGCGGGCCAAAGTGTCCCGGAATCGGATTGCCTTCGGTGTAGTGCAGCGCGAGCCAGTCCTGACCGTAATCGTTCTGCGGGTCGCGCGCGATCGCGTGTACGTGTCCGCCGCCGTTTGCTAGCGGCTCCTGCACGTCGTATTCGATCAAGATGCGCGGACCGTGCACGCGAAAGTAGTAACGCGCCGACGGATCGGGAGAAGGCCCCATCCAGGCGAAGTGCGTTTGCGCCCACGCGGCTTTGACGAGTTGCAGTTGCGCGCGTGCCGCTTCGTTATTCGCGTTGCCGACGAACTCGTCGACGAGCTGCCAGAGCAAATGCTGTTGGCCGTCGCCGAGTTGGCCGGCGGCGATTCCTTGAAACGTTGCCAGACTCGATTGCCGGCCCGGTCCGGCGACCACGTCGAAGGGCGGCGACGTTCCCAGAACCGCGACGCTGCGTTGATCGGCTGAGAGCGAAGCCAGCAAATCCGCAGCGTCGCCCGCGTCGTGCGGCAACACTTCCCATCCAGCGTGCAGGCCGGTCGGAATTCGCAACGGTTGCGCGCCGGTGAACATCGGCGTGAAACCGATACGATTTCCAGATACCGTAAAAACCGCCGTCATGTGATGGCCGGTGAACATCCATGCCCAATCCGAACCCTGCGGCGACCCGAATATCGAAACGTAATAATTCCTCGCGCCGAAGAAACCGTTGTCGTTTTGCAAATCGTGCAGCACGTCGTCGGCCCGAATCGCGCCGGTTATCTTGTGGTAGCCTTGCGTGCTGACCGATGCGCGCAGCAGATCGTGTACCAAGATCCGCTGATGGTCGGTGAGATCGGCGATCGAGATCCCGGCGCGCGGAGACGCACCGGCGGGGAAATTACTCCACTTCGTTCTTGCCGAATCGGCCAAGTCGCGATACCAGGCTGCTTTTCGCTGTGCGCCATCGAGCGACTCGAGCAGCGCCTGGGCGCAAGCCGACATCTTCGGCACGGCAGCGGCGGAAGGCCGCGCCCCAAGCGCTAAGGTGTTTGAGCCGGCTAAGGCGGCCGGGAGGGCGGCGGCACCCGCAAGGAGCGTCCGCCGCGAAAGGTTCCGCATGCTCTCAGTTTCCCGTTTGAAACTGAGATGTATCGGGTGATTTGGGGCGCTGCGGTTATTCTTTTCCGACCGCGACGCCCGTTACGCCGTTATTGTACGGCACGGCATAGGTTCGCGCCGGTTTGTTCGATCCAGGCGGGAACGCGACGGTGTTGCCCTCGTTGTTTTCGAACTCGTAGTTGCCCGCGAATAGCGTGCCGTCGGAACCGTACGCCAGACCCCAAGGCACGATCATGCCGGTCAAAGTCTTCGCCGGTTTGCCTTTTTCATTCGGAAAGAAGTCGATGTTTTGATCGATCGCGAGAACGAGCGCGCCCGTCGGGTCCGTCGTGATCCCCATGATCGTCGGCTGATTGGGCAAGCCCTTAAACGGCACGGTCTTCGGTTCGGTCTTACCGGCGGCGAACTCGCTCGCGACCGGATCGCCCATTAGATCGATGGTGAAAACGTTTCCGGATTTATCGATCGTAACGCCCACCAAGTTCGTGATCGGCGGATACAAGTAGTTCGAAGCTTTCGTGCTTCCCGGCGGGTAGATGCTGACGTAACCGTATACGTCTTGCGGTTTCGCACTGGCGCGAGCGAGAAGATGGCCTTGCGCGCCGCCCTTCGGGGCGAAAACGCCGCAACTATAGGAGTTTTGCGAACACAGATTTGTCACGTACAGGTTCCCGGCGGAGTCGAACGCTCCCGAACTAGGGCCCGCGAGGCCGGTGAGGTACGTCCGGACGTTCTTTTTCAAACCCGGTGAATATTCCGCAACGTAGCCGTCACCGGTCGGTCCGGCGTTCACGACCGCGATGTAGACGTTGCCCTTCGAATCCGTCCATAAGCCCTCGGGAAAGCCGATTTTGATATTGAGGGTTTTGATGGGTTTCGTATTCGTACCGTACGCCTGGTATGCGTACACCTGTCCGGTTCCGGTATTCCAGTCGAGCGTACTTGTATACAAAAGTTCATGCGGCTGGCTCGATGCCGGGCGCGATGAAACGTTCGCACCCGAATCTGGCGGAACGGACGTCGTGAGGCCGGCTGCCTGGCAACCGGCTGTTGCGAGCAATGCTCCCGCTACGAAGAGGGATGTGAGAGAGCGACGATGTGTTTGCACGTTTGGAACCTCGATTTTATTAAGAACGTGGTGCGTATTTTAGAGCGGTTGCGGTGTTGAAAAGAACGACTGGCGTTCGAAGGTTGTTACCGCGGGCGAGCAGCGCGCGGAAAGCAGCGAGCGTCGCGCCGCCTTCCTCAATTGCGTCGATCCCCTCACGTTCGTGCAGATCGCGCATCGCAATCGATGCACTCTCGTCCGACACGGTGAGCGCGAAACCGTTCGACTCACGTATGGCCGATAAGGTGAGCCGATCGCCGATGCCGCCGGGAACTCGCAATCCCCACATTTTGGTCGAGGCGTTTTCGACTCGCTGGGCGGAAGCCTCACCCCGCTCGAACGCGTCGACGATCGGCGCACATCCCTCGGCTTGCACGGAAATCATCGCGGGACGCTCGGGGCCGATCCACCCGAGTCGTTCGAGTTCGCCGAACGCCTTCCACATCGCAACGAGCCCCGTGCCACCACCGGTGGGATACACGATCGTTCCCGGAACGCATCCCAATTGCTCGACCAGCTCGTAGGCCATCGTCTTCTTGCCTTCGACGCGATACGGCTCCCGAAACGTTGCCACGTTGAACGCGCCGGTATTACGGGCGTATTCCGCTGCGAGCTTTCCGGCATCGTCGATCAACCCGTCGACGGGAACGACGTGCGCGCCGTAGCCGTGCATTTCCTCAAGCAGAATCGCGGGCGTATCTTTCGGGACGTAGACGCGAACCGGCAGGCCCGCGCGCGCACCGTACGCGGCCAACGCGCCACCGGCGTTTCCGGCGCTCGGTGCAACCAGTGCGGTCGCTCCCAAGCGCTTCGCAACGGTCACGGCAACCGACATGCCGCGGGCTTTGAACGAGCCGGTTGGATTTTGCGCTTCATCCTTGACGAATATGCCGCCGTCGGGCAGTTCGCGTGCCAGCGTTCGTAGTGCAAGCAGCGGCGTCGCGCCCTCGCCGAGTGAGATTGGTTCCTCGCCATCGCCGATCGGGAGCATCTCGCGATAGCGCCACATCGTCCACGGCCTCGCCGCCACGACTTCTCGACGCAAATCGGTTTTTGGATACCGTACGAGCAACGGTGCACCGTCGACCGTACATGTCGACGCCAGCGTTGCCGGCGAATAGGTGTGCGAGCGATCGCGCGAGCACTCTAGGATATCGGGAAGCATTACGCTCCTAACGTTCTTTGGGAACGCGTCCACAACCAATAAACGGGCACCGCCGAAAGCACGATCGCAAGGCCGGCTAGGCCGTCCCGCGGATATTGAATGTAGCTAGCGATGGTCACGCCCCAGGACGCGACAAGGTAGATCGTCGTCGTCACCGGATGTCCGGGCACGCGAAAGCCGGGAGCGCTCGATGCATCGTGCTCGCGGTCGCGCGCGCGAAGAATAAAGAGTGCGATCGCAAGCAAGCCGTTGAACAGATAGAACGTCGATACGACGTAGTTAAGAATATGTTCGTAGTCACCCGAAAGCGCGATGACGATTGCAACGACGCCCTGTAGCGCGATAGCGATCGCCGGGACGCGCGTGCGCGGGTCGATACGTCCGACCGCTCGGAAGAACAAACCGTCGGCTGCCATCGCGTGGTACAAGCGTGGAACGCTCAGCATTCGACTGCTCATGAACCCGAGCGTCGTGATGACGATTGCCAACGAAGTGAGTCGCTCGCCCAGCGGGCCGGCAGCAGCGCGTAGTACCTCGGAAATCGGAACCGTCGTTGCGGCCAATCCATTGACGCCGAGAACGCGGATGCAACCGGCGTTCACGCAGACGTACACGAAGGCGACGACCGCGATCCCGAGCCACAATGCGATTGGAAGGCTTCGCGTTGCGTCTTTTGCTTCGGCGGCCATGAAGTTTGCAGCAATGGCGCCGTTATAGCTGAACAATACCGGCACAAGTGCGAGCGCAAATGCCATCGCGAGACCATGCGACACGCCGCCGGCGATCGAAGGGTGCGGGTGAGCGGGGCGGACGGTAAACGCGGCAATCACGAGCCCGCCGAGAGCGCAGACTTTCAGAACCGTCAATCCGCTCTGCACAAGACTTCCTTCACGGACGCCCATAACGTTGACCAGCGCAAGCGCGGCCAAGGCCAGCACTGCAACGACCGGCAGCGCAATGGGGAGACCCGTCAGCGAGACGAAATATCCGGCGAACAGGAGCGCGGCTGCGGCCAAACCGCCGCTGAACGATGCAAGTAGCGACGTCCACCCGTACGCGAATGCAACGATCGGATGAAATGCATCGCGCAGATAGGCATATGCGCCGCCTTCTTCGGGTCGCCGCACCGCGAGCTCGCCAAGCACGAACGCTCCGAAGAGTGCGATGACGCCGCCTACTACCCATGCGAACAGGATCGCCGCCGGAACGTGAATTCGTTGCGCGACGACCGCGGGCGTGCGGAAGATGCCCGATCCGATGATGCTGCCGACGACCAATAACGCGATCTCGATGAGGCCAAGTTTGCGTGCCGGCGCCGCAACGCGTTGCGTCAAATGGGTTTTTCGCCGAGAATCGTCGCGCGCCGGACGACACGCCGTTGCGGAAAGTAGTCGGCTAGCGCGCAGTGCTGCGTCCAACGGTTATCCCAAAACGCGACCGTGCCCGCGCTCCAGCGCCAGCGCACTTGAAACTCCGGCTGGGACATATGCTCGAACAAGAAGCGCAACAACGCATCGCTTTCGCGAGCGTTCAGGCCCTCGATGTGTGACGTGAAGTCTTGATTGACGTACAGCGCTCGGCGGCCGGTGCCGGGATTCATACGCGCGACGGGATGTGAAACGGGCGGATGTTCGGCATACATGGAATCGCGGCGCTCGACCATACGCAACGCCACAAAGCGTTCCGGTGTGAAGTTTTTCGCGAACGAATGGATGGCGCGCAAACCCGACACGAACGCTTGCATCGATGGCGACAGCGCTTCGTACGCGAGATACATATTGGCCCACAGCGTGTCGCCGCCGAGTTCGGGAATCTCCTCCGCGTATAACACCGCGCCCATCGGCGGCGTCGCGAGATAGGTGACGTCGTTGTGCCAGCGATCACTGTTGGCGCGACGTTCGGCGTCGTGCTCCAGCATCATCACCTCGGGTGCATCGACGTGGCCGGGGTAGAACGGGTGCGTGTAGAGCGGACCGAAGCGCGCTGCAAAATCGCGCTGTTGCCGCGGCGTGAGCGACTGCTGTTCGAAAAAAAGCACCAGTCGATCATCGAGCGCGGTGCGGATGGCCGCGACGCCGGCGTCATCGAGCGGTTCGGCGAGGTCGAAACCTTCGACGACCGCACCAATTGCCGGCGTCAGCGGCCTTACGTTCACGGGCTAACGACGGTTCCGATCGGCGCGTTCAGGCCGGATGTCGATTTCACCGGCGATCCGCCAGCCGGATACTTAAACCGGTCGAGCGTCGACCCGGCACTGAAATTGATGTCGGCTCCGACCAGCGCGTTCTTGTAAATGTCGAACTGCACGACGTCGTTGGCGCCGGTCAACGGCGTCGTTTTTATCAGCATTCCCTTGGTTCCGTGGATCTTGAAGGCGTACGCCGCGTTGTTTCCGTTCGCCTGATCGCCGACAATCACTCGATCGCCGATGGCTTGGACCGTTCCGGGGCCCCCGATCGGATGAGCCAGCGTGATCGAAGTAAACTTCTTGCCGCTGAAGGATGAGAACAAGAACGAGCTCCCGCTATCGATGCCGTCGAGGTAGAGCGTTCCCTTTTCGTCGTAGCTTAGGTAGTACACTACCGCGAAACCGGGCGGCGTGAATGTCGCCGGCGCGCCAGAAGCCTTGGTGTAGATCGAGATGCTCCCGGGCGGTCCGCTGGTGCTGTAGAAATTGGAGACGGCGAGGTTGCCGCTGGCCGGGTCGAACGAACAGCCCACCGGGTACTGGTTCGGATCGCTCAGCGTTGCGATCGGCGTGGTTCCACCGTGCGCGTATTCGAGAATTTGCGACGCCTGCGTGTTGACGATCCACACGTTGCCGTTCTTGTCGACGCAGTCGCCCTGGGGATTATCCAGTCCACCGATCTGCCCAACATTTTTCAGACTCGGATATTCGTACACTTGCGCGGTATTCGTGCCAGAGTCCGTGACGTAGACGAGCGGCCCCGATTTTGCCGCGTGATCCATCCACGACCGTGCGTTCGATGCCCGAGCGAACGGCCGAATGTTTCGCGCGGTCGTGGGAGACTGTGCGACCGACGATGCGGCCGCGGATGACGCGCCGGCCTGCGAAGCCGGCGGCGTCGTGTTGCTGCCGGTGCAAGCGCTTAGCGCTGCGGCAATCGCTGCAGCGCCGGAAATCGTACCTACGAGTTTCAAGACAAGCAACCCCCGATGACGAGATGAGAAAAGAAAAACGATGCGGGAATCTTGGCCTGCCGCTCCCAGGCTCACCTCTAGGCTGAGACTTTTTCGAGACTAGCGGCGTGCGTCGGCGTTGCGGTCGCGTCCAACGCGGTCCGAAGATCGTCGATCAGATCGGCGCAGTCTTCGATGCCGACGGATAGGCGCAACAGATCGTCGCCGACGCCCAAGCCTCGGCGCTCTGCTTCGGAGAGCGACGCGTGGGTCATCTTGGCTGGACTGCAGATTAGCGATTCCACGCCGCCGAGCGAAACCGCAAGCGCGAACACCGACGTCGCCGTTGCAATCCGATGGGCACGTTCGATGCCACCGCGCGGGCGGAACGAAACTATACCACCGAATCCAAACATCTGGCGTTTCGCAAGGTCGTGCTGCGGGTGCGACGTCAAGCCGGGGTAGTACACGCGTTCGACGTCGTCCCGTTCGCTAAGGAAGGCCGCGATCGCCTCTGCGTTCGCAACGTGCGCTTTCATGCGCAGGGCCAGCGTTTTTGCTCCACGCAGCGTCAGGTACGCGTCCCACGGCCCCGGGATGGCGCCGATGCAGTTTTGATGGAACGCGATGCGCTGCGCGATCTCGGGATCGTTGCAAATAACGATGCCGCCCACCACGTCGCTATGACCGCAAATGTATTTGGTCGTCGAGTGCACGACGATATCGGCGCCGAGATCGAGCGGACGCTGCAGAAACGGCGACGCGAACGTGTTGTCGACCACCACGCGCACCCCGGCCTTACGACGCGCCAACGAGCGGATATCACACAAGCGCAATATCGGATTGCTTGGTGTCTCCAACCACAGCATCCGCGTGCTAGGACGCATTGCCGCGTCGACCGCAGCCACGTCGCTCGTATCGACGAACGTCACGTCGATGCCGTACTGCGGCAGTACTTGCGTGAACAGCCGGTGGGTGCCGCCGTAAATGTCGCGCGTTGCGATGAGGTGGTCGCCGGTGCGCAACAACGACACGGCGCCATTGACCGCGGCCATTCCGGATCCGAACGCGCACCCGAATTCAGCGTTTTCGAGCGCCGCAAGTTGGCGCTCCATTGCGGTGCGGGTCGGATTGACGGTGCGTGAATAATCGAAACCCTTCGTTACCCCGATTTCGGGCAGCGTAAAGGTGGCCGTCTGGTACACTGGGACGACCGTCGCGCCGGTTGCTGCGCACGGCTGTTGGCCGCTCCAGATCGCGCGTGTCGCAAAGCCGCGCTTGCGAATGGGAAGGCTCATGGATCTCTGCCTCCTTGTAAGATGGGAAAGCGAGAAAATAAAAACGCCCCAGCCGTTATCGGTGGGGCGCATCGAAAGCTGTCGTGCTCGTTTCGAGCAGTTACATTTGCTTCACGACGTCGCCGCCACATGCATTCGCATGCGGAACCAACGAACCGGCATACCGTGGTTTTGGTGAAGCATCAGGTGGCCAAGATACCATCGGGTGTGCGCGGCGTCAAGGTAGGATCCATCGCGAACCACGGTGGGATCTCACCCTGCCACATTTCCGGCATCGCCAATACGAACAGCGTTCCGCGCTCGTCCGGGGTCAACACGAACGCCTCCGCCAGGCGGGCCAACAGCTTGGTCGAGGCGCGGACGCCCCCGTCGGTCTCGAGCCTGCGATACCAATTGCGGCTAACGCCTACGGCCTCGGCGATTTCTTCCTGCGTTATCGGGCGGCCGCGTCGAGCCGGAAGCCGTTTGTTGGGACCGATCGTCTCGGAACCGGCCGGGATCCGCCGCCGGAGCATCCGCAAGAACGGTCCGAGCGTCGGCCGGCCCTCGGGAATGACAACTAAAAGTGTCTTGGAGCCGCCTCCGGCGGGGTCTATCGTGATACGAAGAGACTCCACGCGGCTTGCATTTGTAGGTTCGTTTGCGCAAGCCTGCACTTGGGGTCGCCGCCCAAAACCATGATGGAGAGGTGCACTTTGCTCGAACGGATCGGCATCAATCGCCGTCGCTTCGTCGGAACGGTTGCTACGAGTATGGCCGCCCTTCAACTGGGGTTGGCCGCCCGCGCTCAAGCCAAACTCACTCGATCTTCAGGAGATCAAAATTCCGTGACGCAGATTGCTCAAGGAACCGGCAGCGACGCCGCCGTCGTCCCGTTCCCGCCGATCGCCATTCCCGAGGCCGATCTCACAGATTTGAAGCGTCGCATAAACGCGACGAGATGGCC
>DASXXU010000010.1:0-4284 GCA_036502885.1 Candidatus Tumulicola sp.
CGGCGTGAAGGCTGCCTCGAACGGGACCGGCTGCAACGCGATGACGCCCGCAAAGTCTCGGCCGGCTTTCGTTTCGATCACCCACCAGCCGTAGCCGTCGCGCTGCAGAGCGGTGCGCAGCCGTTCGACAACCTCGACCGATTCTTGGCGCGTAGCCACGTTCGGGAAAAACTCGCGCACCCGCGGATCGGCATTCATATCGGCCCAGTGCTCGACGTCCTCGTCGCGCCAACCGCGTAACCGCAAACGCGGCGTTTCCAAGACTGCAATCTCGCTCATCGCATCTCGATATACGACAAGGGACCGCGTAGTTCGTCCACGCGATCCCTTTCCGACGACGTACCGTCAGGCGAGCGGATTACATCGAGGTGACGCCGCTACCCGAGACTTTGATCCACGGGTGGTAGGGCGTCCAACACGGCGTGTCGTCTTGCAGCGCGTTGCTGCCGTTACCGCCGGTGCCATTGCAATAGAAACCTGGGTTGGTGAAGTACACTTGAACGCCGTTCGCGTCTAGCACCGAGCCGGTTGCTTGCGCGCCGGGTCCATCGGCCGACACGTTGAGCGAGTCGTAACCGCAGCCTCCGGTGCTTTGGTAACAGGTCGTGTTCTCCCCATACGGCTGGTATCCCGAGTGCGTCGTGTTGTACGACAACGTGGCGATCACTTGTTGCGGAACGAACGTCTTCGGAACTTTCACGTTGAACGTGATCTTGGTGGATAGGCCGTAATCGCACTCTTTATCGACCGGGCCAACGAACAGGCCGGCATTGGGTCCTTGACAGCGCGCATCGGCCGACGGGCGATACGGCACGTCGAACGTTTTCGTATCCTGTACCAAAACTTGATTTGCTTGGGGATTACCGTTGGTGTCCGGCTGCACGCTGTAGATTTTCAGCGTGATCGGCTCGCTAAACGTGGCGCCTTTGTTCGTCAGGCAGTTGTCTGCATTCCAGCTGCCGATTTGGCAAGCCCACGACTGCAGAACGAAAGACACTTGCTGTATGCGAGCGTTGTTTGCGGTGAGATTCAACGCATCGCCGAACTCGTTGGTCGAGCAGCATTCGAAACCTAAGCTCGAAATATCGTCGGCTAGTTTTCCGTTTTTGTTGCTGATGATGCTGTTGTACAAAACGGTAGCAGCGTCGGGCTCCACGGGGGCGAAAAGTTTCGTAACGCCGGCACGCATGCCGACGACGGCGTGATTGGAACCGTGGATGAGCGAAAGCATGGCTTTAGCTTGCGGCGCGACCGAATGGGTGCCGGTTGCGGAACGTGCGGCGGCGGGTGCCGGCGCGCCCGCGGGCAATGTCGATCCAGCGTTGTTCTGCGAACACGCGGTTACGAGAGCGACGGCCACAAATGGCAACGCTCTCCGGTATAAGCGGGTAAACATAAAGAGCTAGCGACCTCCTAAAAAGGGCGGGGTGAGCAGGACCCCTCTGTTCCCCGCGCTCGACCTAGCCCCTCCGGACTAGGCGCTTGCTTCCTGCGATTTTTTTAGGCGGCGCCGTTCTCGCGATACCAGAGCACCGCACGTTCCAGCGCGTCACGCACCGGGGTGGGCGTGAAGTTCAGCGCCGCGCGCGCCTTAGAGGCGTCGGCATACATCCGGTCGCGCGACATGCGCACGCCCTCCATCGGCGCAAACGGGACCGCGTCTGAATCGATCCGGCACCGGACCTCGTCCAAGGCGGCTACCGCGAAAACCAGTGCAAACGGAGGCCGCCACGATGGCAACGGACGCCCGGTGACCTCCGCCAGCATCTTCCAAATAGCCTCCATGTCGAGGTTCTCACCCGCCAGTACGTAGCGTTCGCCGGGCAGCCCGCGCTGTAGCGCGGCCACGTGCGCGGCAGCGACGTCCTCGACCGGCACCAGGTTCATGCCACCGCCGGAGGGCGGTAGCGCGGTAATCGCTCCACGGGCAAAATCGCGCACGAGTTTGCCCGTCGGCGTCGGCTTCCAATCGCCCGGACCGACCGGGGCCGTCGGCAGCACCGCGACGACCGGTAGGCGCGAAGAAAACGCGGCGCGTTCTTGTTCCACCTTAGATGCGTGATAATCGCCGCGACGCGCCGCAAACGGGCGCTCCGGCGGATGCGATCGTTCGTCGGCGGCGACGCCGTCCGGACCGGCATGGCCGATGGTGGCCGAACTCGATGTCAGCACGGCACGTTCGACGCCGGCCAAATGCGCGGCGGCAAAAAGGCTGGCCGTGCCGTTCACGTTGACGTCGTAGATCCACCCACGTTCGTACGGCGAGAACGAGTACAATGCGGCCGTGTGCACGAGGTACCGGCAACCATCGAGCGAGCGCGCGAACCCTCCGGTGCGGAGTAAATCGCCGGTCGTCCATTCCACGTCGTCGTCGAATGCGATATGCGAGTCGTCGCGCACCAGCGCGCGAACGCTGTAACCGGCAGCCAGAAGCGCGCGCAGGACGTGCGCTCCAACGAACCCCGAAGCGCCGGTTAGAAAGACCCGGTCAGCTGCCAACTGCGGCGCGGAGCGATTCGCGGATCGACCCGGTCGTCCGAATAACGGCGGTCGGTTCGTAACCGCAATGCGCCATACAGTTATTGCACGATTCGTGCTTGCCGCGACCGTATTTCGACCAGTCGGTTTCGTCGAGCAACTCGCGGTAGGTCTTTGCGTAGCTTTCTTTGCTCATCAAATAGCACGGCCGCTGCCACCCAAACACCGTGTAGCACGGGATGCCCCAGGGCGTGCATTCGAAGTCGACTTTACCCTCGAGAAAGTCGAGATACAACGGGCTGTGGTTCAAGCGCCACTTCTTGCGCTTGCCCCCGGCGAAGGCTTCTTTGAAAACTTCGTGGGTGCGCTGCACTCCCAAAAAATGTCCTTGATCGGGCGCCTTCTCGTATGCGTAGGCCGGCGAGATTTGCATCATGTCGACTTTGAGCTCGTCGTTGAGATAATCCAACACCGCGCGAACCGATTCCGGACCATCCTGATCGAAAAACGTCGTATTGGTGTAAACGCGGAAGCCGCGCGCCTTGGCTTCTTTGATCGCCTCGACCGCCTTATCGAAAACGCCGTCTCGGCAGACGGACTCGTCGTGGCGATCCTTCATCCCATCGAGATGGATCATCCACGCAAAATAGGTCGACGGTTTGAACTTCTCGATCTTCTTCTTGAGCAACAGCGCGTTGGTGCACAAGAACACGAACTTCTTGCGCTTCACGAGCTCCTCGACGATTTGCGGCATCTGATCGTGCACCAGCGGCTCGCCGCCGGCGATCGAAATCATCGGGGCACCGCACTCTTCGACCGCGGCTATGCAGTCTTCAACGCTCAGGCGCCGGCGCAGGATCTCGTCGGGATGCTGGATCTTTCCACAGCCGGCGCATGCCAAATTGCACTGCAGCAGCGGTTCCAGCTCGAGAACGAGCGGATATTTCTTTTCGCCTTTCAGCTTTTTTCCGGCGATATACTTTGCGACCGCTACGGTCTGTTGCCACGGCATCGACATGGTTTGCGAAATTACCCTTTTACGGCGTCGAGGCCTGCCCGGACGTTAACGGTTCGAGCGTAGCCTGCGTCCGGTTCTGCCGTTCCTCGAAGGCCAACGCGATGGTTGGAAACAGATGCCGGTACAAGTGATAGTTGATATAAAAGTCGCGCGGAAAGCCGGTTCCGGTCGCCTCGCGTTCGTCCCACGAGCCATCCGGGCGCTGCCGTTCGCACAGGTACGCCAAACCCCGCCTGACCGCATTATGTTGCGCATATCCGGAAATTTGTAAGGCGTTGACCGCCCAGCCCGTTTGCGACGGCGTGCTATGTCCGATTCCGGCAAACGATGCATCGGCGTACGAATGGCAGCTTTCGCCCCAGCCGCCGTCGGGGTTCTGCACTTTCAATAGCCACTGGACGGCGCGCTCGATCATGTCGGCGCCCGTTCCGGCGGCGGCCAGCGCCGAGATAACGCACCACGTACCGTAGACGTAGTTAACGCCCCAGCGCCCGAACCAGCAGCCCTCGGGTCTTTGCTCGCGACGCAGATATTGGAGAGCGTCGGCAACGTAGGGATCGTCGACCGGATAGTTCAGCGCGGCCAACATCTCGAGGACGTGAGCGGTTACGTCCTCGGTCGGCGGATCGATCATCGCGCCGAAATCAGAGAACGGCATATGGTACAACAGCTCGCGCGTGTTATCGCGGTCGAACGCCGCCCACGCTCCGTTCTTGGATCGCATCGCAATCGTCCAGATCCGGGCGCGGTCGACCGAATCGGCGATGTCCTGCGGGTTGCCGCCCTCT
>DASXXU010000011.1:0-6137 GCA_036502885.1 Candidatus Tumulicola sp.
ACGTGCCGCCGGTCGACGGTTTTCTGCAAGGATTGCGCGAGCGTTGCGACCGTCATGGCGCGCTGCTGGTCTTCGACGAGGTCATCACGTGGTTGCGATTTGGTCTGCGCGGCGCGCAAGGACGAACGCGCGTGCGTCCGGATCTCACGGCGCTTGGAAAAATCGCCGGCGGTGGCATTCCGTTCGCCGCGTTTGGCGGCCGCGCCGACGTAATGTACGTCCTGGCACCCAACGGGCCGGCATTTACGGGCGGAACGCATGGCGGCAACCCGTTCTCGGTTGCGATGGCGCACCGCGTGTTGGATTTGCTCGAAACGCATCCGGAATATTATTCGTATATGCGCCGCATCGCCGAGCGTCTTGCAAACGGGATTCGTGCGGCGTTAGCACGCCACGATCTACCCTATGCGGTCGTTAGCGACGAATCGATCGTCGATTTCAAGTTTCGCGCGGGCGCGCCCAATCGAAACTTCGACGATGCTTTGGCCGCGGATCGCGATGCATACGGGCGATACTACCGCGCCATGCTCGAGCGCAGCATTTTGCTGCCACCGTCGCAAAATGAGGTGATGTTCGTGTCGACCGCACACACCGAGGCCGACATCGACCAAACCATCGCCGCCGTCGAGGAGAGCCTTTCCGTTACAACCGCCGTGGGGGCGAGCGTGTGATCGCCGACGGCTACCACGACGTTCCGGCCGGCAAGCTCGCGAACGTCGTCACGTATCTTGAGTCGCGCGTCCCTCCTGCGCAAGCCTTCGAGCGGCGCGACGACGTTTCGATCGTGCGCTCGCATCCGTCGATCGAGACGTATCTTAAAACGTTCCGGCGTATTGGCGAGGCGTATCTTTGGTTTTCGCGTTTGACCACGCCGGAACGCGAGCTCGCCGCGATTCTTTCGGATCCCGATGTCGAAATCTATGACTTGATACGCGACGGCGAGATTCAGGGTTTTCTGGAACTCGACTTCCGCGCGGCAGCGCAATGCGAACTAGCCTATTTCGGACTCGTGCGGCAGGCGCACGGGCGTGGTCTCGGGCGGTATCTGATGGCCTTCGCACTGCAGCGCGCTTGGCAACGGCCGATCGAACGCGTTTGGCTGCACACGTGCACGCTCGACGACCGCGCGGCGGTTCCGTTCTATCGACGCAACGGATTCGTGCCTTACAAACGGCAGTTCGAAATTGCGGACGACCCGCGGATGACCGGCTTGCTGCCGGTCGATTGCGCACCCGAGGTTCCGCTACTGTAGGCTAGGCGACCGCGTCGCGGCGCTTGCGCCCGAGGGTCACCACCGTGCCGTCGCCGGGCGTCGTCCACACCTCGAAGAAATCTGTGCAGCGCTGCATGATTGGAAAACCACGCCCGCCTTCGGCTGTGATATCGGGAAATGGCAGCGCCTCGTTGCAGGGTGGGCGCGTGATGCCGCGACCGCGGTCGCGCACCGTAGCGACGATCGTGCGCGAATCGATCGTGACCGAGACCTCGATCTCCGAATCGCACGCGGCGTGCTCGATGGCGTTAGCCAGCGCCTCACCAAGGGCGAAGGTCAGGCTCTCGATGTCTCCCGGCGCGACATCATGAAACCGCGCCAGTGCCGCGAAGGCGTCGCGACCGGTCCTAGCGGAGCGGGGCAACGGCGGCAGGCGAAGCTGCAAATTGAAGGGTTTCGTCTCGCTTCCGAGCTCATCCAAGGGCTTATTCATGAGAACGCTGTCCGAGATTCTACCGCACGAGCGGCACGTTGAACCGTGAACGAACCGGCAGTTTATGTTTTGCGATGCTCCGACGGGTCGCTGTACACCGGCGCGACGACCGATCTGGGCCGCCGCATCCGGGCACACGCCTCCGGCAGCGGCGCAAAATACACCCGATCGCGGCGCCCGCTCGCCTTGCTTGCCTGGTGGCACCCGCCCAGCTACGACGCAGCCCGATCGCATGAGGCCCGTTTCAAACGGTTGGATCGTGCGGCAAAAATAGATATGCTGGGCGGCGGCGAGGCTTTTGGTTGCGCGCTGCGCAAGGCACCCGCCGTCGCCGCCCCACTACCGATGGAAGGAACAGTTCGTATGGCGCAAACGCCGCCCCAACCCGACGAAATCAAAGCCCTCGACGAAGAAGCCCGGCATTCGCACGTCCGCATCGCGACGGATAAGGGTGACCTGGTGCTCGAGTTTTATCCGGACGAGGCGCCCACGCACGTCGCCGCATTTCTCAAGCTGGTGAAAGCCGGCTTTTACGACGGCTTGAAATTCCACCGCGTAGAGCCCGGCTTCGTCGTGCAAGGCGGCGACCCCGACGGCACCGGCAGCGGCGGCCCGGGTTACCGGCTTAAGGCGGAGTTCAATCAACGACCGCACGAGCGCGGAACGCTGGCGATGGCACGTACCTCCGACCCCGATAGCGCGGGTTCGCAGTTTTACATCTGCTTGGCCGACGCGCGGTTTCTCGACGGGCAGTACACGGTTTTTGGAAAGTTGACCGACGGCTTCGACGCGCTCGACAAGATCAAGCGTGGCGACGCGATGCAAACGGCGCGGATCGAACTGGCGTAACGCTTTACGAACCGGTTCCTTGATAGTGCAGCAGCCCGACGCGCCAAAACGCGTAGGCTGCTGCCACCCACGCTATGCCAATCAAGGGCGTAAGCAGTCCAACCGACGGATTCAAGTGCAGCCCGATGTCGGTCTTCTGCAAGAAGTACGTCGCTGGGAAGTAGTTCATAAAGGCAAACGGCAGCAGAAACGTCAGCACGATGCGTACACCGCGCGTGTAAATGCTGATCGGATAGCGCGTGAAATCTTGTTCCAGCGACATCGCGACCCAGCGTAGCGTGTCGATGCGAATGAACCAAAACGACATCGTCGCAACGGCCAACGAGATCCCGAGATCGATCAAGGCGCCGCCGATCGCGATTAGCGGAACGAACAGCACGAAGACCCAATCGACGCGCACGCCGGCAACCGAGGTTGCGATGCACAAGGTCACGACGGCCAAAATCGCGCCATCCGGGAACGTCTGCTGCGGCACGGTGACGACCTGAAAGAGCGTGTCGAGCGGACGCACCAGAAAACGATCGAACCGCCCTTCGCGGATGTACTCCGGCACGCTGACGATCGCGAAAAACAGCAGGTTGTGCAGTTCGTGCCCCGCCATCCACAGCGCGTAGAGAAAGAACATCTGGCGGAAGTCCCAGCCGTTCATCGACGGGAATTGACGCATCGTCACGTACAGCGCGCCCAGCGCGACGCCGTGGTAGACGATCGTGAAGAAGAACCACAAGATGAAGTTCGCGCGATACTCGAGGATCGTCAGGAAGTTGATCCGCCAGTACTGCAGGTAGGCCGCGACCATGTGCTAGCGGCTTAGCGCAGGTGGCGCAAGCCTCCTCGCAACCGCGACGCCGGCCGCACCGGTTGTAGGCTCATATGAGCGCTACCCTGACGCCCCCGGTGTTTACCATACAACGTTCCAAGGACCGGGCGTTTTTCGACCACGGATGGCTGCAGACGTACCACTCGTTCAGCTTCGCCGAATACTTCGACCCCAATAATCTCAACTGGGGCGCGCTGCGCGTGCTCAACGACGATACCGTCGCCGCGGCCGCCGGCTTCCCGCCGCACCCGCATAAAGACATGGAGATCGTAACCTATGTGCTTTCCGGCGAGCTGTTGCATCAAGACAGCACCGGGAGCCGCGGCGTCGTCGGACCGGGCGGCGTGCAGTTCATGAGCGCCGGAAGCGGCGTGCGGCACAGCGAGTACAACCACAACGCCGACCGGCCGCTGCACCTCGTGCAGATGTGGGTGGTTCCGGCCACGCTTGGTGGCCCGCCGTCTTACGGGCAACGGCAATTTCAACGCGAGTCGCGCACCAATCGATGGCTCCACGCCGTAAGCGGTCAAAAAGATGTCGTAGCGCCGATTCGCATTACGGCCGATGCGACGTTCTCGGTCGCGCGTCTCGAGGACGCATCGGTGGTGCATACATTTGCTCCGAAGCGGTATGGTTTTTTGTACGTTCCGGCCGGTGCGGTTCGCGTGAACGGCCAAGACGTTAGCGCCGGCGATGCGGTCCGTACGTACGACGTCGACAAGATCGATATTCGCGGATCCGCCGAAGTGCTGCTATGGGATCTGCCGGAGGCTCCTACCGAATGAACGACCCGACGTGCACGCATCTGGAACATGCCGGCGATCCGCAGCCGCGCACGCCCGACGGATGCGAGGAATGTTTGAAAACCGGCAGTCAATGGGTGCACCTGCGCTTATGTTTGGAATGCGGTCATGTGGGATGTTGCGATTCGTCGCCGAACCGCCACGCGACCAAACACTTTCACGCGACCAAGCATCCGGTCATACAATCGTTCCAGCCCGGCGAACGCTGGCGCTGGTGTTTCGTAGACGAAGTCTTTCAACAGTAAAGGAGCGTCGTTCTTGAAGCGTTTTGTCGTTGTCGCGCTGCTCGCCGCTATCGCGGCCGTTTCGTTCGTCCCGGGCACGGGCCGTGCGGCCGACGCGGTCGTTTCGGTGCTATACGCCGGTTCGTTGGTTACGCCGATGGAAGGCCCGATCAAATCGGCGCTAGCGTCGCAGGGCATCGACTTTCAAGGCCAGGGCGGCGGCAGCAAGATGCTCTCGAATCTGATCGAATCCGGCGCCAAGAGCCCCGACGCATTCATCAGCGTCGATCCGCAACTGGTGGCCAAGCTCGGCTCGAAGGTCGCCTCGCAGAAAACGTTCGCCAGCACCAGTTTGGGAATCGGTTGGACAGCCGGCTCCAAGGATGCGGCATTGTTCGACGCGGTCGCGGCCGGCAAGACGCCGCTGGTGCAGGCGCTGCAAACCAACGGGCTCGTGATCGGACGTACCGATCCGAAGATCGATCCAAAGGGCGAGTATACGATCGTTGCGATGAAGATGCTGGCCGGCGACGCGGTCGAACAAAAAATTCTCGGCGACGATGAGAACCCGTCGCAGACGTTTCCTGAAGAAGATCTGCTAGCGCGCCTGGAAACGGGACAAGCCGACGTCGGATTCTTCTATCGTACCGAAGCGGTCGCGCGCGGGTTAAAGTTTTATGCGCTTCCCGGCAAAGCATCGCTTTCGGATAAAATCACCTACACGTTGGCGATAATGGCCGCAGCGCCCGATCCCGCGCAAGCCAAAGCCTTCGCCGATTTCATTTTAACCGGCCAAGGACGCACGATTCTCGAAAAAGCCGGCCTCACGTACAGATAGCGGAGATTGACGGTGACCCTACACGATAAGGAAATATATAAGGACATGCGCGTCGTGCTTGACGACGGGCATTTCGAGAACTGCATGTTTGAAGGTTGCGAGCTCGTCTACGGTGGCGGCCCGTTGGGCTTTAACAAGAACCTGGTGAACAATTGCCGGTTTAGTTTCGACGACAGCGCAGCCCGAACGGTCAACTTCTTGAAAGGCCTGTATCACGACGCACCGGCAATCGTCGAAGCGACGATTCAAGAAATCCGCAACGGCTAAGCGCCCTAGCTGCTACATATCGGGCGCGCATCCGGTCATCGCCGAACGCGATAACCAAAGCAACGCCCCCGCATTTACCCACCTTGGACGACGACTTTTTGTGCGGCCGCGCGCCAGACCGTGAACGAGAGGCCGCCAAACAACGCGAGCCATAACAACTGCGTTGCGAATGCCGCCAGGTATCCCGAACTTGGGATGATGCCGACGTAGATCAGCAGCGGCGTGGAATAGATCGCAGCGAACGGTAAACCGAAAACGATCCGGCCGAGAATGCCCGGAAAGAACGTCAGCGGGATGATCTGACCCGAGAGCAGATCCGACACCCAGCGCACGACCAACTGCACCGCGAACGACTCGAGCGTCCAGAACGCGACCGAGTTCATCAAGAAGTTCAAGAAGAAGTTGACGCAATACCCGATCGCAAAGGCAACGGCGAACGCGGCCAGTGTCTGCGGTGACGGCACGTCGATATGCACCAACAGCAAGGCGCATAGTAACGATGGAACGACCAACAGGGCGTGCAACACCGTTTGGCCGATGCCGTCGCTGAAGAAATACAGCGGCAAGCTGATCGGCTTCATTAAATCCGTGGCGATCGTGCCCTCGCGCACTTTTTCGCGAATCATGCGC
>DASXXU010000012.1:0-1786 GCA_036502885.1 Candidatus Tumulicola sp.
ATTTTCCGACAACGTTTCAACGGCCGCCGCCGGAAAAACGCGACGCCGAACCGGCGCTGGTGCAATACGTTATTGCGCACACGAGCGCCGACGGCTACACGTTGCTCAAGGATTGTCCGCCGTCGTCGTCACCGCCGTCGCCGTCGCCGTCGCCATCGTCATCGTGATCCGACAGGTGCGTGCGCACGCGAGCCTCGCCGCCTGCATTCCAACGCTCGACGAACTCATGCAAGATGCGGGCGGTCAGGCCCCAAATCCGCCGGCCCTCGAAATCGATCGCATCCTCGTGCTTGGCGAATTCCAACACGCGCGCGAGCGGCACGACGAATACGCCCGCGGTTTCGGTCGCATCGATTCGTAGCTCGCCCGGCTCGACGATCGCGATGAAGGGCGTCACATCGAAGTTGTTCGCAATGCGTTGCCGGATAACGGGCAACTCGTCGACGATCGTCACGCGTGCCGCCTCGACGCCGACTTCTTCGTGCAGCTCGCGCAGTGCGGTTGCCGGAAGGCCGCTGTCTTCGGGATGGACGCCGCCGCCGGGCAGGCCGATTTGGCCCGGGTGGTCGCGCAAGTGCGCCGCGCGCTCCACGAAAACGATGCCGTGCGGCGGGGTTCGGAAAATCGCGATGACGACGGCGGCGCGCCGGCGCGGGCCAAGCATTCCGTCGATGATACCATGCGCAAGCGGTCGCTTCGGTAGGTTTAACGTCCGGAGCCGTCGCACCGCGTAACCATGCGTTCTGCGAACGCGGTGGCAGCCTTGATGCGAGACGCAGGGCGCCGGGCCGCGTCCGACGAGCCGCAGCGCGCGGCCGTCTACGCTGCGTTACGAAGGCTGCGTGAAGAACTGCGCGGCGAGCGTCTTCACACGATCCTTACGCGATGCGATGTCGTTGGCGAACCGCACAAGGCGGTTGCCTCCGACCTTTCAATTTCGCGCCGCCAGTTCTACCGCGATCTCGAAGCCGGTCGTCGGCGTATCGCCGAATTGCTCGAAGAGTTCCCGCCGGCAGGCATCGACGAACTAGCGCTTGGCGATTGGAAGCTGACGGCTACCGTTTCGTTAACCGCTTCCGGGCAAATCGACGCGGCGCGCAAACTACTGCCCCTAACCGATGCGGTCGACGATCTCGAGGATACACCTTGGGCAATGTTGGGACGCGCCCGCGGGCTGCAAGCGAGCGGCCGGGCGACGCAAGGTGCGTCGCTGTTGGAGCGTTGCATCACGCAACTCCAGGCGGCTCCGTTTCTCGCTCCCGGAAGCGCGGACGCGAAAAGCTTGGCGTTTACGTTGCTCGCGTTCTGCTATTTCGAGCTCGGGAAGATTCGCGACGCCGTTTCGGCTCACTCACGAAACCCTGCGGCGGTTCCGGGTGCGGTATCGACGGTCACCCGCCGCCAGTATCTCAACGTCGATGCGATGTTGGCGTGCGACGGGCGAACCGGAACCGGTCGTGCGAAAGCTATTTGCATTGCGTTCCATCGATTTGCGATCGAACATGGCTTCGTTGAAGATATTTCGTCGTCGCTCTTGTTGTTATCCGGCGTCGCACGCTTCGAGCGGCGATACGCCGACGCCGAACGCCTAGCGCGAGAATCCTTGACGATCCATCAGGCCCTAGATCTTCCCGTTGCGCCGATCATCAGCATGCTCGCGGGCATCGCGATCGATCGCGGCGACGCGCGCGCCGGAATCGAGCTGGCGCGCGAAACGAAAGCGCACGCCGCGCCGCAATCACACGCGTGGTGGGCGGCGCATTTGTACGAAGCCGAAGCGGCCAAC
>DASXXU010000013.1:0-2419 GCA_036502885.1 Candidatus Tumulicola sp.
CAGAGCAGAACCGGTAGTTAGAGAGCCCTGATATGATGCGCATGGGATCGTGTTGAACGGTCCTTGACCCGAAAGGGACGGGTCGGCACATCTGTGAGGGCCCCGGGCTTACGAGCTCGTACACAAGATCGATGGCCGACCCGGTAGTTGCTATCCTACGAGACCGAACCGTATCGAAGGCCGCGTATTCACCGCAAAGCTTGTATGAATCAGGGTGGTTGCGAAGGATAGCTCGACAGAATATACGAGGTAGATGTGGATATTTTGGGTATCGATGTCGGCAAGCGCGAGATGCATACAGTGCTGCTTCAAGGCGCTCGGTCAACGTCGAAACGAGTCCCGAATACGACCGCCGGCTTCAAACAGTTACAGACGTGGTTGCGGAATCGCAAAGTCGAAAGCTTGCACGCAGGCCTCGAGGCGACGGGCGGCTGGAGCGAAGATGTGGCGATCGCCTTAGCTGACTTGGGTTACTCCATAAGTCTCGTTAACCCGATGCGCGTGAAGGCGTTTGCACAGAGCGAAATGCTCCGAACGAAGACCGACCAAATCGATGCGGCGCTGATTGCGCGTTTCTGCCGCATGCATGTACCGCCGCTTTGGGTGCCTCCGTCGCCAGAAACCCGTCTATTACAAGGGCTTGTTCGCCGATATCAAAGTCTAGTCCAAATGCGAACCGAGGAGCAGAATCGGCTGCAGGCGCCTATGATCGGAGACGCTGTTGAGGACTCGATCACGTCGACTCTGGAACATCTCGGCCGCGAACTAGAACGCGTCGATCGCGAAATCCAGCGTCTTTTCGATGAGTACCCGCCACTGCGGCGTCAGCGCGATCTGCTGTTATCGATTCCGGGAATTGGAGCCACGACGGCAGCTCGCATCCTAGGCGAGATGCCGAACATCGCTGAGTTCCGTGACGTCAAAGCGGTCGCGGCATACGCCGGCTTGTCACCTCGACACTACGAATCTGGTTCGTTGCGTCGCCCGAGTCGAATCGCGAAAACAGGGAACGCCAACTTACGAACGGCGCTCTACTTTCCGGCCATCTCGGCGATGCGTTTCAATCCTATCTTGCGAACGTTCGCCGACCGATTACGGGAGCGCCGCAAATCCAATCTAACGATCATTGCTGCGGTCATGCGAAAGCTATTGACCCTGGCGTACGGGGTGCTGAAGTCTGGCAAAGCGTTCGATCCAACCTACGCCGACGGTTGACAGCGAACACCGTATCTTGTGTAGTATCCCAACAGAAACGCCACCGTGTTCATCAAACATCGGTGGCGCTGTTTTTTGGTAGGGAAGGAGGGATTCGAACCCTCACAAGTTTCCTCGGCCGCTTTTGAGGCGGCTGCGTCTACCGTTCCGCCACTTCCCCGAATCGTCTAGCGCGGGTTCGCCTGGAGTATCCGCTCGGCCTCCGCAACGCTCGCGACTTGATAGGAGGCGAAGCGGAGTTCGACGGGGCGCGGTGCCAAGAAGTAGGGCTGCGCGCGAAAATCGAGCGTTACCAGCGCGGCGCCTCGCGTTGCCCTTACCATTACCGAACCCACTTCGTCCGGGCGCCAGCGGATCGCGGTTAGTCTGCCGGCGTGCAAGACGCCGGCTCCACTCACCCCGCTTGGCGCAATCAGCACATCTCCGGGACGCATAGCAAATCCCGAGATGCTCTCGAGCTGCGGCCCAAGCCGGCTCGAGGTAGCGTAAATGTTCCCGCGCTGATAGCGCTCGTCGACGATGAGTTCGTGCGTTGTTTCGTCGATTCGCATCGTGCGTTCGAACGTCGCGTCAAAGTCGGAACCTTTCGAATCGTACGTGCACGTAACGACGGCTGGTTCGGAAGGCTCGGAACACGTGTATCGACGGTTGAACGTCCCGGCAGGCAATGGATGCGTATACGCGCCGATGTAGTCGCGCGCCGATGGCGGCGAGTCGTTTCGGAAATTGTCACGTAAAAGCCCGATTCCGCTGGCCGAGTTTTCGGCACCGTCGAATGAGAGCTCGGCGATTCGCGCGCCCGCATCCGGTGCGAACGCCACTCGCACCCCGGCCGACGCCATCGTCCGAGTACCGGTCGACGAAAAAGGTGGCGGCGTGGCAAGTCCCGCGGCGACCGCATCACTTGCAGAAGTTCTGGCCGCCCGAACGCCGATCGGGACGAGCGAAACGCCGCGCGCGGCAATGGTGAAGCCCGCTACCCGAACTGACGCGCCCGCGAGCTGAACCGTCACCGGGCCGAACCTCCGCGAAACAATCGATGGATTAATGGCATCGATAAACCCAAATCGACCGTCGTCCGATTGCAATAGCGTCGTATCCGGCAAGTTGAGAACGGGACGAACGCCCGAAAGCGTCGCGAGCCAACGGCCCTCACGACGCAACGCAGCGACGATGCTTGTCGACCGCGACGTCATCGCCGAAC
>DASXXU010000014.1:0-14097 GCA_036502885.1 Candidatus Tumulicola sp.
CTACATCCACGCCGGCGGTAAGATCGGCGTGCTCGTCGAGGTAAACAGCGAAACCGACTTCGTCGCGCGCAATCCCAAGTTCGGCGATTTGGCCCGCGACATCGCGATGCACGTCGCCGCCATGTCGCCCGAATATCTCGATCGTGAAAGCGTTCCCGCCGATATGGTCGAGCGGCTGCGCGCCGAGTTTCGTGCGGCGGTCCCGCCGAATAAGCCGGCCGACGTCGCCGGCAAGATCGTCGAAGGTAAGCTCAACAAGTGGTTCGAGGAACATTGCTTGCTGGATCAGGCGTTCGTTAAAGACGATTCGCTGAGCATCGGCGAGTTAGTGCACGCCGCGGTCGGCACGCTGGGCGAAAAAATCAGCGTGCGACGCTTCACGAAGTACGCGCTAGGAGATTAGCGCTGGTGCCGCCCGAAACGCCACGGTTCTCACGCGTTCTGCTGAAGATTTCCGGCGAAGCGTTTTCGGGCGACGAAACCGGCGTCGACGTCGAGACGACGCGCGCTATGGCCGCGCAAATCGGCGAGGTCAGCCGCGATGGCGTTTCGATGGCGGTCGTCGTCGGTGGCGGTAACATCTGGCGCGGAAAAGTACACGAACGCGCCGGCGTCGACCGCGCGACCGCCGACTACATGGGTATGCTGGCCACCGTCATCAACGCGTTGGCGTTGCAAGATGCTCTCGAGCGCATCGAAGTCCCGTCGCGCGTGCAGACCGCGATCGCCATGCATCAAATCGCCGAACCGTACATTCGGCGCCGGGCGATCCGTCATTTGGAAAAAGGCCGCGTCGTAATTTTTGCGGCCGGTACGGGTAACCCGTATTTCACGACCGACACGACCGCCGCATTGCGCGCCGTCGAGGTTGGGGCCGATGCCATCCTCAAAGCCACGAAAGTTGACGGCATCTACTCGGCGGATCCGAAAATTCACCCGGATGCAACGCGATACGAACGCCTCGAGTACATGGACGTGTTGCAGCAAGGCCTCGAGGTCATGGACACCACGGCGATGGCACTGTGCATGGATAACTCGCTGCCGATCATCGTGTTCGACATGGCCGGCCAGGACAACATCCGGCGCGTCATCTGGGGTGAGCCGATCGGCACCTACGTCGGCGGCCCGGCCGAACGTGCCACCGTAGGGAGCAGATAGCATGGCGGGTGAAGCCTTTTTTAAAGACGTCGAATCCCGGATGGGAAAGTGCGGGGAGGCTACGCAGGCCGATTTCGCGTCCGTCCGTACCGGCCGGGCGACGCCCGCGCTCCTCGACCGTTTGCACGTAGAGGCCTACGGCCAACCGGTCCCGCTCAAACAAGTTGCGGGTGTGAACGCCCCGGACGCCCGCACGCTGACGATCACCGCGTGGGATAAAGGCGTCGTTTCCGACATCAAAAAAGCCATCGAGAAGAGCGATATCGGCCTAACGCCCAACGTGGACGGCACGACGATTCGGTTAATCGTCCCGCCCCTGACCGAAGAGCGTCGCAAAGAGCTGGCGAAGGTCATCAAGAAGAAGGCAGAAGACGGTCGCGTTGCGGTCCGGAACGTGCGTCATCGCGCGCACGACGAGATCAAAGCGCAGCTCAAAGCCGGCGATATCACCGAGGACGACTCGAAACGCATGCAAGAAACGCTGCAGAAGTTGACCGACCGGTACGTCAAAGAAATCGACGGTCTGGCTGCGGCGAAAGAAAAAGAAATAATGGAAGTGTGAACGAGCTCGTGCTGCTTCCGGAGGTCGACGCTCGGCGGGTGCTGCGCGATCGTCGCCTGCGCCTCTCCCTGTTAGCACCGTTCGGCCAGTGGGTCGGTCGCGGCACGTTGCGCGTTCTGCGCGTGGCAAGCGGCGACGGCGAGACGGAACTTACCGTAGGCTACGAATCGTACGAACGATTGCAGCCGGCGGAACGGACCGGACGCGGTCGATGATCGAGCCCGCTTCGGCTGCCGTAGAGCTCCGTGCGGCGGTTCCGCGGCACGTCGCGATCATCATGGACGGCAATCGACGCTGGGCGAAGCTACGGCGTATGCCGGCGATCGAGGGCCACCGCCGCGGTATCGTAGCGCTTCGACGCGCGACGCGCGCGGCCAGCGATGCGGGCGTCGAAGTTCTGACCGTGTACGGTTTCTCAACCGAAAACTGGAACCGCGATACCCGCGAAATTTCGTTGCTGTTCGATCTGTGCGTGTATTTCGCGCGCAGCGAAGTCGACGAGTTGCGTCGCAACAACGTGCGGGTTCGCGTCATCGGCGATTGGGAGTCGCTGCCGCCGCGTCCGCGTGCGGCGCTGCGCGAGCTGCAATCCTCGACCGCCGGCAACGATGGCTTGCTGCTCAACTTGGCCGTCAATTATAGTTCGCGTGCGGAACTGGAGCGCGCCGTGCGCACGATTGCAGCCGGCGTTGCGGACGGTTCGATCGCGCCGCAAGATGTCGACGAAGCGCTCATCGGGCGCTATCTGTACACCGCCGGTCTTCCCGACTTGGATTTGTTGATTCGGCCGGGCGGCGAACGCCGGCTTTCGAATTTTATGTTGTATCAAGCGGCCTACGCCGAGCTCGTGCTCACGGATGTATTCTGGCCCGACTTTTCGGGCGAAGATCTGCTTCGTGCGCTCGGCGAATTCGGGCAGCGCGAGCGCCGTTTCGGAGGAGCGTGACCCTCCGCCGCGTCGTCGTCGGAGCGGTGGTGGCGATCGTTGGATTCGGTTGTACGATTTCGCCGTGGCTGTTCGACCTGTTGTTGCTCGGAATTGGCTTCGGCGCGATCTACGAACTGAACGCGCTGTGCGAAAAGAAGGGTCAGCCGCTCGAATATCCGGTCGCGGTCTTGGGCGTGTGCGCGTACATCATCATGGCGGCATTCGGCGTGCTGCACCGCTGGGAAGGCGTTTTACTGGCCGGCATCGTGGTCGCAGCGTTCTGCATCGGGATATACGGCGAACAAAAAGGCTACTTCGCGCGGACCGCCTACACGTTGCTTGCGGTGCTGTATATCGGCAAACTGTTGACGTATTTCGTATTCGTGCGTGCGATCGACGGCAACGGCCTCTGGATGACGTTCTACGTAATCCTGATCATCGCGTGTACGGACATCTTTGCGATGGTGATCGGCACGGTCGCCGGACGACATCAGCTGACGGAAATTTCCCCCAAAAAGACGGTCGAGGGTTCGATCGGCGCGTTACTGATCGTCACCGGCTTCGCCGCGGCCGCAACCCTGGTGCCGCAACTGCATCTGGTTTGGTGGCAAGGCGCCGTGCTCGGATCGTTGACGTGCGTTGCCGCGCAGCTTGGAGACGTGGTGGAATCCGCACTCAAACGTGATGCCGGGGTGAAAGATGCGGGCGCGATGATGGCCGGACACGGTGGCGTCTTAGATCGCTTCGATTCGTATTTGTTTGGGGGCGTAACGTTCTTCGCGGTATTGCACGTCGTCGGGGTGTTACAACTCTCGTGAGCCGCCGTCGCATCGCGATCCTCGGCTCGACCGGTTCGATCGGCACGCAAGCGCTCGACGTTATCGCGCAGCACCTCGATCGCTTTGAGGTGGTCGCGTTGGCGGCCGGGCGAAATCGCGCCATGCTCCAGGAGCAATCCGAGCGGTTTGGCCCGCAGATTGCGACGACGGCCGAGGATGGCCCGGGCGCGTTGCAACGGGTGGCTGTTGAATCGAAACCGGACGTCGTTTTGGCTGCGACCGACGGCGCGGTTGCCTTCGATGCGGTCTTCGCCGCGGTCGAACGCGGTATCGACATCGCGGTTGCCAACAAGGAGTTGATCGTTTCCGCCGGCGAGCTGCTCGTAGCCTCGGCCGCACACAGCGGATCGAGATTGCTGCCCGTCGACAGCGAGCATAGCGCGATCTTTCAATGTTTGGAAGGCGAACGTCCGGACCGCGTGCGCGAGATCGTTTTGACGGCCTCGGGCGGACCGTTCTGGCGTTGGACTGCCGAACGTATTGCGGAAGCAGAGCTCGAAGCTGCGCTGGCGCACCCGACGTGGCGGATGGGAACGAAAAACACCATCGACTCGGCCACGATGATGAACAAGGGTCTCGAGGTTATCGAGGCCAGCCGGCTCTTCGGCGTACCCGGCGATCGCGTGCGGTTTGTCGTGCACCCGCAATCGATCGCGCACGGATTCGTCGTGTTCTCCGATGGCAGCGTCAAGGCGCAACTGGCTGCACCCGACATGCGGATACCGATCGGGTATGCGCTCGCTTACCCGGATCGGCTTCCGGATCCGCCCACAGGCTGGACTGGGGCCGAGTCGACGCTGGCTGCGATCGGCGGGGTAACCGGGGCGCCGCTGCGATACGATTTCGAACCCGCCGACCCGGTACGGTTTCCGTGCGTTCGTCTAGCCTACGAGGCGCTGGCGGCCGGCGGGACGGTGCCGGCGGTGCTATCGGCCGCTAATGAAGTCGCGGTTGCAGCCTTCGTCGAACGAAAGATCGGGTTCGGGGATATCCCCGTCATCATCGAGGCGGTTATGGTCGAAACCGGCCGTGCCGAACTTACCCTAGCGCAAATCCGCACGGCCGACCGGCAGGCTCGAATTGCAGCCGAGCGCGCCGTGCAACGTATGGAAAGGCCCTTGTGTCGTTAGCCGTTGTGAACCTCATCGGCGTCGAAAAAATCGTTACGTTTCTGGCCATGCTCTCGGTGCTGGTGGTTCTGCACGAGTTCGGCCACTATATCGTCGCGCGCCGCTCCGGCGTGCGTGTCAACGAGTTCGCGGTCGGGATGGGGCCGAAGCTGCTGGGCTGGACCAGCCCGCGCACCGGGACCCTCTACTCGTTACGAGCGCTGCCGATCGGCGGGTACTGCGCGATGCAAGGCGAGGACGGAAAGACGTCCGAGGCCGAACAGCAACGCGAGTTCCGCGACACCGGCGAATCGCACAGCGACAATTTTCAAGCGAAAACGCCGTGGACGCGACTGGGGATCGTCTTGGCCGGCCCGGTTGCGAACTTCTTGTTGTGTTTCCTGATACTGCTGTTCGCGGCTGTTGCGTTCGGCGTGCAGGGCGACGGTGCGCAACCGGTGGTGGGCATCTTGGTCCCGGGCTCGCCGGCGGCGACCGCCGGAATTCGCGCCGGCGATCGGATCGTCGAACTCAACGGGCGTCCCGTTTCGAACGGAACCGCTTTGGTCGACGCGATTCACGGATCGCTGGGCAAAAAGCTCGACATCGTTTACCTTCGCAACGGCCAGCGCATCGAAACGTACGCCGTGCCGAAGCTCTGTCCGATACCCGGCAAGAAGCTTGGCTGCATCGGTTTTACTCCCGTCCCGGTGTATCAGCGAGTCGGTCTGGGCGCCGCGATCTCCACTAGCGCGCTGCAGTTCTGGCAAATCGCCGATCAAACGCTGGGCAGCATCGTATTGCTGGCCACCCATTTCACGCAGTACGCCCCGCAGATTTCCGGTCCGATCGGAATGGGTCAAGTTGCGAGCACGGTTGAGGATTGGGGCTGGGGTCCGTATTTTTGGCTGGCGGCGACGATCTCGTTTGCCTTGGGACTCTTTAACTTGTTGCCGATCCCCGCACTCGACGGCGGCCGCGCGGCATTTATCATCGCCGAGCTATTGCGCGGCCGTCCGGTCGATCCCGAGAAGGAAGCGATGGTACACGTCGCCGGATTCGCCGCCCTGATGGCCTTGATGCTCATCGTCGCTTTCCACGATATCGTTCGCATCGCGAGCGGAAATGGAGTAATGTAACCGTGTTGCGCCTGCGCCGTCAGAGCAAACCGATCTTTCTGCAAAATAAGACCGGCAAAGCCGACGCGAAAAGCGTTTGGATGGGTGGAGACCATCCGGTCGTCGTGCAATCGATGACGACGACGGATACCGCCGATGCGGATAAAACGCTGGAGCAAATCTACGGCTTGGCGATGGAAGGCTGCGAGGTCGTTCGCGTAACCGTGAAAGATCCGCCCGACGCCGCCGGGCTTCCCGCGATCGTTTGGCGTTCGCCCGTTCCGATCGTCGCCGACATCCATTTCGACCATAAGATGGCGCTCGCGGCAATCGAAGCCGGTGTCGCGAAGCTACGCTTGAACCCCGGCAACATCCGCGATCCCAAAAAGGTCGCCGAGGTCGTGACCGCTGCCAAAACGCGCGGCATTCCGATCCGCGTCGGCGTGAACATGGGATCGCTCGCTCCCGATTTAGAGAAGACCCTCGGGCACACGGCTGAAGCGATGGTGCAATCGGCGTTACGCCACGTCGAAATGCTCGAAGAACACGGTCACACCGATATCGCCATCTCGCTCAAGGCGCACGACGTCATCACCACCGTCGAAGCGTATCGCTTGGCGGATCGCCGCTTGCGCGAGCGCAACACACCGTACGCGTTACATCTGGGTATCACCGAAGCCGGCATGTTGCGCGACGGAACGGTCAAGTCGTCGATCGGTCTGGGCATCTTACTGTTCGAAGGTATCGGCGACACGCTGCGCGTTTCGCTAGCCGACGATCCGATCGAAGAAGTGCCCGTGTGCTGGGGGATTCTCAAATCGCTCGGCCTGCGCGAAAAGGGTTTCGAGATTACCGCTTGCCCGTCGTGCGGGCGCGCGGAGATTTCGGTCCTCGAACTCGGACGATCGGTCGAAGCCATTGCCAAGTCGTATAATGCGCCGGTGAAGGTAGCCGTGATGGGATGCGTCGTTAACGGTCCCGGCGAGTCCAAGATGGCCGACGTCGGCGTTGCCGGCGGTAAGGGAAAGGGCGCGATCTACCGTGCCGGCGAGCTCGTGGGAACGTACCCCGAAGCCGAACTATTGGGCATGCTGCGTTTGGAAATCGAAAAGGTAATCGCCGAAAAGTATCCCGACTTCGCGCACGAGATCGGCGTGGTCGCGCCGTGACCTATCGTCCGCTGGGGTTGCGCGCCGTTGTCGCCGTGGTGGCTTTGGCGACGCTAGCCTCGGGGGTGATGACCTTAACGCGCACGGTCGAAATGCGTGTCGACGGCGCGCGCCTCGCATCGGACGTCGCGCCGATTGCGACCGCCTCGAATCACGTCTTCGTGCCGCTGCGTTCGGTCGCCGAACGGCTGGGTGCTAAAACGTTTTCGCACGAAAACGGCGGCGTCGACGTGGTACGCGGGCGCCGGCTCTTACATGTGAAGATCGGCGATACACGCGCGGCGTTGGATGGGCGTCCCCTGACGCTCGAGCATCCGCCGTTCCGGGTTCGCGGGCGCGTAATGCTGGATATGAACGTGTTAGCCGATGCGTTCGACGCGAGCGCTAAATACGACCGCGGCGCTCAGCGAATCGACGTTCGAACCATTCACTAAATCTTGGGTTAGATGTAATCGGGTAGGCCGGCGGGCTCTTCCACCGGTCCGATTTGACTCGGATCCGACTTGCGGAAACCGTAGGCGAAGAAGAAGATCAACCCGCCAACCAGCGCGATGCAAAACCATATCCAGGTGGTGCGCGACAAGCCGAAGATCGCCAGAAACAACGAGCACAGAATTCCCAGCACCGGGAAAAGCGGCACGAACGGTACGCGAAAGCTGCGCGGCATGTCGGGCTTGCGCTTGCGTAGATAGAGAACGCCCGCGCACACGACCGAAAACGCGATAAGCGTTCCGATGTTCACCAAATTCAACAGGTTGTTCAAAGGAACGATCAAGGAGAGGATTGCGACCGCGACGCCGGTGAGCAGCGTGGTGCGTAACGGCGTTTTGAAGCGCGGGTTGATGACCGCGACGGCCGGCGGCAACATCCGGTCGCGCGCCATTACATAAAAGATACGCGATTGCCCCAGCAACGAGGATAGGGCAACGCTGGTGGTACCGGCCAGCACGCCGATCGTAATCACCCAGTTCAGTACCGGCATATGCAGCGGCGCGAGCGCGTACACGAGCGGATCTTTGATCGGCACGTGGCCCCACGGCACCGCGCCGACGAGCACGATGGCCGTCGCGCAGTAGACGACCGTTCCGATGGCCAGCGCCCCGATCACACCGACCGGCACGTCGAACTGCGGGTTTTTGCACTCTTCGGCGGTCGTGGTTGCCGTATCGAATCCGATATAACTGAAGAACACGAACGCGCCGACCGCAATGATGCCGTATGGTTGCGCCGACTCCGCGGCGCCCCCAAACGGATGCAGCGTTCCCCAACCGATCGGATTGAAGTCGTGCAGATTTGCGGGATGGAATAAGAACAAACCGGCGCCGATAAAGACCACCAGCGCCGACAGTTTCAGCACCACGAAGACGTTGTTGGTCGTCGCGGACTCCCGGATGCCAACCGACAACACGACGCTCAGTCCGAGCACGAACAACGCGCTGATTACGTCGCACTGCGAGTGAACCAGATCCCAGTGCATGGGATTCCACCAAGGTCCGTTGATGATCAGATTCGATTGCTGCGCCCAGTACGGCAGCACCAAGCCGATCGATTTCAGCACGTCTTGCAGCGAAGCCGAGAACTGCTGCGCGACCGGCGCCGCGCTGATCCCGTATTCGAAAATTAGCGCAAATCCGATAATCCACGCAAAAAGTTTGCCCATGGTAGCGTAGGCGTAGGTGTAGGCACTGCCGGCCACCGGGACCATGGCGCCCAGTTCGGCGTAGCAGAGCGCGGCGAAGAACGACGTGACGCCGGCCAACAGATACGAGACGATAACGGCCGGACCGGCGCCTTTGACGCCGGTGCCGATGGTCGTGAAGATTCCGCCGCCGATCATCGTTCCGATGCCGATCGCAACGAGATCTTTCGCGGTCAACGCGCGCCGGAGAATCTTGCGATTGCCGACTTCGCGTAATTTGTCAACGCTGGTCGTTGCGAACAACGCGCTGCGGAAAGACATTCTGCCCCCGGTTCGGAGGGGTAGCAACCTAGTCCCCCGAGTCGATCGTTTGCGCTTTCGGCGGTGGTGCCGCGGTCGGGGACCAGCGATGCTCCGGCGCGCCGGCCGCGTCGTTGATCCAGCGAGCCCATGCGAAGAGCGCGTCGGAGAGGCGATTCAAGTATCGAACGGTATCCGGTGAAACCGCCGGCTCGTCCCGGCGCAACGCCAACACGCGACGTTCGGCGCGCCGGCAAATCGTACGCGCCACGTGCAACGCCGCGCCGGACGCCGAGCCGCCCGGGTGGATGAACGTCTGCAGCGGTTCGAGAGCGGCGTCGGCCTCGTCGATGGCGCGTTCGAGCGCGAGGATGTCGGCCGCGCCCGCAAGCGGCATGCCGTCCCAGCGCTTGTCGACCGGCGTTGCGAGTTCGGTGCCGAGGTTGAACAGGGCGTCTTGCGTCCACGAAAGCCAGGCGTCGAGCCGTTCGGCGCGATTCCCGCGGACAGCGCCCAGCGCAGCTCGCGCCACGCCGATCGCGCTCGAAAGTTCGTCGACCGTTCCGTAGCTTTCGAGCCGCTTCGAATCTTTATCGACGCGCGCCCCACCGACGAGCCCGGTCGTGCCATCGTCGCCGGCGCGAGTATACAAGCGCGTTCTTTTCATGATTGCGCCTGCTTCGCCGCAGGATGTCGCAGGTCCGAGTGGGAGGCTGGCGCGCGTATGCACGCGAAGCCGGGCCGGTCATGTCGCACGCGCAAGCGGCGGTCGTTCGGGAGATTCCCCCGAAAGCGGCCGATCTTTCCGCCTGGTATACCGCGGTCTGTCTCAAGGCCGAACTCGTCTCGTATTCGCCGGTGCGCGGGTGCGTCGTGCTACGGCCGTACGGCTTCGGCATGTGGGAGAACCTGCAACGCGATCTCGACGTTCGCTTCAAGGCGACCGGACACGAGAACGCTTACTTCCCGCTGCTCGTTCCGGAGAGTCTGCTAGTAAAGGAAGCCGAGCACGTCGAGGGTTTTGCACCCGAGGTGGCGTGGGTGACCCACGGCGGCAGCGAGGAGCTGACCGAACGTCTCGCGATTCGGCCGACTTCCGAAGCGATCATCGGAACGATGTACGCGCAGTGGATCGAATCGTATCGCGATTTGCCGATTCTGATCAACCAATGGGCCAACGTCGTCCGCTGGGAAAAAGCGACGCGTCCGTTTTTGCGGACCATGGAGTTTCTGTGGCAAGAAGGCCACACGGCACATGCGACCGCCGCCGAAGGCCGCGCCGAAACGCTGCAGATGCTCGAAGTCTACGCCCGGTTCGCGCGCGAAACCGTCGCGCTACCGGTATACGAGGGCGTAAAGAGCCCGGGCGAGCGTTTCCCCGGCGCGGATGAAACCTACTCGATCGAAGCGCTGATGCCCGATGGTAAGGCCTTACAATCGGCAACGTCGCACGATCTCGGCCAAAACTTTGCGCGCGCCTACGACATCACGTTTGCGGACGCAGACGGCACGATCAAACACGCGTTTACGACGTCGTGGGGTTTATCGTGGCGCATGCTTGGCGCAAGCATTATGGTGCACGGCGACGATCGCGGCCTACGCGTTCCGCCCAAGCTCGCACCGATCGAAGTAGTATTCGTTCCGATCGTGCGCTCCGGCGACGAACGCGCGATCGAGGCCTGCCGGCAAGTTGCTGCGGTGCTCGCGGAGCGTGGCCACCGCGTGCGCGTCGACGCCCGCGATCATCAACCCGGTTGGAAGTACGGCGAGTGGGACGTGCGCGGGGTACCGGTGCGCGTCGAAATCGGTCCGAGGGATGTCGACGCCGGCACGGCGGTCGTCGTGCGACGCGACCGCGACAAGGGCGCCGAGGGACAGAAGGTCACCGTCGAGATCGAGCGGTTGCCGGACTTGTTGCCCGGGTTACTCGAAGATATTCAGAGCACGTTGTACGCTCAAGCAGCGGAATTTTTACGCTCGCACACGTTCACGCCGCGCGACCGTGACACGTTTATGAAGATGTGCGCCGAACGCGCCGGGATGATCGACATTCCGTGGTGCGGGCGCGCCGAGTGCGAGGCCGAGGTCAAGGCGCAAACCGGGGCGACCACGCGCAACCTGCGACCGCTTTCGCGGCCGGGCGCGAACTGCGTCGCGTGCGGCGAACCCGCGGTTACGGACGCGTATTTTGCGCAATCGTATTAGCCGCGCGATCGTCGCCGTCGTCGCTGCCGTGACGACGTCGACCCTACCGGCATTGGCTTCGTCGCCGACGGTCGCATCGCTGGATGCGACGGCGCGCGCGTCGGGAAACCGTTTGGACATTGCGACGCGCATCGGCGACCGCGTCTTTTCCTCGCCGCTGCCCGCCCAAGTAAGCCAAATCTCGGCCAATGAGTTCGACGGGCATCTCGTGCTCGGCATCCGGTTGTGGGGCGTGAAATTTCACAAACCGCTGACGCAACGCGAGTTCGTCGACCAAATCGCGTGGCTGGTGCGAACGGCATTTGCGATCGCTCCGTCCGCGCAAGAAGTCGACGTTTGGACGAGCGTGCCGATCTCCGTCGGTAAGGGTGCCGTCGTTAGCGGCGATCTAGCGCGGCCGACATCGAGGGTGGTGTTCACGCTGTCGGTACCGCGCGGTTCGAGCGATGCGGCTGCGATCGCGCATCAGACCGGCTCCAACGGTTCCGCTTTTTGGGATGACGATTGGGTGCGCACCGCGTTTCAAAAGGCCGGCGCCTAGTGCAGCGCAAGAGCGTACTCCCCAGCGGCTTGCGCGTCATCACCGAGCAGATGCCCGCGGTGCGATCGGCGACCATCGGCGTCTGGGCAGACGTCGGGTCGTCGCTTGAAACGCACGAACGGCGCGGCATTTCGCACATGGTCGAACACATGCTGTTCAAGGGAACGAGCCGTCGCACGGCGCGCGAGATCGCGCAAACGATGGACGGCGTCGGCGGAAATTTGAACGCTTTCACCGACAAAGAAGCAACCTGTTACTACGCCAAGGTGATGGATCGACATCTGCCGTTGGCCCTCGACGTGCTCTCGGATATGTTCTTGCACTCGTTATTCGAGCCAAACGATTTGGCCAAAGAACAACAGGTGGTGCTCGAAGAGATCAAGATGTACGAAGATTCGCCCGACGAGCTGATTCACGATTTGTTCGTGCAGACGATGTGGGGTGGCTCGAATCTCGGCGAACCGACGATCGGTTTCGCCGATACCGTTTCGCGGCTGACGCCCGACGATCTACGC
Source organism: Candidatus Tumulicola sp. (assembly GCA_036502885.1). Lineage (GTDB taxonomy): Bacteria > Vulcanimicrobiota > Vulcanimicrobiia > Vulcanimicrobiales > Vulcanimicrobiaceae > Tumulicola. The sequence continues at coordinate 12,084 of DASXXU010000014.1, forward strand.
CAGCACATGCGCGAACGGTACGCGCCGGATTCGGTCGTGGTAACCGCCGCCGGCAACGTCGACCACGACGAGTTCGCGGCGCAAGTCGAGCGCAGTTTCGCGGGTTTCGCCGGAAAAGGCCGCCCGCACGCTCCCGACGCCCCGGCCGCGACCCCGGAGCGTTCGATCAAACAAAAAGATTCCGAACAAGCCTACCTGATCGTCGGAGCGCAAGGTCTGGCGGCTACGGACGAACGCCGCTACGGACTCTCGGTTCTGGATACGATGCTTGGTGGCGGCATGTCCAGCCGGCTGTTCCAAGAGATCCGCGAGAAGCGCGGCCTGGTATACACGGTCTATTCGTTTCAAGCGGCGTACCGGGCGGCCGGATTATTCGGCGTCTACGCGGGGACGTCGCCCAAAAACGTTTCCGAGTGCGTCGAGCTGATCGTCGCCGAATTGCTGAAGATTCGCGACGTCGAAGTCGACGCCGACGAGTTGCAGTTGGCCAAGGAACACATCAAGGGAAGTTTGACGTTATCGCTCGAGTCGAGTTCGAGCCGGATGATTCGGTTGGGGCGCAACGAGTTTGCGTTCGGCCGCCAGATCGATCAAGAAGAGATCGAGCAGCACGTCGACGCGGTAACCGCGACGGACATCGCCGAACTGGCCGCGGATCACTTCGACACGCAGAACTTGGGATTGTGCATCGTCGGACCGGTCGACGAGTCGGCGATCGCCTGGAGTCGTGACGCAGCATAATCTTAGCGCGATCGTCGGGGTACACTTCTGGACGTGGCAACTCGTCATCGCCCTATTCATCAACGCAATCGTTCAAGCCATCCAGATCGGTGCGTACGCCGCCCGATTAGCCGGCGTTCGAACCGGTCGCATCGCTACCTCCACCTCGCTATTCAATCTATTCGTGACGGCCAGCCGCTTGGCGACGCTCGTCTACACGCTGATGTTGGGGCCGTTGTCGGACACCGCAGGCAACGCCGTGCGCGCCTTGCTCGCCCATAACTCGCCGTTGTCGGTGCCGGTTCGCTTTGCGTTGATCGGATCGGTACAGCACACGTTCGAGTGGCAGTTGCGGGCGATCATCCTTGCCGGAACGGTCGGGACCGCTATCGGCAGCATGCTGTTGCCGTCCTTTACGTATTTGTACGTTCGAGGCGTCCGGTCGTTCGAACGCACCAAATCGATGCCGCATTCGTTGATTCGAATCTTCGATCCGCGCGTGATCCGCGATCTTCTTCGCTCGGTTCGCGCGCCACGCTTGAGCGAGATCCGCAGCTTTTCGCTAACCGGCATCCCGCGGCGCCTGCTGATCTTCAACATCGTCGTAACCGGCGTCTACGCAATCGGCGTGGTCGCCGCCTATTACGCCAGCGTGCTGGATGTGAACGTGACGCGGACCGCCATCGGTATCTCGGGCATCATCAACGGAATAGGAACGGTAGCTTTTACGTTCTTCGTCGACCCGACCTCGTCGATCATCGTGGATGAGGCCGTCAAGGGCGAACGAGACCACGAGGAAGTTCGCTCGATGGTATTCTACCTTTCGGTAACCGCAATCATCGGATGGTTGCTGTCGCAAGTGCTGCTGTGGCCGGCGGCGGAGGTAATCAAGGTGGTCGCTCATTTGGTCAATCATGGCGGGTAAGGCGCGGTCGCTGTGCGCGCTGCTCACCTGCGTCGCGCTCTCCGGCTGTGCCGGATCGATCCAGCAGTGGATCGTCAACGTTCGCGTGCATCAGGGTGCGCAGGCGCTTGCCGTCGGCAACGTGCGGGACGCCGAACTCTCGTACCGCTTGGCGCTTCGTGTCGATCCGCAGGACCCGCGCGCGCGCGCCGGCTACGTGCGTGCGGCCGCGGCGTTCGCGCAGTCGGAGTATTCGCGTGGCGACTTCGACGACGCGCTCGATACGATCGAGGACGGACTACGTTACGATCCGCAAAGCGTGCGCCTATCGGCGCTCAAACGAACGCTGGAGGAAGCAAAGCTGCAGCGCGAAATCGTGGTTTCGAATTA
>DASXXU010000015.1:0-10533 GCA_036502885.1 Candidatus Tumulicola sp.
CTCGCGTGTGCGCGATCGTGCGCAGCGTGACCGACAACGCCGCATCGACTTTCTGCTGCGAACCGTTGAGCACCACAATAATCGACGAATACGCCGCATAGCCCGTGCGCGTGAACGTGATCGTGTAGTTATCCGGCAGCACGCTTAAAAACGAATAGCGACCCTGCGCATCGGTGGTAGCACGATACGTCGCACTGGGCGACTTGGCCACCACCAATACGCCCGATACGGACGCGTGGGTCTTGTAGTCCGTGACCGTTCCCGAAACGATTCCAGCGGTATCGGCCCGGGCGGTGAAAGGGAGAAACACCGCCCAGACAGATGCCAGCCCGAATACGCATCGGGTGGCCAGCTTGGACCACGGCGACAAACGTCGCAACCGCGTGTAAAGAGCTCTATCTTTACACGAAGCGGCCACGACCGTGCGGCCCTTCCGGAGTTGTAGCAACAAGGTAGCCCCTCTTGAGAAAAATGACCTAAGTCATTTCAATCGGTGGGGCCACATTAATGACCTAAGTTATCTTTTCCTCCGCAGCCCGCGCACATAAAAACGACCAAGCTCGCCTCGCTTATAGAGGCAAGTGGATGGACGTGGGGGACCGGGTCGGCGCTACTTTTTGTCGGTGTTTGCGAACATGCCGTCGCGGAAAGCGATCTCGCGGTGGACGACGCCGTTGTTCGTCGCGCGATACGATTCCGGCACGGTTTGTTCGATCGGAAACAGCGTCTCCATGTGGAGAATATTCAATAGCCGATGGATTGGCTGGTTTTGTCCCACGACAACCACCTCGCTATCGAAACCTCGTTCCAATCGCACTTTGTGAAGACGGATCAACTCGCCGATCGCGGTCGAGTCGATGTATTGCACTTCGGAAAGGTCGAGACACAAACGCCGCACGCCGGCTAGCGCGTCGAGTTGTCGCCGCAATTCTTCTTTCGATGCTATGTCGATCTCGCCGGAAAACACGGCTACTGCAGCTTTCGGCGCCTTCGACGGCGCGCCGGACGAGCGATCCTCTTTGGTCACAGGCTTATGATAAAGCGAAGAAGCAGGTGACTCTATACGGTTGCGGACATAAGCAAGCTATTGTGCCCATCGAGCAGGTCCCTTTTGGGAATGCCGTCCTCGATTTGCTTCCGCCAAACGAAGCCGAACGGTTGCGCTCGCTACTGACGTTTCGCGACGTTCCTCAAAGCACGATCGTGTACAACCCCGTTACGCCGCTGGACACCGTATATTTTCCGACTACCTGCGTGCTCTCAGCGGTTACGATCATGCTCGACGGAACGAGCGTCGAGATCGGAACGATCGGTCACGAGGGATTCGGTGCGGTGCAGACGGCGTTGCACATTCGCAGGATCCCGGGAGAGATGATCTGTCAGGTCGCCGGCGAGTCGTACGTGATGGATGCCGACTCATTCGAAGCGGCGGTAGAAACGATGCCGGGGTTACGCATGGCGGCATTTCGTTACCTACAGTCGTTGCTCAATCTTATGAGTCAATCGATCGCCTGCAACCGATTGCACGGTCTCCTCGAACGTTGTGCGCGCTGGCTGTTGATGACGCGCGATCGCGCCGGCAGCGATAGTTTCTACCTAACGCAAGAGTTCTTAGCGTACATGCTGGGCGTGCGGCGTTCCGGCGTGAGCATCGCCGCGGGCTCGTTGGCGCAAGCCGGATTTATCCGATATCGTCGCGGACATATCATTATTATCGACGGACCCGGACTCGAGTCGGCATCGTGTGAGTGTTATCGGGTCGTTCGCGATCGAACCGAACGTTTGATGCGCGGCGAAGACGAACATCATTTCCGACGTTCGAACGGTACGGGAAAGCTTCTCCCTTCGTCGTAGCGGCGAAGCAAAAACGTAGGAGGATCGTGCATGCGCTCTCTTAGATTGGCCGTTCTGCCGTTGTTGGCAGCGGCGCTCTTCTCCTCACCGGTCAGCGCCCAGGTCGAAACGACGCCCATACCGGCTGCCGTAAAGCCGGATTTTTCCTCGATGCGCTTTTTGGTCGGAACTTGGCGATGCAGCATAAAAAGCTCGCGACGTCCGCTCGCGTACATAACGACTTCGGTATACGCGCTCGACCCGTCGGGATATTGGCTGAACGAAGCGACGACCGTCAAACCGCCGGCCTGGGAGCCAACCGCGCTCAGAACCTACGATAAAATTACGTACGACGCGGACACCCAACGGTGGATCGACGTTACATACGGCGACCAAGGCGCGTTCGGGCTGACGACATCATCCGGTTGGAATGGTGGCGAATTGATCTGGCACGATCGCGCCTTCGTTTCCGGCGCGTCGATCCGATCCGCCACCGACACGACCCTAACGAAGGTTTCGCCGGCGAAGTACTCCACGGCGACGTCTTTCGTGGAAACCAGCAGCGGACGAACCGTTACCGTTAACGGTATCTGCACGAAGCGATGATCCCGTGACAGAACGTACGCCGCTCGCCCGGCGTACGTTCCTCGCCGCAACGGCGGCCGGGCTTGCGGCCGCGCCGTTGTCCGGCGTTTCAGCGTCCGCGTTCGATTGTTCGACAGGCATTCGCTTGTTGCACGTGCCGCTCGATATCGTACCGGAACCCGAATCGATTTCGTTCACGGTGCGGTATCCCGGTAAGCCGGCGCTGCAACTTCGCGGACATTTTTGGTATAACGCTCCCGCGCGCCGTGCCGGCCGGCGCTTGCCGGGCATCGTCGAGCTCAATCCTTACCGTCGCCGCGACGGCATGCTGTACGTCGATAGCATGATGTATCCGTGGTTCGCGTTCAAAGAATACTGTTGTTTTCGCGTCGACCTGCAAGGTTCGGGCGATTCGGACGGCTTGATGAGCGACGAGTATTCCGACGAAGAGCTTTCGTATTGCGTGCAGGTCGTCGAACAAATCGCGCGATTACCGTTTTGCGACGGTAACGTAGCGATGATGGGGAAATCGTGGAGCGCGATCAATTCGCTTATGGTCGCGGCCCGCAGCGACGTTCCACAAGCGCTCAAGACCGTGTTGTTTTGCTGCGGGACCGACGACCGGTTTAACGATGACGTGCATTACAAGGGCGGCACGATGATGTACGACAACGCCGGTTGGGCCGCTTCGATGTGGGGATGGATGCCGATGCCGCCGGATCCGCTGGTGGTGGGCGACCGTTGGAAAAGCATGTGGCGCGAACGCATCGATGCACTCGAGTTTTGGTTCGAGCGATGGGCGGCTCATCAAACGCGGGATGCGTATTGGCGCGACACCAGCGTACGCGATCACATGTCGAATATTCGGGTTCCGGTCTACGTCGTATCCGGCTGGCAAGACGGTTACAAAAATCCCGCCGCCCGAATCGTTGCGGCGTTAGGCGAACGCGGGGTTCCGGTCGAAGGCGTGCTCGGGCCGTGGGGTCATAAATATCCGTTCGACGGATTTCCGAGCCCGCACATCGAGTGGCTCGATTACATCGTTACGCATTGGTGGGATCGCTGGCTGAAGGGCCGCACGCCGGACGAATCGACGCAACGTCCGCAACTCATGGTCTGGATGGGCGAATCCCGCCCACCGCAACGCACGCCCGATTATCGCGAACGCGGACGATGGGTCGCCGAAGACTGGCGTTGGCAGCAACGCATTCGCCCCCTCGAACTACTGCTACAACCGGACCGTCGTTTAGCGGTTCGCGCCGCGGCAACGCAGACCGGCGAACGCTGGTTCCACGCATCCTCGGACGTGCTGCTCGGAACGGACGTTCTCGAAACCAGCTCGTGGGGCGAGTGCGACAACCCCGATCTCCCGGGCGATCAGCGCAACAACGATCGTCATTCGCTCGCGTTCGATACGCCGCCGCTCGCCGGCGATCTCGCCTGTTTCGGCCGTCCGCTGGTGCGTTTGGTTATGCGCAGTACGCGCGCGGTCGCATCGATCGCCGTGCGGCTGTGCGAGATCGAACCGTTAACCGGTCGATCGCACATGGTAACCTGGAATCTTTGGAGCTTAGGATATCGGAACGGCGATCTTCAGCCACCTTCTAGCGTCCCGGTAGACGCGCCGTTCTCGGTGGAATTTCCGCTCGACATCCTCGGTCACGTTTTTCGGCGAGGATGGCGGATTCGTTTAGCCATCTCGCCGTCGTTCGATCCGGCAATGTGGGTGAATCCAAAACCGTACGAAATCGCCGTGCTGGCCGGCGAGAACGCGAGCGCCGTGGTTTTGCCGCTACGCGACGCGCGCGCAGCGGATACCGTCGTCGCTCGCCGTTTCGCGACGTCGCAAACTTCGTACGTCGATCCTTCGACGTACGCCCCCATAATTCGAACGGTTCGCGACGCATCGAACGTTCGAACCGCACGTATCGAAGGCTCACGAACGAAGCAACTACTGCTCGTGCGCAAGGTATTAGATTCCGGAAGTTTCATCTACGGCGGCCTGCTCGACGAACTTCTGGTCGATGAGTTGGCCGAAGAAGGCTTTACGCTGACGGCCGATGCGCCGTTGTCCGGCGTCGCGACGACGCGCTACGATTCGCGGTTACGGCGCAAAGACTGGAACGTCCGAGCGGTTACGGCTACGCGCGTTTGGAGCGACGCCAACTCGTCGCGGGCGGAATTCCGTTATCGCGCGACGGTCGAAACGTTTATCGACGACCGCGCGTTCGTTCGCCGCGAAGTCGAAGGCCATATACCGCGCCGCTGGATCTGACGACGTTCAGGCCGTGCAACGCGCAACGATAGCGGGCAGATAGCGCTTGGCTTGAAGCGCGAGTTCGGAATCGCCGCCGGTATACGCGCGTTTTCCGCCGACGAACGCCGCTTGAACCCAACGGTCTTCACCGCGATACACGACGCCGTTGCATCCCGGCGACCACGGATCGATTCTGGTCGCGTCCAGTACCACATAGTCCGCGCCGTTGCCGGCGACCAGATCGCCCGCCGCAACACCTAGAGCGCTCGCGCCTTCGCGGGTTCCCATTGCGAACGCCGCGTCCGCTCCGAGCGCGCTGCCATCGGTGTACAAGATCTTCTGCAATAGCGAGGCGGACCGCATTTCATCGATCAGCGAGGGTTTGACATCCGCATCCGTGCCGAGAGCGATCGGCACGCCGCGCGCCCGCAAGCCGGTCACGTCGCATATCCCATCGCCGAGGTATTGGTTGGTCATCGGATTATGTACGATGCGGGAACCGCTGCGGGCCAACAAGTCCTTTTCTTCGTCGCTGATATAAATCGCGTGGACGGCGACGGTTCGTTCGTCGAGCGCATTTAAGCGGTCGAGCAAGGTTACCGGCGTCGCGCCGTGCTGCGCCAGCGTTCGCTCCCCTTCGTAGGCGGCCTCCGCGACGTGCACGTGCATCATGCAGTCGCGTTCGCGCGCAAACTCGGCAGCCGCACGAATCATGTCCGGCGACGCCGCGTGCAGGGAATGCGGCGCGACGCAGACGTTTGCATCCGGAAAACGTTCGGAAAGGTCGATCGTGCGAGCAACCGCGACGTCGATCGTTTCGCGAAACTGCGGCGGCGCCGTTTCGACGTCCATCCACGTGCGCGCGAAAACGAGTCGAATGCCGGTGTCGGCGGCCGCTCGAATGGCGGCCTCGGCGCGCTCGTTGCCTTCGCCGTTCAGATAAAAGAACTCGGCAACCGTCGTGATGCCGGCCGCTAGCATCTCCGAGAACGCCGCGACGAACGTCCAGTACACGTCCTCGGGCGTCAAATACGGGACGACCCGATAGAGCGCGTCCCTACGCCAGCGCTCGAACGTCCAATCATCTGCCCAGCCACGCAACAGAATTTGATACGCATGACTGTGTCCGTTGATGAAGCCGGGCACGATCAGACGATCGGCCGGAAACGATCGCGCCGGCAAATCGGAAGCCTGGCCTCGGATGTCGCGAAAATCACCGGCTTCTACGATCGTGCCGTCGCGGATTGCGAATCCATAGTCGGTTCGCAATTCGCCGCCAACGATCGCGCGGGCACACTGCACGAGCTCGCTAACGCCCACGCTAACCGCTGATTTCCCCATTTTTGACGACGTGCGATGCGAGGTTGCCGCCGAATTGCCATCCGAACTCGTCGGGCGAAGCGATTTGCAACGCGACAAAATCGGCGACGGCTCCAACGCGGATAACGCCGGCCTCCTCGCGCAACGACCGCGCCGCCGCGCGCGTAACGCCGTACAGCGCCTCCGCAGCGGTCAGGCCGAACAACTTGCGTCCGAAGTACGCGACGGTTTGCAAATTGAAACACGGCGACGTGCCGGGATTGAAATCGCTTGCGAGCGCGACGGTACCGCCGGCATCCAGTAACGCGCGTACCGGTGCGCTGCGCGCTAGATCCAAGTAGGCGATGGTCGCCGGGCAAGCCACGGTTACGATTTCGTGGGATGCGATCGCGGTCACGTCGGCCTCGGTGATGAAGTTGCAATGGTCCACCGCGTCCACCCCGCACGCGACGGCCATAGCGGCGGCGCCGCCGTACGACATCTCGTCGCAATGTACGCGCAGGCGTAAACCGTTGGCCCGTGCAGATTCAAGATATCGCCGCGTTTGCGCGGGCGAGAAAAAGCCCGGCTCGCAAAACGCATCGGCATATTTGGCACCGTGCCCGGCCGCCATCGGAATCACCTGATCGATGAGGTAGTCCACGAACGCATCGTGGCCTTCACGTTCGAACTCGGGTGGCAACGCATGCGCGCCGAGAACGGTCGATACCAAGCGCGGCGTCCCCGTTTCGTCGCGATGCCGGCGAATCAAATCGAGCAATGCGGCTTCGCCGGGTTTGTGGAGCGCGTAGCCGCTCTTTACCTCGAGCGTCGTCGTTCCGTGCGCCAGCATCGTTTGCAGTCGCGGATGCAACAGCTGGGAATAAAATGTGCCCGGGTCGAGCAGCGCTTCGCGGGTGCGCTCGACCGTGTACATCATCCCGAGCGGCGCGTCCACACCGGCGATCCTGGCGGCGAAATCGGCTTCGCGGTCGCCGCTAAAGAACGGGTGCGCGTGTGCGTCGACCAAGCCCGGCACGACGACGCTCGATCCGAAATCGAGCACGTCGCCCCGCCGTTCGCGAAGGATTTCGCTTGCCGGGCCGACGGCTACGATGCGCCCGTTTTCGACCGCGATCGCACCGTCGGTGTACGTGCGAAGATTATCGAAGTCTACGCCGCTTTGCGGCGATTCGGTATCGCACGTAACGATCGTCCGCGCGCGGACGGTCAGAGACGCCAATCGATACCTTGACGGTCGGCCGTCTCGATAGCTTCTTCGTAGCCGGCATCGGCGTGCCGCACGACGCCCATTCCGCAATCGGTCGTTAACACGCAGCCGAGCCGTTCGCGCGCTTCATCGGTGCCGTCGGCCACCACGACCATACCGGCATGTAAGCTATAGCCGATGCCGACGCCGCCGCCGTGATGAAAGCTCACCCAGTGCGCTCCAGCAGCGGTATTGAGCAACGCGTTGAGCACCGGCCAGTCGGCGATTGCATCGCTGCCGTCCTTCATCGATTCGGTTTCACGGTACGGCGACGCGACGCTACCGGTATCGAGATGATCTCGTCCGATCACTAGCGGCGCCTTGACGGTACCGGATCGCACCAGTTCGTTGAATGCTAAACCGGCCTTCGCACGATCGCCGTAGCCGAGCCAACAGATGCGCGCGGGCAATCCTTGAAACGCGATCCGCTCTTGCGCCAACGTAATCCAACGCGCCAGCGATGTATCGTCCGGAAACAAGCGCAACAGCTCTTCATCGCAACGCGCGATGTCGGCGGGATCGCCGGAGAGCGCCGCAAACCGAAACGGCCCCGAGCCCCGACAGAACAGCGGGCGCACGAACGCGGGTACGAATCCGGGAAAGTCAAACGCACGGGCGTAGCCGGCGCGTTGCGCCTGCGCCCGAATATTATTGCCGTAGTCGAACGTTACCGCGCCGGCATCGGCGAATCGAACCATCGCTTCGACGTGAATCGCACAACTTTCGAGCGCGCGCCGCTCGTACTCGCGCGGGTCTCGTACGCGCAACTCGGCGGCTTCGGCCAACGTCACGCCGGCCGGCACGTATCCGTTTAATACATCGTGAGCGGAAGTTTGGTCTGTTACGGCATCGGGACGCAACCCGGCATCGAACAACGCCGGGAATTCGACCGCGGCATTTCCCTCATAACCGATAGAGACCGCTTGCCCGGACTGCTTAGCTGCCAACGCTTCACGCAACGCTTCTTCGCGCGATTCGACGACACGATCCAGATAGCGCAACTCGCGCCGGCGTTCCAAGCGGCTACGATCGACGTCGACGACCAACGCAACGCCTTCGTTCATCGTAATCGCCAAGGGCTGCGCGCCGCCCATCCCGCCGACGCCGGCGGTTAAAGCGATGCGCCCACGTAAGGTTCCACCGTAGTGGCGGCGCGCCAGCTCGGCAAACGTCTCGTACGTGCCCTGGACGATGCCTTGCGTACCGATGTAGATCCACGAACCGGCGGTCATCTGACCGTACATCGTCAAGCCACGAGCTTCCAAATCCCGGAACGTATCCCAATCGGCCCATTTCGGAACCAGATTCGAGTTGGCGATGATGACGCGCGGCGCTCGCGCGTGCGTCTTCCAAACCGCAACCGGTTTGCCGCTCTGCACGACCAGCGTTTCGTCGGATCGCAAACGTTTGAGCGTTCTGACGATCGCCTCGAACGCTTCCCACGATCGCGCCGCCCGGCCGTTGCCGCCGTAGACCACGAGATCGTCCGGACGTTCGGCGACCTCGGGATCCAGATTGTTCTCAAGCATTCTCAAAGCGGCTTCTTGCGGCCAACCTTGGCAACGCAATTCGGTGCCGCGCGCCGCTCGAACGCTACGCGAAGTTACCGTCGACGTCATAGTAACCGCATTCGTTCCAGCAGAGGATGGCCGATGCCTGGACAGAAGGCTCTTCGATGAAAATCCGCGTCATTGTTTTTCTGATCGCGGCCTTTGTATTTAACGGTCGCGCGATTGCCGGAACCACCGGGTCCATTTCAGGAGTCGTCACCACGACCGGTGGAGCGCCGGCGGCGGCGGCTCGCGTCACGGTCGTCAGCCCATCGCAAACCAGCAGCGTCGTAACCGACGCAACCGGTCATTTTACATTGCTATCGCTGGCTCCCGACACGTACACGTTGACGGTCGTTAAAAGCGGTTTTGAAACCGTGACGACCACCGGCATTTCGGTGTTTGCCGATCAGTCGCAGACGCTGCGCTTGAACGTACAACCGACGTTGAGGACGATCGCTACGGTTACGACGCGATCGTCGATGGACGTTGTCAAACCCGGCACGACCAGTGACGTGTACTCGGTAAACTCAGCCGTTACGCAAGCCGTGCAAGGCGTTGGCGGCGGCGGCAACTTAAACAATGCGTACTCGGCCATCGCGACCGTTCCGGGCGCGTTCGTCCCGCCGAACCAACAAGGTTGGGCCCAAGTCGTTTACATTCGCGGCGGCAACTACGATCAAATCGGTTATGAGTTCGATGGCGTTCCGGTCAACCGTTCGTTCGACAACTATCCCGGCGGCACGGCCGGGACGCTCGGTCAGCAAGAGTTACAAGTCTACGCGGGCGGCGGAACCGCCGGCGAAAGCGCCAGCGGCCTCGCGGGCTTCATCAACCAAGTCATCAAAACCGGCACGTTTCCGGGTTACGCGAACGTTGGAGCCGGGATCGGAACGCCGACGTTCTATCATAACCTGCAGGTCGAAGCCGGCGGCGCAACGCCGGACCGTCTGTTTTCGTACTACGTCGGCATCGGTGGATACAACCAAGACTACCGCTATCTCGACCAGTTCAACGGCTCGAATCTGGGCGACGTTTGGGGGTACTCGATCATCGCCGACAATACCGCGAACCTCTATTTCGGCGGCGTCTTTCCGACGTGCGGGTACACGGCTCCGCTAAACTCCGGCTTCTATCAAGGCCCGAACGGATCGCCGGTCTATAATCCATTCAACCTGAGCCCGGGCCAGCCCGGATACGTCAAGAAACCAGCCGGAATCGCGCAGAATCCGGGCTGCTATCAAACGGTGACGCCGGCATACGCTTCGTATAACTGGCTAGCGGACCGCGAGAACGTCGTAAACTTTCACATTGGAATACCGCACCGTCACGATGGCGGCCGCGATGACGTACAGCTCCTATACAACGTTACCGCACTGCAAAGTTCGTACTACAGTTCGGCTAACGATCTCGGCCCGCACCTGGTAAACCAGCTAAATGAGGTCGTCTTCGGCAAAGACAGGCCGCAAGTTTGGGGTGACTTCGTAACCTGGCCCACGGGAACGCAGTTCGGTGAAAGCCCCAGCGACGTTTCAAGGGTCGCGTATTACATGCCCAGCTCGCCGGGCGATCGTTGCGCGAACGTGCACGGCCTGCCGAACTCGTGTCCCCCCGGCACCTATTCCGCCGTTCCGAACGACGCTCAGGACGCATTTTGGAATAATGCCTCGATCGGAAAAATTCAATACCAGCACAACATTGGGTCGAATGCGTACCTGCGCTTTTACGGATACTCGTTC
>DASXXU010000016.1:0-4565 GCA_036502885.1 Candidatus Tumulicola sp.
GACGCGCCGGCCACGACGTCGTCCCACACGCCGGTTGCATACAGATCTCGCGCCTCTTGTGGGGTGAGCGACGGAAAAGAGAGTTTTCGAAGACGTGCTTCGTCGGGCGTAAAGTGCACCGGGCGTCGCTCGATCATCAACCGAACGATCCAATACAGATTGATAGCGATGAAGATAACGCTCCACACGATCGCCGCGCTCAACGGCACGACTTGCATCGCGTAGAACGGGATCAACAATAAACCCGCCACCACCGATAGGATTCGAAGCCAGAGTATGTCGCGCACCGAATAGGACGCGAGGTACAACACGTTCGAGACGGTGAGCCAAACGATCGGATTATTCACCGTGGAGGGCGGCCCGGGCCCTCAGACCGGAACGACGTATGGGAATTCGTCGTTGCGTTGCTTCTCGGTAACGGATGGTTTCAGTCCCGAACGCACCGCCATTCCGGAAACAAGCGACAACATCACTTCGGGCGCGTTATCCGCCCTTGTGCGACCGTTGCGTCCCGCAAAGCCATACGTTGCGGGCGTTCCGATTACGTACGGCAAAACGTCGGGAAACAATTCGCGGGCCACGGTTTGACCGTAACCGCCGGGATCCGCAGAAGTGCCGCCGGCCGCAACAACCGCCGCGATTTGGTCGCCGATCGCCTTGCCGATGGCTCCGTAATCTTGTGACGGATGCCGCGTGTTTTGCGGATTCGCGAAATCGGTGTCGTCCGGCCAAAAGATCGGCCACATCATCGGGAGGCCGCCGCGATTGATCTGCAGCCAGCCGCCCTCGATCGTAGCGAGCTTGGTGGCACACCAGACGCCGATTTTGGCGCCGGATTTCAACTGCGGATGCTGATGAGGTATCTCGAGAACGATGGCTTCGGCGCTGCTTCCGGCGAAGCTATTTTCCGCGTTTTCCGGCCGCCATCCCGACAGATCGACGGCACTTCCAGCTTTTACCGCCCCGTTTACCTTCGCCAAGAGTGACAAGTCGATGTAGAACGCATCTTGGATGCGGCCGGCCCACATTCTCAAACCGTTTGCGCCGGCGATCTCATTCGTTCGGCCCTGCAACACGAGTTCGCCTTGCGCCGCGTCATTGCGCGCCTCACCTCCGCTGAGAGCGTAGAGGCTCATCGGCTGTTTTCCGGCCGAGTCCTCGTGCTCGAACTCTATTCGAAACGTCAAGCCTTCGAAATCCGCGTTGTCGAAATGCACCTTGAGCTCGTAACGAGCGTGCGGATGAAATCCGGGTTTCTGGTACTGCCCGGTGATATTCGAGTTGACATCCATGACGAATACGGTGCTGTCGTTGCCCGAAAAAACGTACAGATCGTCGATAAAAAGCTGGCCATTTTGCGCGGCGTTGGGGGTGGCGAGGTGATGAGACATTAAGACGCCTCTCTCTAGTGGCAGCGCGGTGATGCGTATTTGGAATTATAGCGACGCGGCGCGCCCTCGTCTACCCCCCAGGCCAAGCGTTCTGCGTGGGCCGAATCGTTCACGCGTTTCCGGCAAAATACTCGGCGTCACCACGAGGCGCGCGAGGTAATCTCCGGCGAATGGTTTCGGCGCGTCCACCGAGCTTTAAAGAATCGAGGACCTCTCATGAGGAAGCTGTCGTTATTCGTAGTTCTCGCCATGACGGCGTGCAACGGTAGCAGTCCAAGCGGTTCGCTGCCATTCGGCGCGGCGTACGATAGCGCGCATCATCGCGTTTCGTCGAGCCCGATCCAGCATATCGTTATCATCATGCAGGAGAACCGCAGTCTCGATAATCTTTTCTATGGTTTTCCGGGCGCGAACACGGCCACGACCGGTCTCGGCCACAACGGTAAAATCTACACGCTAACGCCGTTGAACCTGGCCTATTCGCACGACGTCAACCACTACCACTACCAGTTTCTCGAAGATTACGACAATAAGAAAAACGACGGCTTCGAAGATCAGATCACGTCGCCGCCGCTCAACGGTAAAGGCTGCACCAACGATAACTGGTTCAACGAACCGCATTGCTGGCGCTTCCTTACCGAAAAGCCGTGGATCCAGCAACCGTACACCTACGCGATTCGCAGCCAAATCCAACCGTACTGGGATATGGCGACGTATTACACGCTGGGCGACAAGATGTTCGCATCGAATAACGGACCGTCGTTCGGCTCGCATCAGTATCTGATCGCCGCGCAAGAAGGGCACGCATCCGAAGTTCCGAGCAACTATCCGTGGGGCTGCGATGCGCCGGCCGAAACGGAAAACTACATCGAGTTCGGACAGGCCAAGCCGCCCGCGTTCAAGCCGATCGTCGGACACGACATCGTCGGACCGGATCCGTGCTTTCCGATCAACACAACGGGATCGTCTTCCACCTACGCGACCATGGCCGACGAGCTGGACGGCGCCGGCATTACGTGGCACTACTACGTGCAGCCCAGAGAAATGAACGGAAAGATCCAAGATTCGTTTTGGTTGAACGCCTTCGATGCGGTCAGAGCGGTCCGCTATGGGCCGGACTGGACCAATGGCGACATCTCGTCGCCCGATACGAACGTTCTCACCGACATTACCAGCGGTCAGCTGCCGCAGGTATCGTGGGTGATGCCGCACGGCGGCGCGTCGGACCATCCGGGCGGCGGCTCGGGTAACTGCGGACCGAATTGGGTCGCATCGATCGTCGACGAAATCGGGAAGAGCCAATACTGGAACAACACCGCCATCATCATCACGTGGGACGAATGGGGCGGCTGGTACGATCACGTGGTTCCTCCGCAGTACAAAGACCCGATGACCAAAGCGTACGAAGGCCTTGGCTATCGCGTTCCGCTGATCGTGATATCGCCGTACGCGAAGGCGGCCTACATTTCGCACAAACAGCACGAAGTCGCCAGCACGCTGCACTTCATCGAACAAATATTTGGTGTGAATCCGCTCGGTACCGGAACGCCGTACCAGTTGGCCGACCAACGCGCCGATGCGTTCGATGACATCTTCGACTTTACGCAAGAGCCGATTACGTTTAAGCCGATCAATCTGGTGACAGAACCCCCGGTGAAAGGCCAGCCGGCATGTCCGACGACTTCGCAGGGCTTCGTTAAGGGTCATTGGCAAGACGAGGAAGACTACTAGGTATTCATGGGCTCGGGGCGTCTTACCGAGGCGCCCTTCTTCTTAATTTGGACCGCTTGGAGGTTGCCGTGCTTCGCAAAATCCCACGCATTATAATCACCTCGTTATTTTGTATTTCCGTGGCGGCGTGCGCGTCGCCATCTTCTTCATTCGCTCCCTCGCTGGTTGGCGCGGCCGCGCGATTCGCCGCCGCGAAGTATACGCAGTACGACGTGCCGACGGCCTCTTCGGAACCCTATAAGATCGCGCTAGGCCCGAGCGGCAAAGCGTTGTTCTTTACGGAGTTTGCCGGAAACAAAATCGGCCAGATAACGACCGCCGGAAAGTTTACGCAGTTTACGATTCCGACGTCGGGTTCGAAGCCGGCCGGCATCACGATCGGACCCGACAAGAACGTTTGGTTTGCTGAGGCCGCCGGCGACAAGATCGTCAAGATGACGACGGCCGGAAAGTTTACGGAGTATTCGATTCCGACCGCGGACTCGGCACCTTCCGTAATCAAGTCGGGCGGCGGCACGGCGCTCTGGTTTACCGAACACGACGGCAATAAGATCGGTGAGATTACCACCGCCGGAAAGATCACGGAGTTCACGGTTCCGACGCCCGATTCAAGCCCCTCGGGTTTGGTCATCGGCCCCGACAAAGCCATTTGGTTTACGGAAGATACCGGCAATAAAATCGGCCGTATGACGACGGCTGGAAAGTTTACCCAGTTTACGGTTCCGCAGGCGTCTTCGGAACCGGGCGGTATCGCCGCCGGCTCCGACGGCGCGTTGTGGTTTACCGAATTTAAAACCAACGAGATCGGCCGTATCACGACCGCTGGAAAGTTCACGGCCTATAAAGTTCCGACGGCCGATTCGGGTCCGTTCGTAATCGAGGCCGGTGCGACCGGCACGTTATGGTTCGACGAGGCGAGCAGCGGAAAGATTGCGTCGATCACGACCGCCGCCGGCAAGGTGACAGAATACGCGATTCCCGGCGGCTCCGCGTATTTTCCGGCCGGCGAGGTATTCGATGCCGGCTCGCTCTGGATTCCGGAGTACAACGCCGATAAAGTGTTGCACTTTACACCGTGAGAATACTGGATCGTCGTTCGCGAATCGCGCGCATGGTTTACCTTTTGTGCGGTTTGTGCGTCGTGGGTTCGGCTGGAACGGCGCGCTCTCAAACGGTCGCGCTGCCGGCGGCCGAAGCACAAAAGACAACGGCCGCTCTTCTGGCGGTCGAGCATCATTGGACGCGGGCCGAAGTGCACGGCGATGTCGCGTACGTTGGCGCACTTCTCATGCCGGAATACGAATCGGTGAACGCCGATGGGGTCGCGCACCCGCGTAGTGCGATTCTCGCAAACACGGTTCGGAACGGGCAGTCGGACAAGATGGCCCGCACGGTGGCGACGTACATGAAACTGCACCCGGACGGACCCGCGGTGAAGATTTT
>DASXXU010000017.1:0-37359 GCA_036502885.1 Candidatus Tumulicola sp.
CACCCTGAGCGTAAGGGCGAAGCCCAGTAGTCGAAGGGCCGCGATACCGTTCAGCTTGCGTAGCGATCCTTCGACTGCGTTCGCTCCGCTCACTACGCTCAGGATGACAAAATTGCGGTCCTTCGACTACGTTCGCTGCGCTCAGTACGCTCAGGGTGACAAAATAAAAGGCCCGGCATTTATGCCGGCCCTTTCTGTATTAAATGGCGGAGAGGGAGAGATTCGAACTCTCGGAACGCTCATCACGTTCGTCCGCTTTCGAGGCGGGTGCCTTCAACCACTCGACCACCTCTCCGCGACGGGCGACGGCTCTACTACGGCGCCGCCCGGTCGATGCCTTCTGAGGCCCGTTTTCCCTCGAAAAAGCCGCGTAATTGCTCGGCCGCTTCGGAACGCAGAACGCCGGCGTCGATCTCCAACCGGTGATTGGTTTTCGACGAACGTAGCACGTCGAACGCGCCGCCGTCGGCACCGCCCTTCGGATCGTTCGCGCCATAGACCAATCGCTTCACGCGCGCTGCAACGATCGCGCCCGCGCACATCAAACACGGCTCTTTCGTAACGTATAACGTCGCCTCTGAGAGGCGCCAGTGGCCCAAGCGGCGCGAGGCCTCGCGTAACGCCAACATTTCGGCGTGGGCTGTCGCGTCGGCGTTTTTCTCTTTTTCGTTATAGGTTTCGACGACCGTATCGCCGTCGATTAATACCGCGCCGACCGGCACGTCCCCGTCGAGCGCTGCGAGACCGGCAAGTTCGATCGCGCGTCGCATCCAGCGTTCGTCGACGTTCACCATATCACGATGCCGGATCTTACCGCGTCGTTTCGAGAACGAATAGTTGCGTAAGGTTGCTCACTGCAGCCGGCAGTTCGCGCGCGGGAAAGTGCCCCACATTCGGTAATACCGTAAGACTATGATGGTGCGCCGCGTATTCCGCTTCATCTTCGACCCGGTGTACTAGGTCTGCGCCATCTTTCTCCCCGACGATCGTCGTGAACGGCACCGAGAGCGCGGGGGTGTTTTCGACCTTCGCTTGCTGCGCGTCGTAGCGGTGATCGACCGGTTCGTTTTTCCAGCGCGAACCGTAGCCGTGCAGCGTGATCGGTACCCAGTCGGGATTCAAAAAGCTTTTGGCGGTCTTCTCAAAATCCGCGTGGTCGAACCATCCGGCCGGCGACCACGTTTCCCACTGAATCCGCGCGAACCCGACGGGATCCCGACGCACTTTCTCGGCGCCGCCGTCGAACGTCATAAACCACTGATACCACCATGCGCGCGACTGTTCGAGCGCCGGCACCTCGAACGCGCCGTTTGGCGTATACTTCAATCCCAGCGTAACCAACGCTGTGAGCCGCTCGGGAGCTATGGCAGCCATATGGTATCCGGCGCGCGCTCCCCAATCGTGTCCGACGACGACGCATCGCTCGATTCCGAGTGCGTCGAGAAAATCGAGCGCGTCCTGCGCGAGCGCCACCGCGCGTCCGTCGCGAAACGTTGTTTGGTGACGAAAGCGGGTCGGTCCAAAACCGCGAAGCCACGGAACGATTGCGCGATAACCTAGTGGATTGAGGAGGTCCGCAACGGGCTTCATTCCATACGCGTCGTCAGGCCAGCCGTGAAGCAGCAGGACAGGGGTTTCGTGGGACCCGCCATCGTCGAGATACGCGATATCGAGCAGTTCGGTCTTAGCCGTCTTCATGATTAAATGGTGCGCCCGGAGGGATTCGAACCCCCGATCCCAGCCTTCGGAGGGCTGTGCGTTATCCAGCTACGCTACGGGCGCGCGCAGCGTCTAGTGCTGGCTCTCTCCGGCCGGTCCTGCGCTCGGCATGTGCTTGAACAGATCCAGCTTGTGGTCGACGAGCGTGCGGTAGAATTTCCGGACGCAGTCGGGATGCCCGAAGAAGTACGTTCGCGCGTAGGCGAGATCGTCTCCCGAGCTGTCGGGAACGTAGTGCGAAATCTCGACCTCTTCCATTTGGGCGCGGTCGACCGGGTGGGGACAGAAATCGCACGGGATGGTTGACATGGTGTTAACGTTTTACCTCGGATCGAACCGGCTCCGTTGGAGCCGGTTCCTTTCAATCTTGACTCGGGGGTGATTTGAACACCCGACCAAGGGCTTATGAGTCCCCTGCTCTACCACTGAGCTACCGAGCCGTAGTCGGCGGTAACAGTCGCTTCGACACCGTACTCTAACAGAACCCGCCCGGGTACCGCAAGGTTCGAATGTGAAAAGCCACCCTGCGAAAGAGCGGCTTTTCGAGAGATCCGCGGTCGGAGGGACTCGAACCCCCAACCTACAAGTTCGTAGCCTGTTGCTCTATCCAATTGAGCTACGACCGCGCGATGTTTCGCTTTTTTCTGCGATTCGGAGAGAGAGGGATTCGAACCCTCGGTACGACTTTACATCGTACAACGGTTTAGCAAACCGCCGCCTTCAGCCGCTCGGCCATCTCTCCTTTGTGCCGTCGGCGACTATACCACAGCTTTGCCGTCCGTACCTAGCGGTTACGGATTCGGGGGCGCCGTCGGCCGGTCGAGCGGCGGTTCGGGAACGAATTCCGCACGAACGGGCGCCGGAGCAGGCGGACGCCGGCTGCGCAAAAAGGCTGCGTCCACACCGATCGCGCGGCCGGTCGGAAGCACCAAATTGATTGCCGAAAGCATCAAGGTCGCGAAGTCGATGCCCTGTAGCGTCGCCGAGGTAAAGATGCCGCCTTTGGCCGCGATGTAATTGGCGGCGAGAACGACGCCGACGAGCCCGCCCAGGCGCGTCGCCACACCGAGAATCAGCGACACGCCGACCAGCACTTCACCTAAGCGCACGAGCTCCGCAAAAAGGTTGATGTTGGGAACGACGGTCGTCATCAGAAATGTGTGGTATCCGCCGGTCGACGTGGTCAAGGCTTTCTGGAGAAAGCCGGACATAGCGCCCGACGGCGGCATAAAGGCCGACGCGTTCGTAAACTTTGAAACGCCGTGCGCGAGCCAGATAACGCCGGTAACGATTCGAACCAGCGCCAGCCAAAACGCGTAGGTCCTCGACGAGGGAAGAATGGTCACGCAACGACCGCCTTTCGTAAGGAAACCAAACGTGCAATCATCGAGGCGGCTTCACCTGCCGCGTTCGGACGTGCTAACGTTCGAGCGCCGGCTTGCAGGCTGGCGCGCAAATCTGCATCCGTTAACACGCGCCGCATCGTCGTCGCGAGATCGTCGAGCCGACGCACGCGCAAACCCGCGCCGGCCTCGGTGACGACCCGCGCGTTGCGTTCTTCTTGGCCCGGAAGCGGCTTGTAGAGCACGAGCGGAACGCCGGCGACAAGCGCTTCGGCCACGCTAAGGCCGCCGGGCTTACTGATAAAGACGTCGGCCGCATGCATGTAGTCGTACACGTTATCGACGAACGAAAGAACGCGAACCGGGTAGCTAACGTTTTGCGCGGTTTCGAGAACGCGACGTTCGGAGCGAGCGTTTCTTCCCGCGATCACGACCAGCGTCAGCGGTAAATCGACCGTCTTCAACGCGCGCATCATGCGCTCGAGCGGTCCGATGCCTAAGCCACCACCCATCATGAGCACGACGAACCCATCGCGGGGCAGGTTTAAGCGTTCGCGCAAATACTGCATGCGTTCGGGATTAGGAGCGAATTCGGGGCGCACCGGAATTCCGCTGGCCGCAACGCGGCTGGGGTCGATCCCGCGCGCGATCATCGTCGAACGAACGCGGTCGCTGGCCACGGCGTACGCGTCGATATCCGCGTGCAGCCAAAAACCGTGCACCGCATAGTCGGTCACGATGCCGACGACGGGCGGCGCGTCCGCGTACATTCGCTTGTACTCGGCCATCGCACCGCAGGGAAAAGCGTGCGTGCAGACGACGGCGTCCGGCGACCAGCGTTGCAGCAGCCGATGCAGATTTTCGGCGGTGAACTGGTGCGCCCACGTGCGAAACGGCCCGACCTCGGTGGCGCGCTCCGCGCGGTCGTAGATGTAGCGATACATTTGCGGAATCGTTTTGACCATCTGGATGTAACCGTCCGAAACCACGCGCGAAACCACCAACGCCGCGTATTCGTAAGAATCGACGATCTCCGTGCGCACGGCCGGGTCGACCGTTCGCAAGCCTTCGCACACGGCTCCGGCAGCCGAAAGATGACCGACGCCGACGCTGGCGGAGAGAAAGAGAACCCTAATTACGAGCCGCCGTTCTCGTCTTGCGACTCTTCAACGATCTCGAGGAAGTCCTCGAGAATCTCTTGCGCCAGCTCGTCGTCTTCGATCAAGTTGCCGTGCAGATCCGTGACGATGGCTTGCGTCTCGTCTTCTTCGGCTTCGCCCGGCGCTTGCGGCGTCAGAACCGCATATGACGACCCATCGTCGGCGTCTTGGAGTATCCCGACGACCGTGAACTGCAGTTCCTCACCTTCCTTGGTTTGGATGCACAGGACATCGTTCAGGTCGAGGGGCTCTTTCGTGGTTTCGCCATTATCCGTCGTCACAGGTCGTTCCGATCTTTCTTCAATGCAGGCAGCGCGCTACGTTGGCTTGATGTTCGACAAGCGTTCGTGCAAAGACATGATGCCCATTTCCGCAGTAAACGTAGTACAGGGATGCCGTCTTCGCCGGATGCAAGGCGGCCTCTAGCGAGGGAAGGCCCGGATTCGCGATCGGCGTCGGTGGCAAGCCAGGGTGGGTGTAGGTGTTGAAGGGCGAGTTCAGCTTGAGGTCGGCGAACGATAGCGCCGTCTTATGCTGGGGTAGCGCGTACTCGATGGTCGCGTCTACCTGGAGCGGCATCTTCAGCCGCAAACGGTTGTAGATGACGCCGGCGATGAGCGGGCGATCGGCATCGATTTTGGCTTCGCGTTCTACCAATGACGCCACGACCACCGCCTGCACCACATTTACGCCAAGGCGTCGCGCTGATGCGGCCGCGTCTCTCGGCAGCTCCGACATAAACTGGCCGGTCAGTTGGGCAACTACTTGCGGCGGTGTCGCGTCGAGCGCCACCAGGTAGGTGCTCGGAAAGAGAAAGCCCTCGAGGTTGCGCGTTCTGACGCCGTCGACGACGATCGATTGCGTCAAGAACGCGCGCTCGAACGCCGCCCGTTGGCCGATCCTCGCGGCTTGCAAACGATCTGCGATCTGAATCGCG
Organism: Candidatus Tumulicola sp.; assembly: GCA_036502885.1. Taxonomy (GTDB): domain Bacteria; phylum Vulcanimicrobiota; class Vulcanimicrobiia; order Vulcanimicrobiales; family Vulcanimicrobiaceae; genus Tumulicola. Next base: position 5,160 of record DASXXU010000017.1, read on the forward strand.
GTGAAGCCCTCCGGTATGGGAATCCACGCGGCGATCTGCGCGCCGCCGGTTTGCAGCGCGTCCAGCACTTGGTCTTCGGTTCGATGCGCCCGAAAAAGATACGCTCCGGCATGCACGTCGCCTTCGCGCTTCGTAAAGCGCGCCATTACTCGAAACGGGAGCAGGTGCGCGATGACGCCTTGTTCGCGCAGTTGACGCGCGATTTCCGAAAACGTGGCGCCACGCTCGATGACGACGCGCGTATCGCGTTGCGGGGCCGAGCGATCGTGAAACTCGGCGTACAAAAACCACGCGACGATCGCAGCCGCCAGCAAAAACGCCGACCCCGCGACGAACAAGGCTGCACGTCTCATTGGCCCAGCCTTCGCTTGCGCTGCAGAAACGTTTCGAGTATCAAGGCCGCGGCCATTTGATCGACGACGCGCTTGCGGTTCTTACGCGAAACGTCGGCCGCGATCAACGTCTTCGTTGCTTGCGCTGTGGTGAGCCGTTCGTCGACACGGTGGATCGCTCCGTCGAACGAGCGCGACAGCCGGTCGACGAAAAGATCCATTTTGGCGGCCGCCGGCCCGCGTTCTCCGGACAGCGTCACGGGATCGCCGACCACGATTTCGGCTGCATCGTACGATCGCGCCAGCTCGACGATCCGCGCGATATCCGCCGCTATGGCGGTACGCTCGATCGTCGTTACCGGCATCGCGAAGGTCCCACCCGGGTCGGCTACTGCGACGCCGATGCGCCGCTCTCCAACGTCGAGCCCGAGCGCCGGCACGCTACTCCGCGGCGAGCTCGGCGAGTTGGACGCCCGCTTTCGGCCGGCGCCCCAAATGATGCGTCATCAGTTCGTCGATGGCGCGGGCGATGACGGGCAACGCGTGCATCGTGGCGCCGGCGCCGCGTTCGGCCCCGACCGCGCGAAAGTTTTCGCGCTCGTCGCCCGTAACCGCCGCTAGATCGCGCCAGCGCTCGCGACAGCCATCGTCGATAAAGCCGCCGGCGCCGGAATCCACGTACGCAACGGCCGCCCCGAGTGCGGAACCGCAACGAACGCAATCGTCCGCAGGCGGACCGAGCCCGAGCATATCGAGAAGGCGTAACGAGAATCGCGGGATGACCGATCGCGGGTCGTCCGAATGTGCGATGGCCCGCAACGTCCCAGCCAACAACGCGTAGATGTCCGGAACGGCTAGATCCGGTTCGCAGAACGCGTCGATGAGCTCGATCGCCAACGACGCAACCCCGAAACGATCCGGCCGCACGAGTTCGGTCCATAGTGCGTTGAGGATATCGGCCGAAACGACGACGTCGAGCGAGCGCCCGCGATGCATCGAAAGCTCGCACTCGTTGGCAAACTCGAGCCGTCCGGCGAGATGACTTCCGGCACGACGCACGCCTTTGGCGACCGCATCCAGTTTGCCGCGCTCGGTCGTCAACAGCGTCAAAATCCGGTCTGCTTCGCCCAACTGACGGCCGCGCATGACGATCGCGCGCGTCTTATAGGCGCGAGGGTGCGTCGTCAATCTCCTCGATCGCCGGTGCCGGCGCACCATTGGTGAAGATGCGAACGGCGAGTATACGCCGGCCGCGCATGCGTTCGACGCGCAACAGTGTGTTGGCGTCGCCGTCGATTTCCTCGCCCTCCAAGGGTAAGCGTCCGAAGCGTCCGACGGTGTATCCGCCGATCGTTTCGAAATCCTCGGTTGGGATATGCGTCGACAAACGCGCGTTGACGTCTTCGATATTCGTCCCGGCGTCGACGACGGCTTCGCGATCCGAAACGAAGTGGAACGCTTCCTGTTCGTCTTCATCGTGTTCGTCACGAATTTCACCGACGATTTCTTCCAGCAGATCTTCCATCGTCACCAAGCCGGCCGTTCCGCCGTACTCGTCGACCACGATGGCGAGCGAAAATTTGTCGCGCTGCATCTCGCGCAGCAGCTCGGCGATCTTTTTGCTTTCCGGAACGTGGACGGCCGCACGCATCAACGAACGCAGCGGCGTATTGGCCAGCGATCCGTTGGCGAGTGCGACCAACAGCTCGCGGTCGTGAACGACGCCGACGATGTCGTCTTTCGATTCCTGATAGACCGGCAATTTCGAGTAGCCTTCGGCGATGACGACGTCGAGCACGCGTCGCGCCGGATCGGTCACCGAAACGGCAACCATTTCGGGACGCGGCTTCATCACCTCACGGACGATCGTATCGCCGAACGCCATCACCGAATGGATCAGCTCGCGTTCTTCCTCTTCGATCACGCGCTGTTCCGCGCCGACGTTGACGAGCGTGCGTATATCTTCTTCCGTAACGTACATCTGCATGCCGAGCTTGATTCCAAACGGCCGCAGCAGCAGTTCGGTGACGAACTGGAACGCTTGCGCGACGGGGCTCAGCACGAATGCCATCGCACGAATCGAAGCGCCCAGTCGAAGCGCCCAGCGCTCGTTGTCGGCGGTCGCTACCATCTTCGGGATGATCTCGCCGAACAACAGCATCACGACCGTCATAAACACGGTCGAAACTACCGCCGCGGCCGGCAGTCCGAGCTCGATCGCCATGTAGGTGGCCAGCGAGTCCGAGGCGAGCAGCACGATCGTGTTGCCGACCAGGATCGAGGTGAGATAGCGGTTCTTGGCCTCGACCAGTTGGAGCACGCGCGTCGAGCCGCGCAGGTGGCGTTCGGCCATCGCGCGAGCCCGCAGACGGGAGATCGAGATCAGGGCCGCTTCGGAGGCTGCAAAAAAGGCCGCGAGCACGACCAGCAGCAGCAAGATGGCGAGGTGGGCCCAAAAGACCTCGGGACTACTTCGATACGAGTCGGTGTTCAAATCGGCGCCATTATAGCACAACGTGCGGGCGGACGAGGACGTAGATCGCCAGCGCCACCACGGTGCCGAGTATCGCCCCCCACAGAACCTCGAAGGCACTGTGAATGCGCGCCTCTACCCGGGTCTGGGCGACGAGGAAGGCTACGAAGTAGCCGAGGGCCGCGGCCAGCGGCTTTCGATAGAACAACGCCAGCATTGTGGCGATCGCGAACGCCAACGACGCGTGCCCCGAAACGGCGCCGCCCTGAAGGGCCGATCCGCGCCCGTATCGGGCCTTGAGAAAGATCGTGGCGATGCCGACCACCGCTACGACGATCAGGGCGAGGTTGGCCGGGACCTGTTGCACGGCTTCGAACACGCGTTGGCCGCCGCTGAGCAGACCCTGGTAGAAAATCAAATAGCCGCCGACCGCCGCGCCGGTCGCCGCCACGAGCACCGCGCCGGCGGCCGCGTCCTTGGCGGTCTTGGCCAACGGGTGGTGCGACGCGGTCAACAGGTCGACCATCGCTTCGATCGCGGTGTTCATGAGCTCCATGCTCAACACCAGTGCGACGAATGCCACCGTCGCAATTACGTAGGGGCGTTCCAAGCGCAAGACCAGCGTCGCGAGCAAAACCAGGGCGGCGATGATGAAATGCACGCGCATGTTCGGCTGCGTGCGCGTCGCGTGAATGATGCCGTCGAATGCGTGCGAGAAAGAACGCCAGAACTTCGTCTCGTCGATCCGGACGTAGCCCTGGCGAGGATGAGCGCTTCCGCCTTCTACGCGCGCTTCTGGATCGTCTTGCGGATAGCGCATGCTAGCGGCCTACTCGTCGTACGGCCACGGCAGTGCGATCGCCGCCGCAAGCCGTCGCTCTTCGCGCGTCATCAACGCTCGTTCGTCCGCTTCCTCGTGATCGTGGCCGAGCACGTGCAACAAGCCGTGGATCAGCAATCGATAAATTTCGGCTTGCAGCCGGGCGTCGTAATCGGCGGCCTGACGGCGCGCCATGTCGACCGAAATAACGACGTCGCCGAGCAGACGCTCCGGATCGCCGTCGTCGCTTGCGTCGTCTGGGTCGAGCGGAAAACTCAATACATCGGTTGCGGCGTCTTTTCCGCGATGGGTTCGGTTGAGCTCGCGAATCGCGTCGTCGTTTACCAACGTGAGCGAAATCGAAGAACCGGCTTCGTCGCACGTTTCGAGAAGCGCTTGCGCCGTGGCGACCAATGCGCGACCGTCGACGCCGCTGCGCCGCACCCGATTGCGGTAGTGAATCACTTGGTTCCGGGACGCGAGTACGCGCGAATGATCTGCGTTACGAGCGGGTGACGGACGACGTCGAGCTCGTTCAATTCCACGATCCCCACACCGTCGACCCCCGATAAGCGGTTAGCAGCATCGCGCAAGCCGCTGCGATCCCCCGAGGGAAGATCGACCTGCGTTGCGTCGCCGGTTACCACCATGGTCGAACCCGAGCCCAGACGCGTCAAGAACATCTTGATTTGTTCCGACGTCGCGTTTTGCGCTTCGTCGAGGATCACGAACGCTTCGGATAACGTTCGCCCGCGCATATACGCCAGCGGCGCGATCTCCAACGTTCCACGCTCCATGTAGCGGCTGACCACGCCATCCTCGAGCATATCGCCCAGCGCATCGAACAGCGGCCGCATGTAGGGATCGAGTTTTTCGCGGAAATCGCCCGGTAGGAATCCGAGTTTTTCGCCGGCTTCGACGGCCGGGCGCGACAGCACCAAACGCGATACGTCGCGATTCTTTAGCGCGCGCACCGCCATCGCAACGGCCAGAAATGTTTTGCCGGTTCCGGCCGGTCCGATGCCAATCGTCAGCGTGTTGCTATGAATCGAGTCGACGAATTCGCGCTGCCCGTTGGTGCGCGGGCGGATTTCCCCGCCACGCTGCGTGCGTAGTAACGTGCGCGGCGCGGCCTCGTGCGCGATCGCGCGATTTTCGACATCGGAGATCGCGAGATGGACGTCGTCCGGGGTTATGTGCGCGCCGTCGACCGCGGCCGACAGCACGCGGCGTACGACGCGTTCGGCTCGTTCCACATCGGGCGCGTCACCGGCCACGACGAGCCGGTCGCCGTCCGCGTGGAGCGACACTTTGAGGGCGGATTCTATTGCGGAGAGGTTACGGTCGTACTGTCCGAACAGGCGAACGCGATCCGGTAGACCTTCGAGTTCGATCGAGCGTTGAGCGGTCAACGGTCGGCATATTCGTTACGAAGCGCGAGAGGCTTTCCAAGTACTTCAGCGGCTACGATTGCGTCGGCCAGCGCGTGCGGGTTGCGATAAAGGCGCTCGAGCGCCCGGTGTGCAGGCCGTTCGAACGTGCCCCTTGGCCAAGCGGGTGCTTGTTGCGAGGGCTGCGCGGACGCCGCCGGGACAGGGGCGGTGGCGGGCGCGGGAGCCGGAACGTTCGGCATCACGGGTGGCCGAGGGCTGCCGGCCGGGCGCGGTGCCATCCCCGAGGGCCGCGCCGGCGAAGCCACGTTTCCGCTCGAGTCGACCCGTACTGCGATCGATTGGGCGAGCCGCCGCATCTCCGCGAGACGCTGGGCCGAAGCTGCGGCCGGCGCTGCCGGCGCACCGTTCATGGCTGCCCGCTTGCGCGCGCTCTGCACGATGCTCGACACGACGCCGGCGATCACGACGACCGCCCAAACGACGACCCCGATCTCGTGCACGGGTTATTTGGGCGGTTGGAGGTTGGCGGATTGCTGGTCCGACTGATTTTCCGGGTTACCGCCCCCGATCGAGGAGCGCATGTCGGTGTCGGCCTGAATGTTCTTGAGCCGATAGTAATCCATCACCCCGAGGTTGCCACTGCGGAACGCTTCGGCGATTGCTTGCGGAATCGCGGCCTCGGCCTCGACGACCTTGGCGCGCATGGCTTGCGTCTCGGCCTTCTGCTCTTGCTCGGCGGCAAGCGCGGCGTATTGCCGCTCGGACGCCTTGGCTTGGGCGATCCGGCGGTCGGCCTCGGCCTGACTGGTCTGAAGATCGGCGCCGATGTTTTTGCCGACATCGACGTCGGCGATGTCGATCGACACGATCTCGAACGCGGTTCCGGCGTCGAGACCCTTGGCGAGAACGGCCTTGCTGATGCGGTCCGGATACTCGAGCACTTCTTTGTGGTCGACGGCCGCGCCGACGGCCGAAACGACGCCTTCGCCGACGCGTGCGACGATGGTCGGTTCGCCCGCGCCGCCGACGTAGCGATCCAAATCGCTGCGCACGGTGATCCGAGCCTTGACGTTGAGCTGAATTCCGTTCTGCGCGACGCCTTGGAATATCGGCGTCTCGATCACCTTGGGATTAACCGAGGTTTGTAGCGCTTCCAACACGTTGCGGCCAGCCAAGTCGATCGCGGCGGCGCGTTGCCATTCCAGCGGAATTTGCGCGCGTTGAGCGGCGATCATCGCGAGCGTAACGTTCTCGATGTTACCGCCGGCCAAGAAGTGCGACTGCATCTGATCGACGGTCAGATTCAAACCGGCTTTGCGTGCGCGAACGTAGTTGGTAACGATGATGCTCGGTGGAATTCCGATCAAGCGCATCCGGACCAGCGCGATGATCCCCAGCGGCACGCCGGCGGCGATGGTGCGAATCCATAACCCAACGGGAAAGTAGTAGAGAAACACGCTGAAGAGGATTACGGCGACGACGATGACAACGCCGGCGCTTACTGCTAGGGTCATGAACGGCTCCTCATTGGTAGCTTGGCAGGGTAACGGCTTCGACGAATACGCGTGCACCTTCGACGCGGACAACGCGAATCGGCGTACCCGCCGCGATGAACTCGCCGGCCGTTAGCACGTCGACGCGGCGCCCGTCGATCGACGCGATGCCTGCGGGGCGCAAAAAGGATGCCGCACTGCCGGTTCTTCCGGCCAGCGACGAGAGATCGGCCGACGTAACGTAGTCGGGGCCCTGATTGGCACCGAGCGCGAGCCGGCGTGCCCATGCATTTTCGGGCAGGCGTTTGAGCAACATCGAATATACGATGACCGCGATAACGATGGCTGTCGCTAGCGTCTCGACCGCGACGACGAAGAACGGCAATCCGAACGCCAGCAGCGCACCGAGCAGCAAACACGCGATGCCGAGTATCCCGGGGATAGCATGGCCTGGAACGATATGCAGTTCCCAAAGAATGGCGGCGACGCCGGCAACACCGAGCGCAATCGCGACCGGTCCGGCATCACCGGCCAATGCGTGGCTGCCGAAAAACAGCGCCAACCCGCCGACGCCCACGGCGCCTGCAATGCCGTGCAACGTCTGCATCTCGACCAGCAATCCAACGAGGCCGATCGCGAGCAAGATTGCGCCGGCAATCGGACTGCTCAAGAAGCGCACCGCAGCTTCGCTGAAGTTATAACTTTGCACGACCTGCGTGTCGCCGTTCAAATGCGAAACCGCGAGCGCCGATGCGAGCGTGGGGGCCATCGCTTGCGCGATGTTGGATCGAACGGCATCCTCGCCATTAAGCGCCAGTACCGTGCCGGCCGTTTTGTACTCCGGCAAATCGACCGCCGGGTCGACCATCGCGGCCGCCAACTCGGACGAACGGTGCGTGCGCGCCGCCGCGGATTCAAACTCCGAACGGATTGCAGCGACCGAAGCCGACGTGGCCGGCACCGGCTCGGCAGCGCCGATCGATGCCTGCGGGGCAACGACGATCTTGTCGGCGTCGAGCGTGACCAATGCGGCGCCGGCGTCGGCACGGCCGTGCACGAACGCGATCACCGGAACACTCGCTTGTGCGAGCGCACGCCGCACGGCTAGCGCCGGGGTAAACGATCCACCGGCATTGCCGACGTCGAGTACGATTGCGGCGGCCTTGCGGGCATTTGCCGTCTGAACGGCGCGACGAATCAATTGCGCGGTACCCGAATCGATCGGACCGGAGATCGGCACGACGACGACTTCGCGCGCGGATGGAGCGGCGGCCGCATACGCAGCGGCGGTGCCCCAAAACAATAGCGCCACCGTTCCTAGGCGGCGCAAAAACGGGACGACCTTCATGCCGATAACTACCCGAACGCAACGGGAAAAGTTACGCGGCGTAACCCGGTTGCTAAGGAGCGTTGAGTTCTTCGCCGACGATTTGCCGGACGGTGTTGCCGTCGGCTTGCCCGCGCAACCCCGGCAGCACGGCCTTCATCACCGAGCCGACGTTTCGCGCGTCTTCCGGCAGGCCGGCGATCGCGTCGCGAACGGCGGCACGAATCTCTTCGGGCGATTTTTGCGCCGGCAAATAAGCGAGCAAAATGTCGCGCTCCGCGCGTTCTTTATCGGCCAGATCGGTGCGCCCGGCCTTGTCGAACTCGGTCGCGGAGTCGATGCGCTGCTTGACGAGACGCCCGACCACATCGAGCTCGTCGCGGTCGGTGAGATCTTCGCCCGCTTCGGAGCGCTTGTAGGTGAAGCCGGAAAGCGCCGAGCGCAGCGTGTTTAAACGCATCTGGTCGCGGGACTTCATCGCCGCCTTGAGATCGGCGGCGATCCTGTCTTTAAGGGCTGCCACTGCGATTAGCTGCGGCGCTTGCGGGCGGCGGCCGACTTCTTCTTGCGGCGAACGCTTGGCTTTTCGTAGTGCTCGTGCTTACGCGCTTCGGCGAGGATGCCGGCCTTTTGAGTGGCCTTTTTGAAACGGCGCAGCGCGCTCTCGATCGATTCTCCTGGAGCTACGCGTACTTCCATATTTTCAGAACACCCCCTTAGACGCGGCCGTTCTCGGGCACGCAAAATTAGGGCCCTGCAAGGCCCGAGGACTAACGGTAGCACAGGGCGCTGCGGGCGTCAAATCGGACTGAAAGTCTACCCAGGCGGCCAGCCGAGCGAGCGTCCCGCCAGCACGTGCACGTGAACGTGCCCCACGCTCTGTCCGGCGTTCGGACCGCTATTGACGACCAGGCGGAATCCGCCGTCACCGCCGCGTTCGCGACCGATCTTTGCGGCTGTCGCGAAAAGCCGCGCCAAAAGCCCATCGTTGCCGCCGGCCGCCAGATCCGCCACGGTATCGTGATGTTCGGATGGGATCACGAGCACATGCGTCGGGGCTTGCGGGGTGAGGTCTTCGATCGCCAGGACCCCGTCGGTACGGTCGACCACGGTGGCGGGAATTTCGCCGGCAGCGATGCGGCAAAAGATACAACCTTCTGACATATTGGCGATACGGTTTCCTTAGCGCGTACGGATGACGAAGCTCCAGGATTTCGTCGTTACGTTCCCGGCTCCGTCGGCGACGCGAACGGTGACGCGCACCGGTCCATCCGGATAACCGAACGCCGGAACGTATTGCACGAACTGTGGCGTTCGTACAGAGTCGGACGTCACGTCGTGGCCGTTGACGACGATTTGCACGCTCGACGGATTGACCGCAACCGCGTCGGAGTTGAAGGTTGCATACATCGACGGACGGTTGTCGTTTACGACGTCACCGTTGTCGGGCCCGAAATCTGAAACCCCCGGCGGCACGCTCGAAGCGGAAACGAGATCCGAAGCCTGGGCTTGCAACGTTCCCGATGCGACGCGCAACCGTCCGATCACGGGCACCGAATCGAAGTTCGCGCCGCCCGGAATCGTATAGTCTCCATCGTACGTTCCAGCCGGGCTTTCGCGCATAACTTGATCGGCCACATACGATCCGATATCGAACGTCGCCGAACCGTTTGGCGGCCCGTGCATCGTCACGCGTAACCTCTCGCCGGCCCGCAGCGGACGCGTTGCATCGGTCGACACGCTCAGCCCGTTCTGCGACGGCGAGCCGCCGATTTGGCGGCTGGCCAGAATCTCCCGAACCTCGTTCGTTTCAACGTTATAGCGAACCGAAACGCGATCGCCGGGGCGCAGGTCCGAAAAGCCGGCGGCGGCGCCGTTAAGCGATACTTCGACCGCGCGCCCGGGCGATACGACCTGGCCGGTGTCGAGCACGAATTGATTGCCGGCTGCGGCAACGATCCGTCCGTCGTGCGACCCATACGCATCGACGACGCGCTCGACGCGCCCGTCCTTACGCATTTCGACTCTGGCGAAATCGCCAGGCCGTACGTCGCCCAGTTCGCCCGGCGTGGTGACGTCCGCATCGACGTTTTCGACGTCGATGGCTGCGTTCGGAGCGATCGAAACCGTTTTCGGTCCGGAGAAATATCCGAACGTCAACGTGGGCGGATTGGAAAGCACGTCGACCGCCGCAACCGTCCCAACGCGCGTGTATCCGGATCCGGTAACCATCAGTCCGGCGTCCGAACGGCCCGCCAGCTGTGCGACGATATTGACCGTGTTCGAGCGGCGATCGTAGGTGGCTTGCGCGCCAAGCACGTCGGTGAAGAATCGCAACGGCGCGTAGAGTATGCCTTTGGTTTCGCTAACCGGTTGGTCGAGTTGGATCTGGTCCGCATCGATCGTTGCGGTGCGGCTACCGACGACCAGCGTAGCGGTTTTCGAACCGACCTGCGTAACCAGGCGGTTTCCATAGCGGTTGAACGGCAATCCCAACGCCAGCAACGTGCGGCGCACCGGGACGAACAACACGTTCTTATCGAATCGCGGCGCGGGATCGATCGGCAGCGGGTTGCCATTAATTACGATCGCGATCGCGCGATGGTTTTGCGCTTGCGCGTGGATTGCCGGCGCGGGCGACGACGCAGCCGCCACCACGAAGGCCGCTAACACGGTCCGTCCAAGGCTTCAGCGTATACCGCTGCGGTAGCGTGCGCGCAGCGGTCCCACGTCAACATCGCCGCGGCTTCCCGTCCCGCGCGAACGCAACGGGCCCGCAGCTCCGGCTCCAGCAATACACGTTCCAACGATCCCCTCAATTGATCGGCGTTCGTGCTCTCAAACGTCATTGCGGCGCCGGCTAGCACGCGCGGAAGCGCGCCTTCGGTAGCAACGACGGCACAACCACTTGCCATGGCTTCGAGCACGGGCAATCCAAAGCCCTCACGAAACGCGGGTTGCACCAGGGCGACCGCTCCCGCATAATACGACCCGAGCGATTCGGCAGTAACGTCGCCGAGCGCGACGATTTTGCGAACCGCCGTACGCCGCCGATCGAGCTCGCCGTCGAAATCGTCCGGACCGGTTACGTAGAGGTCGACCGCTACGTCCGGCGGCAGTCCCGACCACGCGTCGAATAACGTTCGCAAATTCTTATGCGGGCGGTGATTTCCGACGTACACCAGATACGGCGTGGGCGCGACATGAGGCGGCGACGCTTGGAAAAATCGATCGTCGACGCCCAAAGGGACGACGCGAATCTTCACGGGATCGACGTGCAAAAAGTGCACCAGGTCTTCGATCGTCTTTTCGTCGTCGGTGATGACGCGCCGGGCGCGAGCGCACGCATAGCGCACGACCGTACGATAGTACGGACCGACCTTGGATTTGAAGTATTCGGGAAAGCGCAGATGTATTAGGTCGTGGATCGTCACGACCGACGGCGCCGGCGAAATCAGCGGCACGTACAACGACATGTAGTGCACGAGGCGAGCGTGAGAACCCGCGATCGCAGCCGGCAACCGGAGTTGTTCGTCCCAGCCGAAGTTGCCGCCGCGTTCGAACGCGACGTATTCGTACTGCGGGGCGATTACCGGCAGCCTGTCGGTCAACTCGCGTACGTACGTTTTCATTCCGACCGAAAGCTGACGCGTTCGCCGCGCGTCCAGAACGATTTTCGGCCGAGCCGTCAGCGAACCAGGGCTTTCCACGCAACCACGGCTCGATACGCGGCCGACTTGTACGCGACGTACGTTCCGCGCACGCCGTCGAGGATGCCGCCGCGCAGCACGGCCAAACGAACGAATCGCAACGGCAGTTCGATCGACGTCGTCAACCAGCGCATCAGCGACGGCGAAAGCCCGGCCGCTTCAACGCTGGTGTATGTGTCGAACTTGCGGCGATACGTCGCATAATCGGGATACGAAAAATGCAGCAACGTACCGGGTAGCAGGTCTATTCGGGCGCTCGACTCCCAACGTTCGTGCAGGTTCGCTTCACCGCCGGCCGCAGGCTGGGTCGCGAGATGTGCGGCGGCGGGCCGAAACAGTCGAAGTAGCGGCTCGTTGCGCCAAACGCGCATCGGTTTACCGCAGAAGTACGTCGTGCGCGACAGTCGATATGCGTCGACATCCTCACCGGCGGCCAAAAGCGATTCGCGCAACTCGTCGTCGAGCGCTTCGTCGGCGTCGATCATGAGCGCCCAGGGCGTGCGTACTTGCGCCAGCGCAAACTGCCGTGCGTCGACGAAATCGGTCCACTCGCGTTGCACGACCTCCGCGCCAGCGCCCTTGGCAAACTGCACGGTATGATCGCGCGAACAGGCGTCGAGCACGAACACGCGCATGCCGCGAGGCAAGCTCGTTAGCGCGCGGGGCAGATTCCGTTCTTCGTCGCGAGTGAGGATGACCGCGGTAACGTCCGCAGGCTGAACCGCTAGCTCCCCGTCGACGGAAATGCGGGAAGCGCCGACTCTTGCGGCGTTCCGTTGGCCGGAGCGTCCCGTCGCAACGCCGCGCCGATGAAATCACGATACAAGGGCGACGGACGATTCGGCCGCGACATAAACTCTGGATGGGCCTGCGTTCCAACGAACCACGGGTGCAACGACTGGGGCAGTTCGATCACCTCAACCAGACGCGTTTTACCGATCGTGTGATGGCCCGCAAAGCGCATGCCGTGCTCTTCGAATACCGGGCGATAGCGGTTATTGAACTCGTAGCGGTGGCGATGCCGTTCGCTGATATCCAGCCGCCCGTAGGCTGCGGCCGCAAGGCTGTCGGGCTCGAGCGTGCACGCGTACGTGCCCAGGCGCATCGTTCCGCCGTAGGTCTCGAGATTGCGTTGATCGGGCATGAAGTCGATCACCGGTTCGGACGTCGTTTCATCGACTTCGCTGGTCATCGCATCCGGAAGCCCGCACACCGAGCGAGCAAACTCGATGCAAGCGAGTTGCATGCCGTAACAAATCCCCAGGAACGGCACCCCGTTCTCGCGCGCGTAACGGATGGCTGCCAGTTTTCCGTGCACGCCGCGCGCTCCGAAACCGGGCGCGACCAAGATACCGTCGGCACGCTGCAACAATCCGACGCCGTCGCGCTCGACGGATTCCGAATCGATGCGGTCGATTTCGACCTTGGCGTCGTGGAAGACGCCCCCATGGTTGAGCGCCTCGACGATCGAGATATAGGCATCTTTTAGCTCGACGTACTTACCGACGAGCGCGACGCGAACGCGCCGGCGGGGATGCAGGATGCGCCGCGTGATGGCGCTCCATTCGTCCAGCTGCGGTGCCACCGTGGTCAGCCCGAGCTTGCGAACCGCAGCCTGCGCTAGACCTTCGGCTTCCAAGTTGAGCGGTACTTGATAGATCGATTCGGCATCGCCGTTCTGAACGACGGCGCTGGGCGGCACGTCGCAAAACAACGCGATCTTTTCTTTGAGTTCTTGTGGCATCGGCGCCGAGGATTGCGTGCGGCAGACGATCGCGTCCGGCGAGATGCCGATCCCGCGAAGCTCGCGCACCGAATGTTGCGTCGGTTTGGTTTTGAGCTCGTCGGCGGCACCCAAATGCGGCATCAGCGTAAGATGCACGTACATGACGTTTTCTTCGCCGACGTCGTAGCGCATTTGGCGGATCGCCTCTAAAAATGGAAGCGACTCGATGTCGCCGACCGTTCCACCGACCTCGACGATGCACACGTCGGCGCTGCCCGCCTCGGCAACGCGCCGCACGTGCCCTTTGATCTCGTTGGTGATGTGCGGGATTACTTGCACCGTGGCGCCCAGGTAATCGCCGCGACGTTCTTTTTCGATAACCGCGTTATACACTTGACCGGTCGTAACGTTGTTGACGCGGTGCAGATTCTCGTCGATGAACCGCTCGTAATGTCCTAAATCGAGGTCGGTTTCGGCACCATCCTCGGTAACGAACACCTCGCCGTGTTGGTACGGGTTCATCGTACCGGCGTCCACGTTGATGTACGGATCCAGTTTCTGGATCGAAACGCTACATCCGCGGGCTTTTAGCAAACGTCCGAGCGATGCGGCCGTGATCCCCTTGCCCAGAGAACTAACGACGCCGCCGGTGAAGAAAATGTACTTCGCCATCTCGGGATGACCGATTTCCCGGCCGCCCGGCCGAAATCCCGTAGGCCGGCTTATCCGCCGGACGCTCGAACCGCCACGAAACGCTCGGAGCCGCCGAGGTCGTACCCGATGGTAACCGTGGCCCCCCGTAAGCCGGCACGAGCCAGCGCACCGAGCGCCGCCATTTGGAATGGAGCAGCTTCGAGCAATGCCAAGCCACCCGGCGCCATTACGCTGGGGAGCAACGAAACGAACTCGGCGTAGAGACGCAATCCATCGGATCCGCCATCCAGAGCGATCCTCGGTTCGAACGCAAGGGCGGACGGTCGCTCGGGAATATCGGCGCTGACGACGTACGGCAGGTTGGCGACGACGATATCGAAGCGCGTTCCCCCGACCGGAGCCGACAGGTTACCGGCGTGAAAGCGACAGCGGTCTTCGACGCCCAACCGTTTGGCGTTCTCGACGGCCAACGATAGGGCGTCGGTCGAACGGTCGGTCGCATCGACCAGCGCATCGGGAAGCTCGACCGCAAGCGTGCACGCTAAAATGCCGGAACCCGTTCCGACGTCGAGAACGCGAACCTTGGTTCGTCCGGAGCCTCTAGCGAATGAGAGTGCGGCATCGATCAAACTTTCCGATTCGGGTCGTGGAACGAGAACTCGCTCGTCGACCGCGAAGCTCCGGCCGTAGAAGCCGGCGGTCCCAAGAATGTAGGCGATCGGAGTGCCGGCTGCGCGGCGATCGCAATCCACGCGGTACCGGCGCGCCGCCTCCGAATTGAAAACATCGTCGCCGTGGGCGACGATGTAGGCTGCATCCCGCGCCAATGCGCGCGACAACAGCAACGACGCATCGGCTCGGGGTGAATCCGAGCGGCCTCGCAACATCGCGATTCCCGAATCGAGCGCCGAAGCGATCGATTCAGGCAACGTCGGAGGTTTCACCGGCCAACGCGCGCGCGCGCTCGTCGGCGAGCAATTCGTCGACGATCGCCTCGAGTTGGCCGTCGACGATTCCACGAATGTTACCGAAGCTTCGGTTGATCCGGTGATCGGTTACGCGATCTTGCGGGAAGTTATACGTTCGAATTTTCTCGGAACGGTCGCCGGTGCCGACTTGCGAGCGACGCATCGCTCCGGTAGCTTCTTCTTGTTCGCGGCGCTTGCGATCGTACAGCATCGCACGCAACATCCGCATGGCCTTCTCGCGGTTTTGCGTCTGCGAACGTTCTTGTTGGGAAGCGACGATGATTCCGGATGGAACGTGCGTTATTCGAATCGCCGACTCGGTCTTGTTGACATACTGGCCGCCGGCGCCCGACGATTTATACGTATCGATATGCAAGTCCGACGATTTGATCTCGACTTCGACGGTGTCTTCCACTTGCGGCAGAACTGCCACGGTGGCGGTGCTGGTATGGATTCGGCCTTGTGCTTCGGTCTCCGGAACGCGTTGCACGCGATGTACGCCCGACTCGTGTTTGAACGACCGGTACGCGCCCTCGCCCTTCACCGCAAACACGACCTCCTTGAAGCCGCCGGCGTCGCTCGGGTTCTCGGAGGTTAACTCCGGGTGCATTCCGAGCTGTTCGGCGAAGCGCATATACATGCGCGCGAGGTCGCCCGCAAAGATCGCAGCTTCATCGCCGCCCGCGCCCGCGCGGATTTCGACGAAGATATCGTTATCGTCGTTAGGATCCCGTGGGATCAATAGTTGCGTAAGCTCGGCGGAAAGGTCGCGCTCGCGCGCGCGCAGCGAACGCACTTCTTCTTCGGCGAGCTCGCGCATCTCACCGTCGCTTTCGGACGCGAGGCGCTCGCCCGCGACGATTTCGTCGCGCGTTTTTCTCACCGCGCGGAACGTCTGGACCGGGGGTTCGAGCTGGGCGCGTTCCTTTAAGAGCGCGGTATAGCGCGCTTGATCGAACGCACCGCTAGGATTAGCCAGTTCGGCTTCGATCTCGTCGAACCGGCGCGACATCGTTTCGAGCCGTTGCCCGGATGGCGAATTCATGCGAACGCCCTCCGATGCAACGATCTACGAGCGGGCGGCCTGTTGCGCCTCGCGGGTCGCCAGGCGCGCTGCCGCCTCTTCTTGTTTGCGCTTCGCCGCAGCGGCGCGTTGGTTGAACTTATCGACGCGACCGGCGGTGTCGATCAGCTTCTGCTGTCCGGTGAATAACGGATGGCAGGCCGCGCAAATTTCGACGCCGATTTCGGGCATCGTGGAGCCGGTCGTAAAGGTGCTTCCGCAGGCACAGTGCACGCGGGCTTCGGGGTACCACTTGGGATGGATCTTGTCTTTCACAGCCTTTGCATTATAGCAGCCGCCACAAGAGGGTCCCCTCGCGCCCGGTTCTAAACGGAACAAGGTGAAACCGAATTCGTTTTTGACCCTCCTCGCCGGCGGTACGCTCGTGGCCGCCCTGGCCGCTTCCGTTGGAGCTTCCGCTCCGGCGGTCGGCGCAACCCCGCCGCCATCGCCGCCGCCGCTGGCGGCACCATCGGCGACGCCTTCGACCGACGCTAGCCCGGACGGCGGAGCGCCGCTCCCGGTGCCCTCGGGTTACGCGCTTCCGGGCGCCACCGGCCCGGGCGCGCCAGCAGCGGCGCCCTCGACCGCGCCGACGCCTCCGCCCAACGCGCGAAAGGGTGTAGAGGGTGTGTGGGAAGTTCAGATTCAACGCGGCTCAAACACCGAGTACACGCATTTGGTGCTGAACCAGGACGGCACGACCATCGGCGGCACGTACGTGAATAGCAACGGAAAGAAATATCCGTTGGCCGGCTCGCTCGACGGTCAAACCGTTCGTATCGTCGTCACCTTGCCGGACGGCACGTCCTTGACGCTCGAAGGGCGCCTGGACGGAACCACCGACATGATCGGCGAGTTCACGTCGCCCAAGGAGCAGGTGCCGTTTACGGCAGCTTATCGCGCCAAGTCGAAATTTATCGACAACCTTAACGCAGCGCCCGGCGGACTCGGCGGATCGAACGGCGGCGGCGGGTACGGATCGCCGCCGTAGGAACCAGCCCGCATTACGATGCTGCTTCTTTAAAACCGGCACCGCGCGCCGGCGCGCCGTAACCTCCGCCGCCCGGGGTTTGCACCACGAGCACGTCGCCCGGTTGCAAGTCCACTCGCGTCTTGGCCGGCAATTGGGTTTCACCGCCGTCACGCACCAGCGCGTGGTGGCCGACCGAGCCGGGCTCACCACCCAGTGCACCTGGAGGAGCGAGCGTGTGGCGGTCGGCCAAAAGCGATGCGATGGCATGGCCTTCGGTCAGTTCGATCGCACGAATCAATCCGTCGCCGCCGCGATGCCGTCCGCGTCCGCCGGTTCCCGCTGCGAACTCGTAGCGTACGACGCGCAGCGGGTAGTCGACCTCGATCGCTTCGATCGGAGTGTTGAGCGTATTGGTCATGTGGCACTGGATGCCATCGATACCATCGTCGTTCGGACGCGCTCCCATACCGCAGCCATTGGTTTCGTAGAACGCCCAGGAATCGCCGTTCGAACGGGTGCCGCCCAGCATCACGTTGCTCATCGTGCCGCCACTGCACGCGCCGAACCGATCGCGTGCCGCAAGAGCCAGCGCCTGCAGTACGACGTCGGCGTTGCGCGTGCTGGTCTCGACGTTACCGCCCGAAACGGCGGCCGGGCGGCGCGGATTGAGCAACGTCCCTTCCGGCACCGTCACTTCGACCGGTGCGAAGCAACCCTCGTTCATCGGAATCTGCGCACCGGTTGCCGCGCGCAGCGCATACGCTACGCCCGACAACGTCACGCCGAACACCGCATTGAGCGGTGCGTCGACCTGTGAGCACGTTCCGTCGTAATCGAGATGGGCGCGTCCATCGTGCAGCGTTAAGCGAAGAGCGATGCGGAGCGTCGGACGTCCGCCGGCATCTTCCAGGTAGTCGGATGCTTCGAACGTGCCTTCGCCGAGTGCGCGCAACGCATTGCGCATTCGCGTCGCGCTCGCAGTAATGAGCCGCTCGAATGCGAGCTCTGCGCCCTCGACGCCGTAGCGTTCGACGATCTCGAGTAAACGGCGCTCGCCCGTGTAGTTCCCGGCCATCTGCGCACGCAAATCGCCGGCGCGTGCCTTGGGCACGCGCGAGTTCGCGCGAAACAGCGCGATCGTCGCGTCCACCGGTGCGTCGTTTTCGACCAGTAGCATCGGCGGCACGATCAACCCTTCGGCAAATAAATCCCGCGCGTCGGGAGGCATCGAGCCGGGCGCGCTACCGCCCACGTCGGTGTGATGCGCTTTGTTGGCCGCATATCCGATGAGCCGCTTGTCGGAAAAGATCGGGCGGATGACGGTAACGTCGTTGAGGTGCGTCCCCGAGATGTACGGATCGTTGACGACCCACATCTCACCCGCGTGCATTCCGCCGCGTTCGCGCACGAGCGCGAGTGTTTGGCGCAGCCCCCACGGCAACGAACCCAAGTGCACCGGGATGTGCTCGGCTTGAGCGATCAGTCGCCCCCGGACATCGAAGAGCGCGCACGAGTGATCGAGCCGTTCTTTGATATTCGGCGAGTAGGCGCTGTTGCGAACCGCGACGCCCATTTCCTCGCTTGCGTAGGCGAGCGCATTGGCAACGATCTCGGCGGAAATTGGACCGATCGAATTCACGCGGTGCCGCTGCGTTCGAGCGCGAGCAGGTCGCCCTCCGCACGCGCGCACCAGCCGGGCGCGACGTAGGTCGTGGCGTCGTACTGTTCGATGACCGCCGGCCCCGGGCAGACCCCGTTTTCGCTCGACGCGTCGCGTGCGAACACCGGCATCTCGCGATAGCCGCCATCGATCCACAGGGCGCGCCGATCGAGCTGCCGCGTTTGCGCTGCGCGCCGTTGCAGTGGGGGCGGCGCAGCAAATTGCGGCGGCGCTCCGCTCAGCGTGAGACGGGCGGCCACCACTTCGATCGGTTCGTCCTCGACGGCGTAACCGTAGCGCGCACGGTGCGCGGCATGGAATGAAGCAGCAACCACCGCAGCATCGCGCGCGTAGGGGACCGACAGCTCGAAGCTTTGTCCGGCGTAACGGGCGTCGAGTTCGTGCCGGGCACGCAGCGTGCCGGCGTCGGCGCCCTGCTCGCGCAACGTTTCGCCGGTGCGCGTTCGTGCGCCGGCAAACCATGTGTCGAGGTCGTCGAACGGAACTTGCTCGAGCGCGCGCAGAACCGGACGAACCGCGTGCTCGTGCAGTTCTGCCGCGAGCAATCCCAGCGCCGAAAAGACTCCGGGCCGATTCGGAACGACGATGCGACCGATACCGAGATCCTCCGCTAGCGCGCAGGCGTGCAATGGCCCGCCGCCGCCGAACGCGGCCAGCACGAAGTCGCGCGGATCGAGTCCGCGCTCGACGGTAACGATGCGCAACGCTTTCGCCATTTGCGCGTCGATCAGCGCCACCATTCCCGCGGCGGTTTCTTCAACGCTCAAGCCGAGCGGCGTTGCCAGTGCGGCGATTGCGGCGCGCGAACGCGCGGCATCGATGGCAAACGTGCCACCCAAGAGGTGCGTTTGGTGCAAGCGCCCCAGCACGACGTTGGCGTCGGTGATCGTCGCGGCGTCCCCGATGCCGTAACACGCGGGCCCCGGATCGGCTCCGGCGGAAAGCGGACCCACGCGCAGCGAACCGGCATCGTCGATCCTTGCGATGGTTCCGCCGCCGGCGCTGATTTCGGCCAGATCCACGAATGGAAATCTCACCGGATAGCCGCTGCCGCGCAGTGCGCGCCCGCTGTGCGTTTTGCCGGCTGCTTCGAACTCGGAGACCACCTGCGCCACGCCATCGACGATCGCACCGGCTTTGGCGGTGGTGCCCCCCATGTCGAACGAGAGCAAGCGTGCGATGCCGGCGCGCCGCCCGAGCGCCGCGGCGGCAACCGCACCGCCGGCCGGGCCGCTTTCGATAGTAGCGGCCGGTGTAGCGATCGCATACGGCGCCGCTGCAAGACCGCCGTCGCTGCGCATCACGTACAGGGGTGGGGTGATGCCTTCAGCGCGCAGTTCGCGCTCGAGGCGTTCCACGTAGCGCGCGACGACCGGCGCGAGCGCCGCGTTGACGACCGTCGTCGAAAAGCGTTCGTACTCCCGGTATTGCGGATCGACGGCCGAGGACCGCATAACGATCGCGTTAGGAAGCGCTGCGGCCACCTTTTCGGCGATCCGTCGTTCGTGGACATCGTTGGCATAGGCGTTGATCAAACAAATCGCGACCGCCTCGATTCCGTCGACCGTACGCAGTTCGCCGCACAGCGACGTAAGCGAAGCGTCGTCGAGCGGTTGCAAGATTTCGCCCCGCGAGCCGATGCGTTCTCCTATGGTGAAGCGGTCGGCTCGCGCGACGAGCGGCCGCGGCCTGCGCACGCTAAGGTCGTAGAGCTCGCTGCGATTTTGGCGACCGATCTCGATGACGTCGCGAAAGCCGTGCGTGGTGACGAGCGCAACGCGGCCCAGTGCGATGCCGACCTGGCCGAGCAGCGCGTTGGTCGCAATGGTCGTCGAGTGCGCGAGAAATGCAACGTCGCGAGCGGCGCGCTCCCGCAGGTGCGCCAAGGCAGCCGCGAGCGCGTCGAGTACTGCACGCTGCGGCTCTAACGGCGTGCTCGCAACTTTTAACGCAATCGATTCGCCGGTGGCGGTATCGACGATGGCGATATCGGTGAAGGTCCCGCCGACATCGATCCCAACGCGAAGTGCCGGCCGGTCATGATGCAGGTGCGAACCCACCTATGCCGAGGCCGCTATTTCGCGGCTTCGGCCAACCGGCGTTCGACGTACGGAACGAGGCCGCCGGCATCGATCAACGACCGCATGAACGGCGGAAACTCGGCCGCTTGGTATTGCGTGCCCTTGGTGATGTTGCGCACGACTCCGGTCGCCGGCTCGAGCTCGATTTCATCGCCGCTTTCGATTCCATCGACGGCTTCGTCCGATTCGAAAATCGGAAGGCCGATGTTGAGGGCGTTGCGATAGAATATCCGCGCGAAGCTCTTGGCGATCACCGCCGACGTGCCCGAGCCCTTGATCGCGATCGGGGCGACCTCGCGGCTCGAACCGCAACCAAAGTTGCGGTCGGCGACGATAATATCGCCCGGCTTCATGCGCGAGGTATATTCGGGATCCAATCCTTCGAGTGCGTGTTTCCCAAGCTCGGCGATGTCGACGATGTTGCAATATTTTCCGGGGATGATCACGTCGGTATCGACGTTCTTGCCATACTTGTGCGCGCGTCCGCGCAGCGATGCTTCCACTGTTCTGTTTCTTTCTTTGCGTTAGACCGCGGCAAGTTCCAGCGCGCGCGGGTCGGCGATTTTGCCGGCCAGCGCCGACGCGGCGCAAGTCGCCGGCGACGCCAGATAGACTTCGGCTTTGGGCGAGCCCATGCGCCCGACATAGTTGCGGTTGGTCGTCGAAATCGCGCGCTCGCCGTCTCCCAGCGTGCCCATGTGTCCGCCGAAACAGGCGCCGCAACCCGGCGTATTGACCGCGCAACCGGCGGCCGCCAACGTCGTGAGCACTCCCTCTTGGGCCGCTTGCATCCAGACCTTCTGGCTGCCCGGATTTACGATGACGCGCAGGTTTGAAGCGACGCGTTTGCCTTCCAGGATCTTGGCAACGATGCGCAAGTCCTCGATGTAGCCGTTGGTGCACGAACCGATAAAGACCTGATCGACCATAACGTCGTCGGCGGCGATTTCCGAAATCGGATGCACGTTATCCGGCGTGTGCGGGCAAGCCACTTGCGGCTCGAGCGAATCGACGTTGATGTGGATGACCCGTTCGTATTCGGCGTCGTCGTCGGAACGTTCGACGACGAACGGCCGGTCGGTGCGTTCCTTCACGTACGCGATCGTCTTTGCGTCGGCGTGGAACATGCCGTTTTTCGCGCCGGCTTCGATCGCCATGTTGGCCATGGTGATGCGTCCGGTAATGGACAGGTTGTCGACCGTGCTGCCGTGATACTCGATCGCACGGTACGTGGCGCCATCGATCCCGAGTTCGCCGACGGTGCGCAACATCAAGTCCTTCGCGTACACCATCGACCCCAACGTTCCGCTGTAGACGATCTTGATCGTCGCGGGAATCTTGAGCCAGACTTCGCCGAGCACGAATGCCGCCGCGATGTCGGTCGATCCCATACCGGTCGCAAACGCTCCAAACGCACCATAGGTGCACGTGTGCGAATCGCCGCCGACGATTAACTCGCCGGGCGCGACCAATCCCTCTTCGGGCAGCACGACGTGTTCGATTCCACCCCGGCCGACGTCGAAGAAGTGCTCGATCTTCTGCTCTTGCGCGAAGTCTTTCATCAACTTCGCAAGCTTGGCGGATTGTGCGTCCTTCGCCGGAACGAAATGGTCTTCTACAAGTGCGATCTTTTTCGAATCGAAGACGCGGTCGGCGCCCTTGATGCCGCGCATGACGGCGATCGCGACGGCGGCCGACAACTCGTTGGCGAGAACCAAGTCGACCTTAGCGTTGATGATTTGGCCGGCACTAACGCGTTCCAATCCCGCGTGGCGCGCCAGAATCTTTTCGGTGAGCGTCATTCCCATGATTGAATCGGTTATCCAGCGAAGCGGCCGACTCATGCAGGACCGAAACTACGGATTCGCAACCCGCGCCATCCACGCGGGCACGCCGCCGGATCCGGCGACCGGGTCGCGGGCTACGCCGATCTACCAGACGGCGGCATACGTCTTCGACTCGGCCGAACACGCCGCCGAACTGTTCGCACTGCGTACCTACGGACATATTTACAGCCGGATCAGCAACCCAACCGTGGCCGCGTTCGAGGAGCGCGTGGCGAGCCTCGAGTCGGGGCTGGGCGCGGTTGCGTTCGCCAGCGGGCTTGCGGGGCAACTCGCAACCGTACTGGCGCTCGCTCAAAGCGGCGATCACATCGTTTGCTCGGCCAACGTGTACGGCGGTACTATCACGCAGTTAAGCGTCGCCGTCAAACGCATGGGGATCGAAACGACGTTCGTCGACGCCGACGACACGCAAGCGGTTCGCAACGCAATACGCCCTGAGACGCGGCTACTGCTTGTGGAGACGGTCGCAAACCCATCCGGATCGCTAGCTAATATCGAAGCGCTGGCGCGCGTCGCGCACGACGCGGGCGTTCCGCTTGCGGTCGACAACACGTTCGCGACCCCATATTTCTGCCGTCCGATCGAGCGTGGCGCAGACATCGTTTTGCATTCGGCAACCAAGTTTATCGGCGGCCACGGCACCACCATCGGGGGGATCGTCGTCGAGTCCGGCACGTTCCCATGGGGCAACGGCCGGTTTCCGCTACTTTCCGAGCCGAGCCCCGGCTACCACCAAAAGGTTTTCACCGAAACGTTTGGCGAGTACGCGTTCTTGATGCGGTTGCGAGCCGAAGTGCTGCGCGATATCGGTGCTCAGCTGTCGCCGATGGACGCGTGGCTACTCATGCAGGGGTTGGAGACGCTTTCAATACGCATGGAACGGCACGCTGCCAATGCGCGCGCCGTTGCCGCTTTTCTGCAAGGCCGTTCGGAGGTCGCATGGGTTCGCGCACCGGAACTTGGGGCCGTGTTTACGTTTGGCTTATACGGCGGCCGTGCCGCCGGCATACGACTGATCGACACGCTGACGCTTTGGAGCCATCTGGCCAACGTCGGCGATGCCAAAAGTTTGGTCATTCACCCCGCGTCGACGACCCACTCGCAACTGAGCGATGCAGAACTGCAAGCCGCCGGCGTGCCGCCCGAATCGGTTCGCTTATCGGTTGGATTGGAAGACGTTGACGATTTGATTTGGGATCTCGAACGTGGCTTGCAGGCAGCGGGCCAAGCAGCATGATGCATCACATCGACGTTCACGTGCGCGATCTCGAAGAAGTGCGAACCCTATTCGACGCGCTTTTGCTCGAACTCGGCTACGAGCGCGTTCCCGACGAAGCCGGATTTATTGGATACGCGCCCGCCGCCGGCGGACGGCCGCGCCTCGGTTTCACCCAAGACGGCGAGTTCGCGGCCGGCACTATTCGCATTGCCTTCGGCGTAGACGGACGCGAGGCGGTCGACCGCGCGGCGGAAATTGCCCGTCGAAACGGTGCCAAGAAATTGGAAGGGCCATCGCTGCATCCCGAATACGGTGACGATTTCTACGCAGCGTTCTTCGAGGACGTCGACGGCAATCGATACGAGATCGTCGCGAACGCCGGCCGGGGCGAGGTGGCGTCGTGATCGCACGGACCCCGAGCGAAATTCGAACGCTTCTGGAACGAACGTCTACCATCGCGATGGTCGGCGCGTCCGACAACGCACTGCGACCCAGTTACACCGTTTTTTCGTATCTGCGAACGCAAACGCCGTATTCGGTAACGCCGATCAACCCAAAGCTCGAAGCGATCGACGGCGTCAAAGCATTTCCAACGCTGGCAGCGTATGCTGCCGACAACGGCCCACCCGATCTGGTCGACGTCTTCCGTCGCGCGTCGGATGCCGTCGGCGTCGTCGAAGAAGCCATCGCCGCCGGCGCGCGCGCCATTTGGTTTCAATACGGCGTTATCAACGAAGACGCGATCGCGCGGGCGGATGCTGCCGGCCTTACGGTCGTTGTGGATCGCTGTATCAAGGTCGAATACGCGCGCTGGTGCGGCGGGCTGGCCGCCGGAGGTTTGAACAGCGGCGTCATCACGTCGCGCCGCCGGACGCTTTGAGCTACGAATCGGAATCGGCCGGCCTCGACGCAAGCATCCTCGGAGTCATCGAAAGGTGGCGAACCGGATCGGACCTCCTCGATGACGGCGCGTTCGACGATCTAGCGCTTCGGCTGTTCGATTATCAGCGCCGCTATAACGAACCGTACGCACGGTATTGCTCGGCGCTCGGCATCGTAGAAGGCGCGATGCCGGCAACGTGGGAACGGATTCCGCCGGTTCCGGCCGCTGCTTTTAAGGAAGCCACGCTAACGACGTTTCCGGCGCAGCGCGCGGCGCTCGCATTCGAAACGAGCGGTACCACGCAGGGACGGTCCGGCAAGCACTTTTTCGAAACGCCGGACTTGTACGACGCCGCGCTGATCGCCGGTTTCGAGCGATTCGTGCTTGCCGACGGCGCGCGGCTGCGCTACTGCAATCTGGTTCCGAACCCCGCGACACGTCCCGGATCTTCGCTCGGATACATGATGGGCCGCGTTTCGCAAACGTTCGGCGACGGCGCTGCCGGATGGTACGTCGACGGCGATTCGCTCGATTTCGAAGGCTTCGTTTCCGATCTGCACGACGCACGCCAACGCAAACAACCCGTTTGCATTGCCACGACCGCGTTCGCCCTCGCCGCCGTTCTCGAACGGTGCGCTTGCGGCGGAATAGATCTACCGCTTACGCCTGGCTCGCGAATCATGGAAACCGGCGGTTTTAAAGGACGCGCCAAGATGGTCGAACGAGGCGAACTCTATCGTGCGGCGGCGGAGACGTTCTCGATTGCGGAAGACGCGATCGTCGCGGAGTACGGCATGACCGAACTGACGTCGCAATATTACGACGCGGCGCGCCCGCCGTTCGTCGAAGCCGACTTGTCGGTCCGGTTTAAGCGTAGCCCGCCGTGGTTGCGTCCGCGCGTTGTCGGTCCGGATGGTGCGAGGCTTCCGGATGGCGTGGTCGGCGCGTTGGTTCATGTCGACCTTGCGAATCGTGCGTCGTGCATCGCCATAGCGACCGAAGACTTGGGCGTGACCTTTTCAAATCCACGCGGCGGCGACGCAGCGCTGGTGCTCATCGGTCGCGAACGCGGCGCGGGGTTGCGCGGTTGTTCGCTGGATGCCGAAACGTTACGCGACGTACGCGTGTAAGCGTAACGTGCGCGCTTCGGCAGCTATGTCGGGGACGGCGACGGGATCGAGCTGGGAATCGAGCTCGGATTGGTCGACGGAGACGGGGGTGCCGGCGGGCCAACCTCGACGCTCGAACCGCTGGCGGTCTGCCCGATCGTAACGTTCCTGCCGACCGTCGGGGGACCAAACACGATCATCCGCGGGTATTGGCCGTGCACGTTGCTTCCTTGCGTCGACGGGTTCCACGTATTCGCCAATGCGTACACGGTGGAGTTCTGCGTCGTTACCGAAATTTCTGACAGCACGCTCTTGGCACCGATGAAGACGTTGCCACCCGACGAGCCTTCGGGTCCACCACCGAAGTCGATTCCCGCCTCGAGCGGCGTCGGCTGCGGCGACGTTACCGGCGCCGCGAACGCGTCGCGATAGCCGTACTGACTCGATTGGAACGTCTGAAAAGACGAGCCGATGCTGGCGGTGCCGTCGGTTAAGATGCCGATTTGCCCGCCGATGGCGCTTTGCGACGGTTGTCCAGCTAGTGTGATCGTGGGGCTAAGCCCGGCGACCGAAAACGCCAGCAACGCGTACGTGCTTCCGAGGATATTGCAACCCGTACACGTCACGACGGATCCGCCCGGAACCATCAAACCCGCCACGCGCGCGCGCGTCAGCACGCTGCCGGCCGCAAACGAGTCGCTCGACGCATCGAACGAACCCAGCGCGTCCATCGCCGCGTAACTTGCCGAAGCGGGAAAGTTGAACACGACGTCGCCCATATATAACCGGTTGATCTGCACGCCGCTAACGCCTTGCGCGATTTCCAGCGTCGCGAACGCCTGGTGCGTGCTGGTCCGATTGATAAGCTTTTCGTACGCGACATCTTCGCCCGCGCCGGTGATGAACGCCGCGTTCGAGCCGTGCGCCCCGCCGCCGTATCCACTTCCATCGATCGTTACCGCCGTTGGAATCACGATCGGAAAGATCTCGCCGTTTGCAGCGGTGTACGTTCCCGGCATCAACTGAACCGTCAAGCCGACGGCCGTGGACTTTGCGACCACCGAAAGCGCCTTCGTGAGCGTTTTAAACGGAGCCGTCGACGAACCGTTGCCGGTCGTGTCGCTACCGGTTTTGGGATTGACGACGAACGTCGTCAACGGCGTGGCCGTCGGCGGCGTCGTCGAAGACCCCCCTCGACGCGTGCACGCGGCGGTGTCGATCAACGCTACCAGCGATGCGGTAGCAAGTAGCGCGAAGAACGCACGGACGCACCAAGACATGGCCGGTCAGTTTGCCGCTATGCGAGTGGGAACCTCGAAAGCCGTCTGCGGGCGCTCCCAGGTTGGGCGCCGAACTGCGCGCCGGTGATGTGGGGACAACGTCCCGTCCGTTCGCTGATCAGAGCCGTTTCCGACGCAGCAGGCCGCTGGGGCGATGGCGATTTTCCGCCACGGGTGCGTTCGCTCGCAGCAATCGTCGAACGAACCGGCTATTCCGAGCCGGTCGTGGAGTACGCACTCGATCGATTGTTTTCATCCATTTCTAACGGAGCGCTCGAATCCGCGATCGTCCAAGAGCTCGGGAGCCTCGACACGTTGGACGGCTTCGTCGAGCGCGACGGCGTTCGGGTTCGCGCACTACCGGTAGGCCGCGTTTGCGTTATCTCGAGCCGAACGACGATCGGTGTGTCGCTGGTGTCCGCCGCGTTTGCGATCTGCGCGAAATGCGACGTGCTGGTAAAGGACCGCGAGGACCGGCTGGTTTCTTCGTTCTTTCGAACGTTGCTGGAAGAGCTTCCCGAACTCGGCGAACGCGCCCGGGCGCAAACCTGGAGGGGTGAAGACGAGGCGCGCGATTTGCAACGCTTCGATGCGGTGGTCGCCTTCGGTAGCCGTCCGGCAATCGAACGAATACGTTCCACCACCGATCCGGAAGCTCGCTTCATCGCGTACGGTCCGCGGACGAGCGTCGGCTACGTAACGCGCGAAGCGCTCGACGGCAGGCCGCTCGAGGAGATCGCGTTTGGTGCCGCGCGCGATGCGTTGCTCTACGATACCGAGGGCTGTTTATCGCTTCGCACCATTTTCGTCGAGCGCGGCGGCTCCGTTACGCCCGATGCGTTCTTTTCGATCCTCACGCGCGCGATCGAGCACGCCGGCATCGAGTTCCCGGCGATGCGGCTCGACCCGCATCGCGCCGCCGACGTTGCCTCAGCCTACAGCATCGCATCGTTTCGTTCGGCGAACGGATCCGGCGGGGTCGCATCCGACGCTTCACACAGTTACGTGGCCACGTTCGAACCCGGGCTCGGGCGCGCGCCGGAGTTTCTTCCGCGGACGATTGCGGTGCATCCGATCGATGGTCCGCGCGATGCGATGGAATATGTACGCAAGCACGGCCTCGCCTTAGAGGGATGGTCGGTTGATTCGGCACGGGACGACGTGATCGAAGCCGCGCTCGCCGCGGGGGCCGTTCGCATCGCACCGTTCGGAACGCTGCAGCACCCGCCGTTGGCATCGCCACACGGCGGCCGCCCGCGCATCGCCGAGTTCGTTCGATGGGTGAGCGATGAACGCTGACGGTCGAAAGAGCGCCACGCACATTCCCGGGCCGCGCAGCCGCGAACTACTCCAGGCGTTGCGACATCGAGAATCGCGCAACGTAACCGCCGTGTCCGAAGATTTTCCGGTGGTGTGGGAACGCGGCGAGGGCGCGTTCGTCACTGACTCCGACGGGAATCGATACGTCGACCTCACGGCCGCCTTCGGCGTCGCGAACGTCGGACACGCCAACCCGCGCGTCGCGCGGGCGATCGCCGATCAAGCCGCCGCACTTCCGCACGCGATGGGTGACGTCCATCCGTCGTCGACCCGCATCGCGTTCCTCGAACGGCTCGCCACCATCGTACCCGAAGCGCTACAACGAACCTTTCTCGCGTCGACCGGTTCGGAAGCGATCGAAGCGGCCATGAAAACTGCGGTTATGGCGACGGGACGCTCGACCTTCGCCGCGTTCCGTGGAGCCTATCACGGCCTGTCGGTGGGCGCGCTCGCATTGTGCGGGATCGAAAAATTTCGCGCACCGTTTGCCGGCACGATCGCGTCCGGTACGGTCTGGCTCGATTATCCTCACGCCGGCACGGATGTACGCGATGCGATCGCGACGACCGCCGCGCAGCTGCGCGGTCGTGAGGACGTCGCCGCAGTTTTCGTCGAACCGATTCAGGGGCGCGGCGGCTGCATCGTTCCGCCGGACGGATATCTGGCCGGGTTGCGCGGCCTGTGCGACGAGCTTGGAATCTTGCTCGTGGTCGACGAGATCTATACGGGGTTCTCGCGAACCGGAACGTGGTTCGCGATCCAGCGCGAAAACGTCGTGCCGGACGTGTTGTGCGTCGGGAAGGCGATGGGCGGCGGGTTCCCGATCAGCGCTGCGATCGCGACGCGCCCGGTTATGGACGCGTGGCCGGCATCGCAAGGTGAGGCCCTGCACACGTCCACGTATCTCGGAAATCCGATGGGGTGTGCGGCCGCACTCGCCGTAATCGAGGAATGTGCCCGGCTCGATTTACCGGCGCGCAGCCGGCAATTAGGCGAAATCGTGCACGACCGATGTGCCCGCTGGCATGGACGCTACGGCATAACCGAGGTTCGCGGACGCGGGGGATTCTGGGGTATCGCGTTTGAGGATGCGGGGCGAGCCGAACGCCTGGTCAAACGCGCGCTGCAATCGGGCATCATCTTGTTGCAGTCGGGCGCCGGCGGCAGCGTCGTAACGATCGGTCCGCCGTTGATCATCGAATTCGACGACCTTAAGGGCGCGCTCGACGAAATCGAAATCTGTTTGAAAGAGCAATAACACGTGAAGCGATATCGCATCGGCATCGTCGGCGCCGGTTTCGGAACGACGGCGCATCTGCCGGCATTGCTGGCAAACCCACGATTCGAGGTCGTCGCGTTGGCCTCACCTGCGACGGCGCAACGCGTGGCAGCCGAACGCGGCATCGCACATGCGTTCCGTTCGTGCCGGGAGATGGTAGCCGGTTGCGAGTTAGACGCCGTCACCGTAGCGTCGCCGCCCTTCGCGCATCACGAGGACGTCGTCGCCGCGCTCGATGCCGGCAAAAATGTGTTATGCGAGAAGCCGTTCGAAACGAACGTCGCGCTTGCCGAGGACCTGGTCGAACGATCGATCCGTGCCGGAACGGCGTGCGGGATCGCGCACGAGTTTCGTTTCGTCCCGCAAGTGCAAGCCTTGCACGAGCTCGTCGCAAACCATCATCTCGATCCGGTACGCGACGTCGAAATAACGGCGTTGCGCCGTTCGTTACGAGGTGTCATCCGGCGCGAGCGGAGTTGGTGGTTCGATCGCGGCAAAGGTGGCGGGATGGCGGGGGCGATGCTTTCGCACATCATCGATCAAGCGACGTTCGTTTTAGGTCGCGAACCGGTGCGGGCGCTGGGTATGTTGCGAACGGCAAACCCCGAACGTCTCGACGAGCACGGAACGTTCGTTTCCACCGTCGATGACGGCGCGTTTGCGCTGGTCGATTACGGCGATGGGGCCGTCGCGAGGTTATGCATCGATGCGACGACCGCCGTCGATGGGTACACCTGTGCCGTCCACGGCGAAAATCGCTCGGCCGTCGCGAGCGGCACGAATATCGCCGAGCTGTCCTTGTTTTCGATCGATAACGACGAGACCAGCGAACTGGAGTGCCGGCCGACACCCTACGCGCAGTATCTGTCGGTCAATGCCAACGTTCCGCTGTTGATCGAGCTGTACGACCAGTTCGCGCTGGCGATCGACGGTAAACCGAACGCGTTACCGACCTTCGGACAAGCGCTCGTAACGCAGCGCATGCTCGCCGAGATCGGCTACGGCGCGACCTGACGAGCGGCTAAGCGCGCTCGCCGCGCAAAAAGCGCCAGAGTAATCCGAGTGCGTAGGTCGTCGCGCGCGTCTGTACGGAAACCCGGTCCCCACGGAATCGAACCTGGCGCGAGAGCGTCGCGCCGCCGGCCGCAGCGACCGCAAACCACACCAAGCCGACCGGTTTGTCGGCCGTCCCGCCGTCCGGCCCCGCGATACCGGTTGTGGCAACCGCGATGCCTGCCGAAAACGCGCCGCACGCACCGCGAGCCATCGCTTCGACCACGCTTTGACTCACCGCGCCGTCTTTCGCCAGCAAGCCCTCCGGCACGCCGAGCGCTGCGATCTTCAACGCGTTGTCGTAGGCGACGATTCCGCCTACGTACGTTTTCGAGGCGCCGGCTCGTTCGGTAATAGCCGCCGCTACGCGTCCGCCGGTGCACGACTCGGCGGTCGCCAAGGAGAGGCCGGATCCACGCAGCGACGCGGCGACGGCGGCCGCCAGCGTTTCGTCATCGCGACCGTACACAAATCCATCCAGACGGCGCTCGATCTCGCCCTGCAACGGAGCGATCGCGCGTTCGGCGGCGTCGCGATCGGTCGCTTTCGCCATGATCTTGACGTCGGTACGGCCGGCGTGCGCTAGCACGGCGATTTTGGGATTTTCGCTCGAACGGAAGAGATCTTCGATGCGCTGATCGACGTCGGATTCGCCGATCCCGATCGTGTGCACGATCCGTGTAAAGATGGCGGCTTTCGGTGAGAAACGTTCGCGAAGCCACGGCAGCAACTGCGCGGTCATCATCGGCTTCATCTCGCTGGGAACGCCCGGCATGCACGCCACGAACCGGCCATCCGAAGCGAACGCTATAAACCCGGGTGCGGTTCCGTTCGGGTTAACCATCGGGCGGCTGCCGCGTGGAAGCTCGGCCTGTTTGCGATTGTTTTCGGGCATCGGCCGCCCGAAGGATTTAAAAACGGCGACCATCTGCGTTAGCGCCGCTTCGTAGAGCTCCGTTTCCAACCCGAGCGCATCGCAGACAGCTTCTTTGGTGAGGTCGTCTACCGTCGGCCCCAGGCCGCCGGTCAAAATCGCACCGTCGCGTCTCGTCAACACGTCGCGTACGACCGAGGCAATGCGTTCGCGGTTATCGCCGATGGCGTGCGTTCCGAAAACGTCGATCCCGGTGGCCGAAAGTTGCTGCGCGATCCAGGGCGTGTTGGTGTCGACCAACTGCCCGAGCAGTAACTCGGTGCCGACCGCGATCAGCTCCACACCGGCCACGGCTAAAAGTCGACCGGGCGAAGATAGAATTCGTTGATCGCGGTGTTGGTAAGCATCGCGGTGGTGGGCAGATGGCGTTTCCAGTGTGTCGCATCGACCAAACGGCGAACCAGGCGAACGTCGCTTTCGTCGAATCCTCGCGCGATCAATTGGGCGTCGTCGTAGCCAAGCAGCAACCGGTCGAGGATCGCATCGGCTTTCGCGTACGTAATTCCGAGATCTCCCTCGTCGGTTTGCCCGGCTTCCAAATCCGCGCTGGGTGCCGCGATCGTACGAGTGGATCTCGA
>DASXXU010000018.1:0-37621 GCA_036502885.1 Candidatus Tumulicola sp.
GGCTACGACGGCAAACGCGGTTCTGTCGAGCGTGCGCATCAACTTCGGCGCGGTAGCGGCGCAACAAGACGCGATTCGCCAAAGCTTCGCGCGGTTATTCGATAGCGAGATCGCTAGCGATCGCGCGCAAGACGCCGCACGACAAGAGCGTACCGATGAGGCGCTCGCGAGCGATCGGGCCGCGCAGGAAGGCATGCACAAAGATGCGGTCGCGATGGAAAACTACTCGTTGGATCGTGCGGTGGTGGTCGATACTTCCACCGGCGTGCACAGCACGGTAAGTTCGGGCTTTGCGGAAGCGTTGGTCCAAGGGAATTCGAACTACCAGCAGGTGCCTGCAGCCGACTTGCTTCGCGGCGTCGACTACTAGACGCGCGCGATGCAGACCGAGCGAACCTGGCGATTCAGTCTATCGACGCGATTCGCTCTGGCGTTTTTGGCCGCAGTGATGTTTGGGTTTGCGGGAATGTTGTTGTGGTTGCCGTTTACGCTCGGTGGCGACCGAAGCGGTGACTGGGTAGTCGACGGTACCGCCGTGATAATGATCGGCTTTGGCGTGTTCGCAACGTTCGGTTTGATCGCCGCCTTGAAGACGCCAGTTACGCTGAGTGCGACAACATTCGAAGCCATGGTCGTTGCCGGACACGATGCGTTGCTGATCCCGCATTTCCGCCGGGTTCGGTTACCGCTGTCGGACGTTGCAGCCGTCGAGCGTCGTTGCGAGATATTCCGGACGCTGGGTTTCTACTCGATGCGCGAGGCGCTCTCCGTGATGACGAAGGAGGGCGAGCGAATTGGGGTGTGCAGCGACACGATGGGAAGCGCGAGCACCCTTCCGCTGGATCAGATGGCGGACGCCATCGCTGTGGCCGCCGGGATCGACGTCACCGACGACGGCACCGTCCGCACCGGCGCCTCGGGCTTGTACGGCGCGGCATCGTCTACCTGGACCGAGGCCCCACTCGATGCCGTACGCGCGAGCAAGGCGCGTCGCGCGGCCATCATAACGGTGCAGATGTGCGCGGCGGTTCTGCTGCTGACGCTCGCGTTGCGGGCGTGCCTCTGATCCGCGTAAAATCCCGGCAAGCGAAACATCGGCCGTTTTCTTGCTTGGCCCACCTTTGGGTGAGGGAACAAGCACGGAATGTCACTTATCGTGCGTTACCTTGTTTTCATCGCATTTGGTTCGACACTTTTAATCAATCCAGCCCGGTCGGACGCGGCCGCCCCGATCTTGCTGCGAGTCGACACCTCGGCCGCGCCCACCCAGAACGTCGTGTCCACCCACGAAACGATCCCGGTGCAGTCCGGAAAACTGACACTGTACTATCCGAAATGGCTCCCGGGCCAGCACCAGCCGGTGGGGCCGATCGCGAACATGGCGGGTCTCGTCATCAAAGGCAACGGCGCCACGCTGCCATGGCGACGCGAGCCAACCGATCTCTACGCGATCGACGTGGTCGTACCAGAGGGCGTCAACGCGCTCGACATCGACATGACGTATCTAGGTGCGACCTTCGGACGCTACTCTTCATCGCGGGTGGCGTCACCCAATCTGCTGGTCGTGACGTGGGACGAGAATCTGCTGTATCCTTCGACCGGCACGATTCAGAACACGATCTTCCGGCCGACGGTCGTTTTGCCGGGCGTCACCTGGCAATACGCGACCGCGCTGCCCGGCGGCCGGCGCGATGGAAACGCCGTAACGTTCGACGACGTTTCGCTCGAACACTTAGTCGATGCGCCGCTCGATGCCGGCGTCAACTATCGCCGCTGGCTGCTATGGCAGAACGGCGACGCGTCGGCGTACCTCAACGCATTTGCCGACACGCCGCAAGAGTTAAACGTTTCCGACGCGACGATCGCGCATTATCGCAAACTCGTCGCCGAGATGTTGGCCATGTACGGTGCGCGCCACTGGCGGAATTATAATTTCTTGTTGACGATGTCCGACGTTTTGCCGGGCGAAGGTATCGAACATCACGAGTCCAGCGACGATGGCGGCGGCGGTGATTACCTAACCGACCCGGTTGAGTTCGAACGCGGCGGCGATCTGTTGTCGCACGAGTTCAACCATTCGTGGGACGGAAAATACCGCATGCCGGCCGGCTTGTATCCATCGAACTTGCAACTGCCCTACGACGACTCGCTGCTATGGGTGTATGAGGGCATGACGCAATACTACGGCAACGTCATGGCGTGGCGAGACGGGATTCGCAAAAGGGAAACCTATCCGGACCACATCGCCCAACTGTACGCATATTACGATTATCAGCCGGGCCGGCAATGGCGTTCGCTGGGGGACGACGCGACGTCGGGGCCGTTCATTTACATGGCACCGCGCGGTTACAGCGCGGAACGCCGCGGCGAGGATTTCTACAGCGAAGCCGAGTTGATGTGGCTGAAAGTCGATAGCATCATCCGCCAGCAAACCAACGATCGTTCCTCGCTCGATACCTTCGCCAAGGCCTTCTTCGGCAACGGCGGCGATACCGGGCCGATCGTGGTAACCTACGACCGTAACGACGTAATTGCCGGGCTGAATGCGGTCGTGCCATACGATTGGGCCGGCTTCTTTCGCACGTGGGTCGACGACATCGCCGTGCATCCGCCCGACGGCTTCACCGACGAAGGTTGGAAGTTAGTATGGACGGCTAATCCGTCGCACGACGTGGCAAGATCGAACTTTTGGTTTTCGATCGGAATCGGAACGAGCATGGATGGCACGATAAGCGACGTGCGCACCGGTTCGGCCGCCTGGAATGCCGGACTCGGCGTCAACACGCAGATAATCGCCGTTAACGGGCGTTCGTACTCGAGCGATCTGCTATACGATGCGTTGCAAACGGCGATGACCGGCCGTTCGCCGATCGAACTCCTCGTGCAGCACGGTGACGTGTACCGCGCGATCTCGATCCCGTACTACGACGGGCCGCGATATCCGCATTTGGTGCGTATCGACGGCACGCCCGACCGGCTAACGGAAATCGTTACGCCAAAGACGTAAGCGATTGGTGCACGCCGTCGAGCAACAGCTCGACGGCCGCATCGTCGATGACGAGCGGCGGCGCCAGGCGCAAAACGCTTTCGTGGGTATCCTTCGCCGCAATCCCTCGCTCCAGCAGCGCATCCGAAACGCGGTGTGCCGGAATCGTCAGTTCGACGCCGATCAACAACCCGCGCCCGCGTACTTCTTTCACCAAGGGCGAACGCATCGCTCGCAGTCCTTGCATGATGGCAGCGCCCGCGTACCGGGCGCGTGCCGGAAGGTTCTCGTCGACGATGACGTCGAGCGCGGCTTCGGCCACGGCGCAACCCAACGGGTTTCCGCCGAACGTGCTGCCGTGATCTCCCGGCCCGAACAATTGCATGATCGGCGCCGTCGCCAGCGTGGCAGACACGGGATAAAAGCCCCCGCCCAATGCCTTGCCGACGATCAGTACGTCGGGGACGATGGCGTCGTACTGAAACGCAAACATGTCGCCGGTCCGGCCGAAACCGGTTTGAATTTCGTCGGCCACGAGCAGCACGCGATGTTCGCGGGAAAGTGCCCACGCGCGTTTCATGTAACCGTCGGGCGGCACGTTGACGCCGCCTTCGCCTTGAATCGGCTCGATTAGGATCGCACAGGTATTCGGTGAGATCGCGCGCTCCAGCGCATCCGCGTCGCCGTATGGAACGGATACGAATCCGGGAACGAACGGCCCAAAATCTTTTCGATATTGTTCGGTCGTACTTGCGCTAATGGCCGACATCGTACGGCCGTGAAAGTTGTTTTCGAAAACGATGATCTCGGCGGCGTTGGGTGCGATCCCCTTGACCGAATAACCCCACCGGCGCGCCAGCTTGATCGCGGTTTCTACCGCCTCGACCCCGGTATTGGTCGGCAACGCCATATCGAATCCGCACAAACGTGTGAGCTTTTCGAGAAACCCCGGCAAGCGATCGTTGCGCATCGCCCGCGACGTTAGCGTTACCTTGCGTGCTTGCGCTTCCATCGCGGCGAGGATGCGTGGATGTCCGTGTCCTTGATTGACCGCGGAATAGGCGCTGACGCAATCCAGGTAGCGTTTTCCATCGACATCGTAGAGCCAGATGCCCTCGGCGCGGTCGACGACCAAGTCCAGAGGGCTGTAATTATGCGCGCCGTACCGGTCTTCAATTTCGATAAAATGGCGGCTGCGGCCGGAGATCGTGTCCATCATATTTCCGTTGCGCCGCGTGTGTTTACCGGCGCCGGGGCCGGGACCGCGGGGGCGCGCTGCGCCCGCGTTCGAGGAACACTTGCCATTTTGACTTAAGGACGCAGGCCTTGCCCACCTCTTGGCCACGTCTCGAGCGTTTGCTGCAACGCGATCATGCCGCCGTCGGACCGAAAGGCCGGACGATCGTCCACACGCACGACGACGGGCGGCGCGATCGTGCGGTATTGTTGCTGCACGGCTTAACCGCCAGCCCGGCGCAGTTCGAACGCTTTGCCGGCGACTTATTCGCGCGCGGGTACAACGTTTTGGTGCCGCGACTTCCACGTCATGGTCACGCCGATCGGATGTCGACGGCACTCGAAAAGCTGCATGCGGCCGAAGTCCTCGCGGCGGTCGACGACTACGTCGCCATCGCGGGCGAACTGGGCGAACGGGTGACCGTAGCCGGATTTTCGCTGGGCGGATTATTGACCGCATGGATCGCGCAACGATACGCCGTCGACCGCTGCGTTGCGATCGCGCCGTTCTTAGGTGTCGCCTGGCTACCGAATGCGATCGTTCCGTCGTTGAGTGCGATGGTGCTGCGATTTCCGAATCGCTTTGCCTGGTGGGATCCGCTACTGCGCGAACGGCAGATGCCCGCGCACGGCTATCCGCGCTACGCGACGCACTCGATCGCGCACGCCTTGCGAATCGCGGCTTCGGTGCTCGAGGATGCATCTGCGTCGGCGCCGCTGGCCCGGCAAATCGCGTTCGTTAGCAATCTGCGCGAAACGAGCGTCAACAATCGTGCGACGCGACGTTTGCACGATCGTTGGAGGTCGCATCGTTCCGAATCGATCGAGTGGTTAACGATTTCCGGCTTGCCGCCGTCGCACGATATTATCGAGCCGTTGCGCCCCGGCGGCCTGGCCGCTCGCGCGTACCCGCAGATTTTGCACGCGATCGATCCGTCAGTTCCTCAAAGCGAAAACACGATCGAACGTGATCGTTGACCATCCCGACTGCTTGCATAAACGCGTAACAGATCGTGGGACCGACGAATTTGAAACCGCGCGCCAGCAACGCCTTGCTGAACGCTCGGGCTTCGTCGCTGGACACCGGTATATCGGCCGCGGTTTTAGGTGCGTTCACGATCGGGGTTCCATCCACGAACGTCCAAGCCCACGCATCGAACGAGCCGTGCTCGCGAGCTACTTCGAGGAACGCCTTCGCGTTCGAGACCGTCGAGAGCACCTTCGCGCGGTTACGAACGATTCCGGAATCGGTGAGAACCCTTTCGATCGAAGCGGAGCGCATGCGCGCGACACGCTGTGGGTCGAAATCGTAAAAAACCGTACGATACCGGTCGCGTTTGCGCAGAATGGTATCCCAACTCAGGCCGGCTTGCGCGCCTTCGAGGGTAACGAACTGGAACAGGCCGCGGTCGTCGTGCAACGGAACGCCCCATTCCTCATCGTGGTAACGCGCCATCTCTTCGCTTCGCGCCCATGGGCAGCGTGGCCGATCGTCCATGCCGCCTCGGATTCCAGATGGCCGCGCACAGGCCTCGCGCGGTGATCGTTCCGCCGCAAGCGCGACCGGCGCGCGACTACGCCGAAGCGTTACAACGACTCCAATCGTTGGCTCGACTCGACGGTGACGAGATCTTGGATGCAGCGCGTTCCGCCTGGTTCGTAACCGGAAGGACGGCGCCGCTGGCGGTGGTGCTGCTGCACGGATTTACAAACAATCCGGCGCAATACCGCGAGTTCGCACCGCAACTGTACGCTCGCGGCGTCAACGTCGTAATTCCGCGAATGCCGCTGCACGGATATCGCGACCGAATGACGACGGTCATCGAGCGTTTGACGGCCGAAGCCGTCGTCAGCAAGACCGCCGAGGCGCTCGACATCGCGAGCGGCCTCGGGGAGAGGGTCGGCGTGTTGGGCATCTCGATGGGCGGAGCGCTGGCGGCGCTGTTCGCGCAACACCGTTCGCTCTCAATCGCCGTTCCGGTTGCTCCGGATTTTGCGCTGCTGCGGCTTTCGCACGGGATGACGCGTGCGCTCGCGTGGGTGACGTTGCGACTTCCCAACGCGTTTCTGTGGTGGGATCCGCGCGATCGTGCGCAACACGTTCCGATTACGGCTTACCCGCGCTTGTCGACGCACGCGTTGGCGCGAACCATCGCAATCGGCGATGCGGTTGTCGCCGCCGCGCAACGCTTGCCGCAACGCGCCGAACGAATCGTAGCGCTAGTGAACCGCGCCGATCCGGCCGTGAACAACGTCGCTACGGCAGACGTGGTGCGGAGTTGGCAACGCTGGAACTCTTCGGGCGCGGGGATCGACGAGCTGACGAATCTGCCGAGAAATCACGACATCGTTTCGCCCGACGATCCGCTCGCCCGCATCGAGCTCGTTTATCCGGAAATGCTTCGAGCGC
This sequence comes from Candidatus Tumulicola sp., assembly GCA_036502885.1. GTDB lineage: Bacteria > Vulcanimicrobiota > Vulcanimicrobiia > Vulcanimicrobiales > Vulcanimicrobiaceae > Tumulicola. The sequence goes on from DASXXU010000018.1 coordinate 6,633, forward strand.
TGGGGGTTTGATTTAGGGCGAGGGGCTGGGGCTTGGCCAGGCGGTGCCATCGGCGTACAGCACTTTCGTTACGTCGCAGTGTGCTTGGCTGAACCCGAGCGGTGAGCTGCCGCTGGGCAACGCGAACACGTGATTGATCGTCGCGCCGCTCGCGAACTTGCCTTTATCTCGGACTGAGGTGAGCAATCCCGCCGGCGTATTGACGTCGAAGTCGACCTCGGTGACCGTTTGCTGCGCGGTGTTTTTGTAGATGATTCGCAACGGCGGCGGGTCCATTTGTGCGTGGCAGGTCGTCACGCTGATGTTCGAACCAGCGGAAGGGTCCGGAGCGGCGATCGCCATCGACGTGATGGATATCGCAAAAGCCAATACGAGAAGAGCGTATCGCACGGGCATTGTTTCACGAGCGCTCGCCTCGTACACCTTCAAGACCTACTCGTAACTTCGTAGCTTCGGCCACAACTGCTGAAGCGACATGCGCGCTCCCCGGCACAGCGCGATCGGGCGGTGCCGTTCGTACGACATCGCCCACGGGTCGTCGATGTACGCGACGACGGTCGCGCTGGCGTACGCGTGCTCGTCGGCAAAACAATGGCCGCCGACTTCGAGCAGGGTCGATCCGTTGTACAAACCCGGCCCCCACAACCAATAGTTATTGTGTCCGGATAGGGCCGGGGGCAGGCCCAATGCCGGGCCAAAAAAGTCGATGGCTGCGGCCTCTCCGTAGTTGCCCGTAAAGATCCCGGTTTGCCAGCGTTCGGCCGGCGGCAATCGGTTGTAGGTCGCCGCCACCTGCGCTACGAGCTCGGGCCACCCGTGCATGTCGGCCCAATCGTTCGGAAGCGTAGCGTTCGCGCCACGTTCGTTTTGTAGCACGGACTTGTGCACGCCCAGCGCGCTTTGCACCCGCACGGAGTACGCGGCCATCGCTTGCTCCGAGAGAACCGGCAAGGAGAACGGAACGAAGATGAGCCCGGCGATCGCGACCGCGGTAACGACGACGGCGCGCCAAACCGGGCGGTGAATCCAACGCGCGACGGCGACCGCGCCGGCTGCCAGCAAAATCGGATAGAAATCGGCGGGATAGTAATCCTTTCCGCCGAGCACCATCATCATCGCCATCAGCAATACGTAGGCGTAACCGAGAAACCGGGCGGCGCCATCGCGCAGCACTGCTACGAGCCCGATCACCCAGAGCGGCCAGAAGAACAGATTCGTGATCAGGATCTGTTGAAAAACGTACAGCAGCGGCGAGGCGTGAATGTTCTTCTCGTCGTGTCCGTTGCGTAATAGTTCCAGCATTGGAAAGTTGTTGACGGCTTGCCAGATGACGTTCGGAAGCGCGAGCGCGATCGCAACCGCAACGCCGGCCACGAACCATCCGGAAAATAGCACGCGGCGGTGTTGTGTCAGTGCCAACCCAACGACCATCGCGATCGCGAAAAACACCAAGGTGTACTTTGTCTCGAACGCGACGCCCGCAGCGAGACCCACCGCAATCCACCAACGCGGATCGCCGCCGCGAACGATGCGGAGCATATACAACGCGATCAACGGCCAAAGCCACAGGCCGGCCATATCCGGACCGACCTTCATGCCGAAGGACGTCAAAACGCCGGTACAAGCAAAGGCTACCGCCGCGAGCACCTCGGCGTACTCGTCGCCGCCGAGCGCCGAGGCCAACCGGCACGTCGCGTAAACGCCCGCGCCGGCGAATGCAGCCGGTATCAAACGAAGTGCGAACAGCGAGTGCCCGAACAGTTGCGAACCGGCGGCTAACAACGGTGCGATCGGAGGTTGATCGACGTAGCCGAACGCCGGGTGGAAACCGCAGATGATGAAATACAACTCGTCGCGGAAATAACCGTAGTGCGGGTTGCCAATAGCGTGCGCGACGAACACGACCAACGCGGCGCTCCATGCGACCTTTTCCGAACGTTTGCCCACTACGGCCCCATCCGAAAAAGCTCGTGGTATTGGTCGAGCAATGCCACCGCGCTCGAGCCCGAAACGAGCGGAATGTAGCGCGGGTTGGTCAGCACGAACACCGGGCGATCCTTCGCCCAACTTCTGTATAACGCCGTCTTACCGCCCTCATAGCCAGAAACGATAATGCGGCCGGGCAACGATCGATCGGCGTACGCTCCATACGCCAACGACGTCGCATCGAGCCATCCATCGACGATGATTACCCCGCCGGGCGGAACGTACGGCGCAACCGCGCCGATGATCCAACGGCCGCCCTCGCCGGCTGGCCGGTTGAAATAATCTTGTCGTGCGTAGAGCGCGCTTCCGGCACCGGCGAGTAAGAACGCAAGATAGAGGACGCGAGCGAGTGCGAATCGCCGCCCGGCCGTCAGCGCCGCCGGCGCGATTGCGGCTAATAGTGGGACGCACAACCAAATCCCCAGCAATCGATAGCGTCCGATATCGGCTTCGTTCGCATAGGTTACGGAGAAAACCAACGCGGTGAGGCAAGCGAATACCAGCACGATGCCGCGGCGCAACTCGCGCTTCCAAAGCGCTACCGAGCCGAACGCAACCGCGATCAAGGCGAACGCGCCAAATCCCGAGCCTACCGCTTCGAAGAAGGCCCACAGGGCGTCTTGCAGTTTGAGGGGATTGAGCGCGGCTAAGGCATATCCCGGCGCCCCGGTCTGGCTGCCGGTCAACTCGGCGATCAACCCCGCCGGCGTGCTCGGGTCGTTGTAGTTCCAGAATATGCCGCCGGCGGCGCCCGGCAACACGTGCACTGGATCGAGTCCGTGTGCCACGACGTACCACGAACGCAACGGCAGATACAAGTACAGCGAAAATCCGATCGCAATAACGGCGCATCCCAACATCACGAGTCGCCGTGACGGTTTGCGCGATGCGAGAATACAGCCGAGCAATAGCGCCGGCGCGATCCAGATCGCGTTCGGATGTGACGCGACGCCGAGCCCGAACAGCGCACACGCACCGGCGAAGAGAATCGGCGCGCCGGTGCGCATCCAACGTAAGAAGCAGACCAGCGCCAATGCCGCACACGTGACCGCGACGACTTGAGCTTCGGCGCGAACCGCGTGCGACCAAACGACTTCATCGAATGCGAACCACCAGGCTGCGGCCATTGCGACCGGCGGCCAAGCGTCGAATTCCAACGCAACGAGGTAGCCGCCCAAGGCGGTCGCCGCGCCCGCGATCGCGCACAACGCGTTGAGACGATAGGCGATGGTATCGAACGGTAAAGCGTGCGACCACGCGTACCCGAGCAGCGTGTAAAACGGAAATCCGGTGGGATGCGCGATGCCCAGAATCCAGGGCACGCCCTGCAGCTCGGCCGTGTCCCACGCCGCCGGTTCGTGCGACGCGCCGGCCAGATACGCGATCGCGGGCACTAGAAATGCCGCCAAGCCGCACAAGCGACGCAGCCGTACTGCGTCGCTTATGGGGGCGGCCGATGTCACGGCAGGGTCGGCAGCGGGAGCGACGGCCGCGTCGTCAGATCGGGACGCAGTTGGGTCGTTTCCGCCAGCGCTTTATCCATGAGTTTGAACGCCAGTTCCAATTGCGGATCGTTACCATCGCGATAGTCGTGCGGTGCCACGTCCACATCGTAGTCCGGATCGGTTCCATAGTTTTCGACGCCCCAACCGACGTCGGCAAACCAGAACGAGTACTCCGGCTGGGTCGTCAACGTTCCATCCACCAAGTAATGGTATGGTTCGATACCGATGACGCCGCCCCACGTGCGCTTTCCGATCAGCGGCCCGAGTTTGTAGATCTTGAAGCAATGGCTAAAGATATCGCCGTCGGAGCCGGCGTACTGATTGGTCATCGCAACGATCGGGCCGGCGACGGATTCGGGCGGGTACGGCACCGGCGCGCCGTACCGCGGCAGATCGTAGCCGACGCGTTTGCGCGCGAGTTTTTCGAGCAGCAACGGCGATATGTGGCCGCCACGATTGAAGCGTACGTCGACGATTAGACCGTCGCGGTTGAACTCGCTCAAATACCCGCGATGAAACTCCGAGAAGCCCCACGGTCCCATGTCGGGGATGTGCAGGTAGCCGACTCGGCCGCCGGTGCGCTCGTGAACGAGCTTCCGATTGCCTTCGACCCACGCACGGTAGCGAAGCGCATTTTCGCGTTCGAGAGCTTTCACCAAAACGGTGCGTTCGTCGCCCTTTTTCGGAGCGATGGTCAGCGAGATGTGTTTTCCGGCGGAGTTGACGAGCAACCGCCCCGGCGGCACGTCGCGCGACAAGCGCTTTCCACCGATTGCGACGATCGTGTCGCCTTCTTTCAGCGCCAAGCCGGGTTCGGCCAGCGGCGAGTCGACGTCGCGATTCCACGAATCCCCACGGAAGATGCGTTCGATGCGGTAGCCTTCGCGTTCGTCGTCCCAAACGACGTCGGCGCCCAAGAAACCGCGCTGGTATTGCGGCGGCACGCGGTAATCACCACCGTACTCGTAGGCGTGCGACGTTCCGAGTTCGCCCTGCATTTCCCAAATGAGGTCGGAAAGATCGCCGCGCGTGCGAGCCCGCGGCAGCACCGCGTTGTATCGATCGAAGACGCGATCCCAATCGATATCGCTCATGTTTTCGACCCAAAACTGTTCGGTTTGTAATCGCCACGCTTCGCGATACATTTGCGCCCATTCGTCGCGCGGTTCGATTTCGACATGCGCGCGTTCCAAGTCGATCCAACCGCTTTTGCGGCCCGTTTCGGTCGACGGCTTTTGGTCGTCGCCGTCCTCGGGTAGATCGCCGAGGGCGTCGATGGCACGCAATTTCTGTTCGCTGCGGTACAGCAGCGTGCGCCCGTCGGCGCCCAGCCTGATTTCGTCGACGTGCGTCGCGATGATGGCCGAGCGTTGCTGTTCGAAATCGTATGCCATCAAGGTGCCGTCGGATTCGTCGTGCACGTCCTCGCGGCGCGCCGGCTTGATCGCGCTGATACCGAAGCGCGTGAACAACACGCGGCCGCGTACGCCGACGATCTGTTCGTAGTCGGCTTCGTCGACCGGAAAACCGAGTATACGGCCTTCGATCCCATCGAAATCGATGTCGATATCGGCCGGCTTATCCGCCTTCTTATCCTCGCGATCGTGATCGTGCTCGTGATCGCGATGGATCGGTTTCGGCAACGGGACGAAAGGTGACGGAACCTCTTCGCGCAGCGTGACCGCGAACGGCCGGCTCGCTTGCGGAAAACTCAACTCGAACTGCAACGCATCGTACACCGGGTTGAAGTCGCGCGTCGAGATGAAATACAGATACTTTCCTTCGGGATCCCACGAAGGCGACGTATCGGTGCGTAGCGCCGAGGTAATATCCCGAACCTTTCCGGATTTTACCTTAACGACGCGCACGATCGACGTCTCAGGCGCCGGCCACCAAACGTACGCTACGTAACGCCCGTCGGGCGAGAACGCCAAGTCGGAAATTCGACGCGAAGGCGAGGTATCGACCACGCGCACCTTGCCGTCGTCGAGATCGATCAAGCACAGTTCGTGACGATGGTTTGCGAATGCGATAACGTCCGACGTTGGGGAAGATTGTAGATCCGTTACGCGGCCGATATCGCCGGTGGTGACGAGCTTGGGGCTACGATCGCTCGCAGCATCCCAGAGCGCAATTTGTTCGTAGCCACCGGCATCGGTAACGCCGGCAAACTTCTTTCCGTCGTGCAACCATTCGATCAAGCGCGTGCGCGCTTTGCTACCGTTGCCGTGATGCGTTACAGCGCCCTCGAACAGCGGCATCGCGAACCCTTGACCGCGCGAAACGAACGCCAGGCGCGTTCCATCCGGATGCGGCGTGAAATGCTCGAGCGATTCCGAGGCTTCCTCAAACCGGCGCACGGTCTGCGGCGCCGTCGACGGTGCGACGATCGGAATTCGGTGGACTTCGTTGGTCGCCGCATCGAGGCAGGCGATTTCGCCGCCGGCGGAATACACGATGCGCTCCCCGTCGGTAGATGGAAAGCGTGCGTAGTATTCGGCTTCGTGCGTATGGCGGCGCACGTCGCTGCCGTCGAATGCGCACGAATAGATGTTTCCGATCCCTTCGTGGTCGGCCAAGAAGTAGACGCGGTCCGCAACCGGCATCGGCCACGTGGGATTTCCGTTTGGTAAGGTCAGTTTCGAAAACGTTCCGGTTCCCTCGGGATCGATCCACACTTCGCCGGCGGTTCCGCCGCGATAACGCTTCCAGCGGGCCGGGTCGGTGTTGTTGCGGCCAACGACCGCCCCGCGGTCGCCGATCGGCAGGATCGAGCGGATGTGTCCCAGGTGCAACTCGCGCGGCAACTCGCCCGGGACGACGACGAACGCTCGCGGCTGTTCGTCCCACGTCGTAGGATTAGCGACGAAATAGATCTCGCTGCCGTCGGCGCTCCATCCGCACACGGCGGCGTATGCCGAACCGAGATATGTAAGCCGGCGCGCCTGCCCGCCGTCGGCCGACATCGAGTACACCTCGGGGGTTCCGTCATCGGTCGATACGAACGCAATCGTCGTACCATCGGGCGATAGCCGCGGAAACGAGCAACTGCCGAAGCTGGCCGTCAGGCGGGAGGCCGTACCGCCGGCAGCCGGGACGCTCCAAAGGTCGTCTTCGCACACGAAAACGACCCGGCTTCCGGCAATAGTCGGATAGCGATAATATCCTTGATCCATGTTGCCTGGCCTGTTGGCGATGCGGTCGGCCGCCTCCGCCTGCGAAACGTTCAGAAATTTCTCAATGATGTCTCAATAAGTAGTTCAGCGCGGCGACTATTTTCGCGGCGTTCTGCAACTGTTCGTACGGGCGAACCAGCGATGGCGTTACGCTGCGCGTTTCGAGCGGCAACACCGGGCCGCCCGGATCGAATTGCGTCGAACCGTATCCGGCCAACGAACGGAACGCTAACTCGGCTCCCAATGCGTTGGCCCATCCGAACTCGTCGCGCGTGAATTTCCAATAGCCGTTGTCGTAAAAGCTCTCGTGGATGGTACCGAGTTCGCCGTCCGTCTCGGCCAATGTGGTCACCGCTTCGGCAACTTCGTTGGAGCTCGTCGCGGTCAGGGCACGACCGATAACCCCCAGCGGCCAAATGTATCCGGGCGGGGTATGCGCGCTTCCGAGACCGGCAGCGTAAATGCCCTCGAAATAGTACGGGTTTCGCCGGCTTAAAGCCATCGCACGTGCGTTAAGGTAGGTGGGATCGTCTGCCGAGCACCAGTCGATATACGGCAGGGTCGTTAGATTCGGAATATTCGCATCGTCCATCACGGCGTACCGGCCGAACCCGTCCGTTTCGTACGCGTACGTCCAGACGTGCTGCGACGTATCGTAGTACACACCGTAAAATAAGATCGCACGCATGATTCCGGTGGCCATCGTGCGGGCCGAATCCGCCAACGCGCGATCGTGGAAGCCGTCTTCCGCCAACCGCTCGATTTCGCGCAAGGCAACGACGGCCAGCGCGTTCTGCGGGATGTTGAATCGATACCGCACCGCGTCGTCCGAAGGACGGAACCCGCCCCAAATCATTCCGGTGTTGGCGTATCGATCGCTGCTATACACGTGAAACGGGTAGTCGTAGTGGCCGCAGCGCGGGTGATTGCGTTCGCAGGCGTAGGTAGCGATGATCTTACGCAGCGCCGAGTGCAACTGCCAAGTGAATACGCGTCGATCCTTCGTTTGCCGCCAATACACCCACGTGAGCACGACCGGCCACGCGAGCGAATCGATTTCCCATTTCCGTTCCCAGACGTGATAGCTCGTCTGAAACGCATTCGCGTACGGATCTTTGTTGATATTGCGCGCGTTGCGCTGGATCACACCGTCGAACTGCGAGCGCAACTGCGGAAACTCGCGAAAAAACCGGATGTACGGAATCGTTTGCGCCGATGAGTCGCGCAACCACATCGCCGGGATATCGCCGGTTTGAACGTACGTCGTGCCGTCGCGCTCGTAGAAAAAATCGTTGAACAGCGTATGAAACAACTGCTCGGCGTTTACATCGTGCACGCGCCGCCCGGTGAGCGGAACGATCAGTGACTGCGCTCGTGCCTGCACCGGCACCGAAATAAAAAGCACGGCCAACAGCAGCGCGACGGCGCGCCGGGCAGGGCCAAACCCGAGGCGGCTCGCAATCAAAAGACGCTTTGGGAAACCTTTACTCAACCGACGAACTCGTCGGCGAGTTTTTCGCCGGGAAGCCGCGTGCGTTGGCGCGTGCCATCTCGTGGGCCGAATCGGGTCGAGGAGCGGAGCTATTCCACCGCTTATACGGCCATATCGGCCGGGCGATGACGATTGGATTGACCGGCCCGCCGGGTGTCGGAAAATCGACCCTATCATCGGCGCTGGTGCGAAAAGCCCGGTTGCTGGGCAAAAGCGTCGGCGTCGTCTCGGTCGATCCGACGTCGCCGTTTTCGCACGGCGCGTTACTCGGCGATCGCATTCGCCTGACCGAACACTTCACGGATCGCGATGTTTTCATTCGATCGATGGCCAGCCGAGGCCACCTCGGCGGCGTCGCGGGCGCGACGATCGATGCGGCGCTGCTTATGGATGCGTTCGGTTTGGACGTGGTGTTGATCGAAACGGTCGGCGTGGGACAAAGCGAAATCGAAGTTGCAGAGCTCGCGCAGACGGTCCTCGTCGCGCTGCAACCCGGGAGCGGCGATTCGATTCAAGTGCTCAAGGCCGGCATCATGGAGATCGCCGACGTTTTTGTTATCAACAAGGCGGATCATCCCATGGCCAATCAGTTGCGCCGTGAGATTCGCTCGATGATGGAGATGTTGAATTTTCCGGGCTGGGTGCCCGAGTTGGTGACGACGCAGGCGTTGACCGGCGACGGGATCGAGGAACTGTGGGCCGCAATCGAACGCCACGCCGCGTACCTGCATGCCAGCGGAACGTACCGGGAAAAACGACGCCAGACGTTCCTCCACCAGGTCCACCAACTCGCGCTGGGCGGCCTCGAACGCCGTCTCGAACGTTCGTTGCGCGATATCGGAGATGCCGGGACCGACCCGTATGCCGCCGCCGACCGGGTGCTCGAAACCTTTGGCGTGGGTAAGGAATAAAGTGTCGTCGAACTGCGAGCGTCCGAGGAGTTGAGGAAGCGTTACTGTGGCTAAGATGATCGATCGCCCCAGCGGTTTGGGTGCGCCCGCGGGTCCGGATTTCGCGGAGCAGGAGCGCGCTTGGGAAGCCGCATCGGCGAAGGGCAAGACGCGGAGCGGACCGGGTTCCGGCGCGACGGACCGGACGCTTTCAGACGTTCCGCTGAAGACGATTTATTCGCCTGAGGACGTGGCGCACATCGACCTGGCGCGCGACGTCGCGTGGCCCGGCCAGTATCCGTATACGCGTGGGATCCATCCCAACGGGTATCGCGACCGGTTGTGGACGATGCGCCAATTCGCCGGCTTCGGTTCCGCAAAACAGACCAACGAACGTTACCACTTCCTCTTGGCACAAGGACAGCACGGCTTGTCGGTTGCGTTCGACATGCCCACGCTGATGGGCTACGACTCCGACGCGCCGCACGCTCGAGGCGAAGTCGGTAAGTGCGGCGTCGCGATCGATTCCCTGGCGGATATGGAGACGTTGTTCGACGGCATCGACATGGGCGACATCACGACCTCGATGACGATCAACGGGCCGGCCGCGATCGCGGTGGCGCAATACATCGCCGCCGCCGAAAAGAAAGGCATTCCGCGCGCCAAGCTGGGCGGCACGATTCAAGCCGATATCCTCAAAGAATACATCGCGCAAAAAGAGTGGATCTTTCCACCGCGTCCGCACATGCGCATCATCGTCGACATGATTCAGTTCTGTACGGCCGAGATGCCGAAATGGAACACGATCTCCGTTTCCGGCTACCACATCCGTGAAGCCGGCTCGACCGCAGCGCAAGAGCTGGCGTTCACGCTGGCCGACGGCTTCGCCTATGTCGAAGCTTGTATGGCCGTCGGTATGGACGTCGATTCGTTCGCGCCGCGACTTTCGTACTTCTTTAACTCTCACATCGACTTCTTCGAAGAGATCGCCAAGTTCCGCGCGGCCCGGCGCATCTACGCTCGTCACATGCGCGAAAAATACGGCGCCAAGGATCCGAAGTCGTGGCAGTTGCGCTTTCATACCCAGACCGCGGGCTGCAGCGCGACCGCACAGCAGCCCGAAAATAACATCGTGCGCGTTGCGTACGAGGCGATGGCGGCGGTGTTGGGCGGTACCCAGTCGCTGCACACCAACTCGATGGACGAAGTCCTCGCGCTGCCGACCGAAAAGTCGGTCGAGATCGCGCTGCGTACGCAACAAGTGCTGGCGTACGAGACCAACGTGACGAACGTCGTCGATCCGCTCGGCGGTTCGTACTTCGTCGAAGCGCTGACCGACGAGATGGAGCGCCAGGCCGAAGCGTATTTTGCGCAGATCGAGGAGTTCGGTGGCGTGATCGAAGCCATCGAGTCCGGCTTTTTCCAAAAAGAAATCGCCGAAGCCAGCTATCGCTATCAGCGGTCGTTCGAGGCCAAAGAGCGCGTCGTCGTCGGCGTTAACGCGTTCATCCACGACGACGAGCAAGTCGACATGGATTTGCTGCGGATCACCGAGGAGATGGAACGCGCGCAAGCTCGCAGCGTCCAGGACGTGCGGGCGTCGCGCGACAACGCGGCCGTTACGGAGACGCTCGAGCGTCTGCAAGTCGCTTGTCGCGATCCGAAAGACAACCTGATGCCGCATCTCATCGATTGCGTCAACGCGTACTGTACCGAAGGCGAAATCGTGGAAGCGATGGTCAAAGTGTACGGCCGCTACACCGAACGGTCGGTTTTCTAGACACGTATGGCGCGGCCGCTTCGTATCGTTATCGCCAAAGCCGGCCTCGACGGTCACGACCGTGGGGCTAAGGTGATCGCACGCGCTCTGCGCGACGCGGGTATGGAAGTTATCTATACCGGATTGTTCCAAGCGCCGGAGCAAATCGTCCAGACGGCAATTCAGGAAGACGCCGACGGCATCGGCCTTTCGATTCTGTCGGGGGCGCACATGACGCTGTTTCCGCTCGTCGTGGAACAGCTCAAAGAACAAGAAGCCGCCGATATCGTGTTTTTCGGTGGTGGGACCATTCCGCCGGACGATGCCAAAAGGCTGAAAGAACTCGGGGTCCGGGAGATCTTTACGCCCGGCGCTCCGCTTCAAGATATCGTCGATTTCGTCGAGCGAGAGTGCGGCCGGCGCCGCGAACTCGTAGGGTAGCGTTTTGACGGTAAGAACCCGGATCGCGCCGTCGCCGACAGGCGACCCGCACGTTGGCACCGCGTATGTCGCGCTGGTAAATTATTGCTTCGCGAAACGCAACGGCGGCCAGTTTATCCTACGCATGGAAGACACCGACCGCGCGCGCAGCACGCCGGAAAGCGAGCGCGCAATTCTCGAAGCGCTGCACTGGTGCGGTCTATCTTGGGATGAAGGGCCGGATGTCGGGGGTCCACACGGTCCCTATCGTCAGAGCGAGCGTTCCGAAATTTACGCCAAGTATGCCCGCGAGTTGCTGGCATCCGGAAACGCGTTCGAATGTTTTTGTACGCCCGAACGCCTCGAGGAGATGCGCGTGGCGCAGCGTGCTGCCGGACGGCCTTCACGCTACGACGGTTTGTGTTTGACGCTTTCGTCCGAAGAGGTCGCTGCTAAGGAGGCTGCCGGCGAGCCACACGTCGTTCGCTTGCGCGTTCCCGATCAGGGCGTGTGCCAGGTACGAGATGTACGCCGCGGCGCGATCGAGTTCGAGTGGTCGACGGTCGATATGCAGGTGCTCATCAAGTCCGACGGCATGCCGACGTACCATCTGGCCAACGTCGTCGACGATCACCTGATGGAAATCACGCACGTTCTGCGCGGCGAAGAGTGGGTTTCGAGCGCTCCCAAGCACCTGTTGTTGTACCAATATTTCGGCTGGGAACCACCGGTGCTGTTGCATCTGCCGTTGCTACGAAACCCCGACAAGAGCAAACTCAGCAAACGAAAGAATCCCACCGGGATTTTATTCTACCGCGCGATGGGGTATCTGCCCGAGGCATTGATGAATTTTTTGGGGTTGCTCGTCAACCCGTCGCGCGAAGAAGAGCCCGAAATCCTCGATCTGCAACAGATGATCGATCGCTTCGAGCTGGAGCACGTTCCGATCGGCGGTCCGATCTTCGATACCGCGAAACTCGATTGGATCGACGGACGGTACCTGCGCGAACGGCTGACCGCGGGCGATTTCGCGCAGCGCGTTGCTTCGTGGGCCGCTCCGGACCCGGCGCGCTGGTCGCGGATCGCGGCGCTCGCGCAACCGCGCGTCGAACGATTGAGCGATGTTGCGCCGCTCGTGGCATTTCTGTTCGCCGGGCGTTTGACCGTCGCGCGGGAGGCATTGCTATCGGGCAAACTCGATGAGACGCAAACGCGGCGGGCGTTGGCGCTAACGATGTGGACGCTCGATGCGCTCCCGGAATGGAACGTCGGCGGAATCGAGTTTACGGTCGACCGGGTTGCGGGTTCGCTGGGGCGCAAACCTCGCGAGATCGCGCGTCCGCTCTACGTTGCGATTAGCGGAAGTCCAACCTCCATACCGCTGTACGATTCGATGGAACTGCTCGGCCGCGACATGACGCGCGAACGGTTGCGTGGCGCCCTCGAAACGCTTGGGGCTCCGAGCAAACGCGAACAAGAAGATTGGCGCCGCGAATTCGACGCGGAACGGGCGATCGTATGATTCGCGCGATCGTGCTAGCGGCGGGAAAAGGGACGCGCATGAAAAGCGCGCGGCCGAAGGTACTGCACGAATTGTGCGGGCGCCCGATGTTGTGGTACGTGCTACAGGGCTTGCGCGAGGCCGGCATCGACGACGTCGTGGTGGTCGTGGCGGCCGACGTTCGCGAGCGAATCGCAACGTTTGGCGTGCGCACCGTGGTGCAAGCCGAACAGCGTGGTACCGGCGACGCCGTGCGAGCGGCGCTCGACGAGATGCCGGTGGTCGAAGGCGGGCGCATCGTCATCGCAAGCGGCGATATGCCGCTCATCTCGGGCGACGTGTTCGAAGATATTGCGAGCGCGCTCGAGCGCGAGGGCGTCGACCTGGCGTTGGTCACGGTGAAGGTGCCCTTGCCGTCGAGCTTCGGGCGCATCGTTCGGCGAGATGGCGCGGTAGCCGCAATCGTCGAAGCCAAGGATGCCACGCCCGAACAACTGACGATCGACGAGACGAACGCGGGCGTCTACGCGTTTTCGGAGCGGGCGTTGCGCCGTGCCATTCGAAATCTGCGCGACGACAACGCGCAGAACGAGTTTTATCTGACCGACACCGTGCGCGACCTGGTGGAATCGGGGAGACGCGTGCACCCGGTTTCCGCGCCATCGCACGAAGATGCGATCGGCATTAACGACCGCGTCGATCTGGCCAATGCGCGGCGGGCGATGAACGAACGAATCTGCGAAGGCTACATGCGCGCCGGGGTGACGATCGTCGACCCCGCGACGACGTACCTCGAGCCCGAGCTGCGAATCGGCCGCGACACGGTGATTTACCAGAATACGACGATTTCGCGTTTGAGCGAGATCGGCGAGGGTTGCGTGATCGGCCCGAACGTTCGCTTATCGTATGCGATCGTCGGGGACGGCGCGGAGATTCGCGAGAGCACGATCGTCGATAGCACGATCGGTCGAGGCGTTACGGTGGGCCCGTACGCTCACGTCCGCGGCCAATCGGTTCTCGGCGACGAAGTCCAAATCGGCAACTTCGTGGAAATCAAAAAGTCACGTTTCGCGACCGGCGCCAAAGCGAAGCATCTCAGTTATATCGGCGATGCGACGATCGGTGAAGAATCGAACATCGGTGCCGGGACGATCACTTGCAACTATGACGGTCGCGATAAACACGATACGACCATCGGACGCGACGTTGCGATCGGATCCAACTCGTCGCTGATCGCGCCGGTAACGATCGGCGACGGCGCGATGACCGGCGCGGGTTCGGTGGTAACGCGCGATGTTGCCCCGGGCGACCGCGTCGCCGGAAACCCGGCCCGTCCGTTGCCAAAAAAGCCCCGCTAGCGGGGCACTAACCGCTGGGTGACGACCCCGGCGAAACTATTCGTTCCCGTTCGACGACGGCGCAACGTTCGCGTTTGGAACGACGCGCGATTGCTACAAACCACATCACGCTTCTTCGCGGCGGCGCGCGGTTCCGCGGCCGGCGTATTCGACGCGTTGTGGGCAATCGTCGATGCGGAAAATGTTGGGATCGATATCCTTGCGTTGTTTTCTGTAGATGGCGACGAGCTTCGCTGCGATCTCGCGCGCGGTAGAATTGCTCCGTCGTTCGCGCGCCGCAGATTGCGCTGCGACGGGCAGTCGCTGCCTGTCGTCGCGCTGGCCACACGGCGTGGCGCTGCGTCGTCGATCCACGGAAGCGAAACCCCGGATCGAAGCGCGATCGCGGTCCCCTGGATCGACGGCGATGCCGTGCAAGCCGTCGTGTATGCAGCGTCGATCCGCGCGGACGTTCGGATCGCGACGCTGGCGCCGCTGTTGGCAGCCGCGTCGCAGCCGTTCGTAATGGCTCGCGAACGCGAAGAGGGACGTCGCGAAGCCGAACTCGACGAGCTGACGGGATTGCTAACGTCGCGAGCATTTCGGCGCCGTTTCGATGCCGAGTTCCGCGCGGCGGCGACGCGGACCCCACAGCCGGCGATTTGCTTGTGGTACGTCGACGCCGATGGATTTAAGAGCGTGAACGACCGGCTCGGTCATCGCGCGGGCGACGGCGTGTTGCAAACGCTTGCCGCGCTCGTCCGCGCGCAAACGATCGAGGGCTGCGACTTCGCTGCCCGCAAGGGTGGAGACGAGTTCTGTCTGCTGGCGCGGTCGACCGGCAAAATGCGCGCGATCGAACGAGCTCGGATGTTATGCGATGCCGTAAATCGCCACGCCTCGGCATTGTCCGGCGTAACCGCCAGCATCGGCGTGGCGGCATTTCCGCACGATGCCGCTTCGGCAGCCGAACTGCTCGAAGCCGCCGATCGTGCGATGTACCATAGCAAACGAACCGGACGTAATCGCGTCTCGTATCTCGTGCGCGACGGACGTTGGGCGTCGATCGAACCAAAGGCCGCCGCGATACTCCCGCGAACCCCCCGGCGATGGGAAGAGCGATCCGGCGAGTCGTTCTCGGGACGATCGTTGCGATAACGCTGTTCGGCGTCGCGTATGCGGGCGCTGTGGCGGCATCTAGCCGCCCCAACGAAATCGATCGCGTGGTCGATACGATCTCGCGCACGGCGTTGCTTTCCAAACCGGCCTCGGCATTGGTCGATCCGAATCGTCAAGCGGCGGCGCGACGATTAGCGGCCAGGCGTCTGCCGGGTTGGATCGTGATGATCTTGTGCGAGGCGTTCGCGCTCGCATATTTTTGGAGTTCGGGTCGTGCGGCCGACGTTCGCGACTGGTTTCGCCGTCGTTTGCGAACGCCGACGCTCGTGCGATTCTACTTCGGAGCGTCGCTCGCGCTCATCGCGCGGGCCGCCGCATTGATACCCGCATTCTATCTGTATCGTGTGGAACGCACCATGGGAATTTCGGGGGAACTAACGCGCATGTGGTTCGCGTTTTGGCTCGCCCATACGTTGCTTGCGATGTGCGTTGCCGGGCTGGCTGCTGCCCTGATTTTGTGGCTCGTCGAGCGCACCCACCAATGGTATATCTACACGATCGTCGTTATTCTGGGCGTTTCCATCGGATGGGCCTACGCCCGGCCGTACTTCGAGGTTCCGCCGCAGAGTGCGTTGCAACCCGTCGGCGGCGAACTCGCGCGACAGATTTCGGCAGCGCTCGATCGCGGCGGTATTCACGACGTTTCGGCCTTCACGAAGCGTGCCAGCGGTTCGCCCTTTGCCGGCGCCGTCTTCTTAGGGCTCGGGCAACATCGCGTCGTGTTGGATCGCGGCGTGGTGGCAGCAGCAAGCCCGCAAGAGGCGGTTTTCGACGCGACCTTTGAGATCGGCCACGCAATCCACGCCGACCCATTGTTCGCCGGATTGATCGAAGGCGGAATCATCATCATTTTTTCGGCGCTGGCGGTGGTGTTGGCCGACCGGTGCGGCTTTCGGCGCGATGACGATCCGCTGTCGCGCCTCGCGCTGGTTGGTGCGCTATTGGCGATCGTGTATCTCGGGGCGGTACCGGTGCGCAACTCGGCATTGCGCTCGTACGATTTCGATGCGGATCGCTACGCGATATCGATTGCCGGGGATCCCGCGTCGGCGGTACGCGCGATCGTCCGGGCCACCGACCAACAGATGCAGGAAGCCTGCCCGGGACTTGGGTCGCGACTATTTCTGAACGATCGTCCGAGCGCGTCGGCGCGGGTTGCGGCGATTAACGGTGTTCCGGAGGGTTGCCGCTAGCCGCTTCCCACGTGTTGGCGAACTGCATCGCCGCTTCGGAGCCTTCGCGCAACCATAGATCCACCGCATCCGCTGCAGCTGCGATCACTTGCGGCAACCGCTCGCGTTCGGCTTCGTCGAACGGCGAGAGCACGTGGTCGACCGAATCGTGTTGCGGACGTCCGACGCCAACGCGTAACCGCGGAAACGTATCGCCGATCGTCGCGATGATCGAACGCAGTCCGTTGTGGCCGCCGTGTCCGCCGAACGGACGCATTCGCAGCTTGCCAAACGGAACGTCCATTTCGTCGACCACGACCAAGACGTCGGCCGGCGGCGTTTTGTACCACGACGAAATAAGCCGAACGGGCGTTCCGCTAAGGTTCATGAAGGACGTCGGTTTCATAAAAACGACGCGCCGGGCGGCATCATAAGCCTGCTCGGCGCTGTCTTTTTTCTTCCAGTGCGTTACGCCGTAGCGTCGCGCGATCTCGTCGACGACCATGAACCCGGC
This sequence comes from Candidatus Tumulicola sp., assembly GCA_036502885.1. GTDB lineage: Bacteria > Vulcanimicrobiota > Vulcanimicrobiia > Vulcanimicrobiales > Vulcanimicrobiaceae > Tumulicola. Next base: position 23,564 of record DASXXU010000018.1, read on the forward strand.
GTTGTGTCGCGTCGCCGCGTACTCGTTGCCGGGATTGCCAAGTCCGGCGACCAGCCGGACAACCTCGCGGTCAGCCAGGCGCTATTTCTCTTCGGTAGCGCCGATGACTTGGGGTTCCGCCGCAGCCGTCGGACCGGCCGCCGCTTCTTCGAGCTGACGTTCGGTGCGTGATGCCTCGACGGCGACGACGATCGTGTCGGCCGGCGTCACCATGGTGAAGCCCTCGGGGAGCTTTACATCGGCTGCAGTGATGTGTTCGTGCAGGGCGAGCTTCGTAACGTCCACCTCGAGATGCTGCGGGATCTGGCTAGCCGGTCCCTGGACTTCGAGTTGATGCGTCACGACATCCATAACGCCGCCCGATTCTTTAACGCCGGGCGCGATGCCGGCCGTCACGACGGCGAGCGTGGCCACGATCGACTCGTTGGCCGAAACGCGTTGAAAGTCGGCGTGCAGAATGCGATGGCTTACGGGGTGATACTGCAGCGAACGCACGACCGCCGTTTCGTTGGCGCCGCCTTGCGATTTCAACGTTACGATCTTCTGACGAGCTCCGTGGTGAAGCAGCTCTAGAAAGGCGTGGGCGTCGATTGCGATCGCTTCGGGCTGCGATCCATGGCCGTAGAGGACGGCGGGAATTTTGCCTTGGCGGCGGAGCGCGTTCGAGCCCGTCGTTCCGGCCTTTTCGCGTTTTTCTACGGACAGGTTGAGATCTGCGGTGGCCACGTTGCTAAAAATCCTCTGCTTTCTGGTGGTTCGGCGTCGCCCGCTCGAGCTAAGGCGACTGCTCCGGCGGCTGATCGTCGCCGAATAGTTCCGAAACGGAACGGTTGGTAGTGATCCGGTTGATCGCATCGGCAAACGTTTGCGCGATCGACAACTGAACGAATTTCGGGTGGTCCGCCACGTCGGCGAACGGGATAGTATCGGTCACGATGACCTTTTCGACGTCCGAACGTTCGAGCACGTCGACGGCGCCTCCGGCAAAGATGCCATGTGTGGCGACCGTGAGGACGCGGGTCGCCCCTCGTGCCTTGATCGCTTCTGCCGCCTTGGCAAGCGTCCCACCGGTCGAAATCATATCGTCGACGATGACCGCCGTCCGGCCGGTGACGTCGCCCACGATGTCGGTGACTTCCGATACGTCCGGCTCCGGCCGGCGCTTGAAGACGATGGCCAGCGAGCAGTTGAGCCGTTTCGCGAAGATTTCGGCGCGGTGCACGCCCCCGGCATCGGGCGAAACGATCACGACGTTTCCATCGCACAGCCCCTGTTTTTTGAGGTATTCGCACAAAACCGGCGTCGCCACGAGATTGTCGACCGGGATATCGAAGAACCCCTGAATCTGGGCGGCGTGCAGATCCATCGTAACGATCCGGCGCGACCCGGTGACCTTTAAAAGGTTGGCGACGACCTTGGCCGAGATCGGCTCGCGGCCTTTGGTCTTTTTGTCTTGCTTCGCGTAGCCGTAGTACGGGATAACCGACGTGATGCGCGCCGCCGACGCCCGGCGCAGCGCGTCGATCATCAGCAATAGCTCCATCAGCGCGTCGTTGACGCTCTTACCCTCGGGCGTCCGGCAGATCGATTGGACGACGAATACCTCGGCGCCGCGGACGTTTTCCCCGATCTCGACCCGGGTTTCGGCATTGCGAAACTCACCGACAAGCGCCTTGCCAACGGCGAGGCGCAGGCGACGAGCGATATCGGCAGCGAGTTGCGGATTTGACGTCCCGCTGAAGATGAGTGGCGTGAGGCTCACGGATTCCCCAGATGGCGGTAGCAGCGACGAACCGCTGGCTTTCACGCGAGCCTGGACGGGCTCCTGGGGTAAACTGCCAAGCTTGAATCGGTTGTGGCCCCGAAGCTGTTAAGGAGTGGTAATGCCCCAACGATTCGAGCTCGTCGCGCCATTCGGTCTTGCCGGCGATCAGCCTAAAGCTACCCAAGCCCTAGCCGACGGGGTGATCCGTGGGGACCGAGTTCAAACGCTCCTCGGCGTCACCGGCAGCGGAAAAACGATGGCCATGGCGCGCACGATCGAGCTCGTCCAAAAGCCGACCTTGGTGCTGTGCCACAACAAAACGTTGGCCGCCCAGTTATGCGCCGAGTTTCGCGATTTCTTTCCGAAGAACGCCGTAGAATATTTCGTCTCGTACTTCGACTACTATCAACCCGAAGCGTACGTTGCGTCGACCGACACCTACATCGAGAAAGATAGTTCGGTCAACGATGAGATCGAGCGCCTGCGCCATTCGGCCACGCAATCGCTTCTGACGCGGCCGGATACGTTGATCGTCGCTTCGGTATCGTGCATCTTCGGTTTGGGCTCGCCGTCGGACTATATGGAGATGTCGGCTCGCGTTCGCGTCGGCGAATCGCTGGACCGCGACGTATTCCTGCGTAAGCTCGTCGACATGCAGTATCGCCGCAACGATATGAACCTCGTGCGCGGTACGTTCCGCGTTCGCGGCGACGTGCTCGAGTTCGTCGGGGTCGACGAGGAACTGGTCCATCGCATCGAGTTTTTCGGCGACGAGATCGAAGCCATCAACGTCGTCAATTTGTTGACCGGGGAATATCTCGAAAGCAAAGACGAGCTTTTGATTTTTCCCGCCAAACACTTCATCACCCCGGACGAAAAGCTGCGTCGCGCGATCGACTCGATCGAAATCGAGCTGGCCGACCGCTTGCAATACTTCCGTTCGCATGGCAAGTTGTTGGAAGCGCAGCGACTCGAGATGCGCACGCGCTACGACCTCGACATGCTGCGTGAGGTCGGGTACTGCAATGGTGTCGAAAATTACTCGCGCCACCTAACCGGTCGCGAACCGGGCTCGACCCCGTCGTGTCTGATCGACTTTTTCCCGAAGAATTGGTTGCTGTTCGTGGACGAGTCGCACGCCTCGCTGCCGCAGGTGCGCGGCATGTACGGTGGCGACCGCTCGCGTAAGGAAATCTTGGTCGAGCACGGATTCCGCTTGCCGAGCGCGATCGATAATCGTCCGCTGACGTATGAAGAGTTCGACGACCACGTGCGTCAGGCGATCTACGTTTCGGCGACGCCGGGAGCATACGAAACCGGACGCAGCAGCCAAGTTGTCGAGATGATCATCCGTCCGACGGGCTTGGTCGACCCCGAAGTCGAGGTCCGCCCGACGCGCAACCAGATCGACGACCTGATGGAAGAAGTGCGCTTACGCGTGGATCGTCAAGAGCGCGTGCTGGTGACGACGTTAACCAAGAAGATGGCCGAGGACCTTACCGATTTTCTGCTCGAGATGGGACTTCGTGCGCGTTATCTGCACAGCGAAGTCGACACGTTGGAACGAATCGCCATCCTGCGCGACCTGCGTATCGGCGCGTTCGACGTCTTGGTCGGCATCAATCTCCTGCGCGAAGGCCTAGATCTACCCGAGGTATCGATGGTCGGCATTCTGGACGCCGATAAGGAAGGCTATTTGCGCAGCGGCACGTCGCTGATCCAAACGATCGGCCGGGCCGCGCGCCACGTCGAGGGTAAAGTGATCATGTACGCGGACGTCATGACCGAGTCGATGGCACGGGCGATCGGCGAAACGCGCCGGCGGCGCGAACTGCAAGTAGCCTTCAATGCAGAGCACGGTATCGAACCGCGATCGATTCGCAAGGAAGTGCGCGACATCCTCAGCATGGTCGGTGCCACACGCGAGAATGCCGAGAAGTTCAAGTACGACAAACTACCGCGTGAAATCGCGCTCAAAACGGCGGCCGATCTGGAACGGCGTATGCGCGAGTTTGCGGCCAACCTCGAGTTCGAAAAAGCGGCCGCCTTGCGCGACGAACTGGTCGAGCTGCGCAAGCAGATCGGCGGCGCCGAGGGGCTCCTGTTCGCAGGCAAAGCACCCAAGATTTTCGACCGTGCCTTACAAGAATTGGTGAGCGGCTAGCAACCGAGCGAGGAGTTCGCGGACACAAACGCATACGACGCTCGACGTGTGGGAGATCATCGGCGAGCTGCTAATCGTCGTCGTCGTTGCCGCCTTTTGCGTTGGGCTCCACGCGATATGGCAGCGGCGCTTTCGAAGCGAGATACTCCGCAAGCATAACGACGTTGCGGGATTCCTGTTTTCCGCTATCGGCGTTATTTACGCGGTCGTCCTGGGCTTCGTTGTGGTCGTCGTTTGGGAAAAGTACGACGCGACCGTCTCGAACGTCGACGGCGAGGTTGCCGGTGTCTCGGATTTGTATCGGACCGCCAGCGGTTTGCCCGAACCGTTGCGCCTCCAGGTTCGCAAAGAGTTGCTCCAATACGCCGCCGACGTCGCCAACGTGGAGTGGCCGCAGATGCGCCACGCGGCGATCGTGCAGCGCGACCTGCCGCTGCTCGAAGACGTTGGGCAAAAGATCGACCAATTCAAACCGTCGTCGGCCGGGGAAGCCGATATCCAACAAATGGCCCTGACGCAACTCGAGCGCCTCTTCGACGCGCGCCGGGCGCGCGTCTACGAATCGGGTCCGTCGGTTCCGCTCGTACTCTGGTTTGCATTGATCGCCGGCGCGCTTGCGGTACTGGCTTTTGCATTCATGTTCGGCGTCGAGAATCAAGGCGCGCAGTTGTGGATGACGGCGATTCTGGCGGGGTTGATCGCGATTCTGTTCATCGTTATCGCAGACTTCGACCATCCGTTCAGGGGATCGGTGCGCATCTCGTCGGATGGCTGGGTCATCTTGCAGCAACACCTTTCGACGCTGAAATGACCTCGCGGCTACGCCTGCGCGAAACGGGCGGAGACGACTCGATCGTCGTGCTCGAAGGTAGCATTCCGCCGCTCGACGCGCTCGGCGAACTCGAGTGCGAGGTGCCGGCCGGCGCGCTCGTTCGAATTGACGGGATCGCACGCGGGGCGTTCGATCGCGAGCATCATTCGGTGCAACTGACCGAATCCGCGCACGAACGATCGTTGCGCCTGGAAGTCGAACGCCGGTCCCTTCCGACAAACGGGCTTCCGGCCGGCCCGGGGCTGCGATGGAGCATGATGCTACGTCAAGCTGCGGGCACGCCGCCGCGAGAAGTGCGAATCGCTCCGGCGCGCGACTGGAAGTTGCCCGCGACGGCGCACCCGTTGCGGTTATGGGGCCACAGCCACCTCGACGTCGCCTGGTTGTGGAGTTTCGATGCGACGCGGCGCAAAGCAACGCGTACGTTTGCGACCGCCGTAGCGTTGCTGGAACGCGACCCATCGTTCGTTTTCGCGCAGAGTCAGCCGCAGCTTTACGAGTACGTACGCGAAGCCGATCCCGAACTGTTCGAACGTACGCGAGCGCTGGTTGCGGCCGGGCGTTTCGACCCGGATTTTGCGGCCATGTGGGTCGAGCCCGACTGCAATATCCCTTCGGGCGAATCGCTGCTGCGTCAGATGTTGTTCGCGCATCGCTACTGTGTCGAACACTTCGAGGTCGGGCCCGGCATCGCGTGGCTGCCCGATACCTTCGGATTCGCGCGGACGTTGCCGACGCTGCTCGCACATGCCGGAATCCGTTTTTTCGCCACCACCAAACTGTGGTGGAACGACACCACGCGTTTTGCGCCGCAGCAATTCCGGTGGCGCGGTCCCGACGGTTCCGAGGTGATCGCGGCGTCGCTTCGCGGTATGGATGGCGGCTTTGCGAACTGGCGCGTCGCGGCCGCTCGCGAGCGTTCCGAACCGCTTGTGGTGGGTTATGGCGACGGCGGCGGCGGCCCGACTGCGGGCGAACTCCACGACGCACCGCCCGTCGGGCGCTGGGAACGCCCGCGCGTTTGGTTTGACGATCTCGCGCGGCGCAGCAGCGACTTAGAAGTTTACGACGACGAACTGTATCTCGAATACCATCGCGGGGTGTACACGACGCATCGCGATGTCAAAGTTGCAAACGCGCGGCTGGAGCGGCGCTTGTTCGAGTTCGAGGAGGCTACCGCGTGGTGCGTCGCGGTCGGTGCTCCTCGCAGCGCGCTCGAACGCCTCGGCGTAGCGGGTCGCGACGTTTGGGAGATCGTGTTGCGCAACCAGTTTCACGACGTACTGCCGGGGACGTCGGTGCCGGAAGTGTACGTCGATGCGTTGGCCGATTACGCGCGCGCCGAGGCGTTGCTCGACGCCGCGATGACGACGGTTCGGGCGATGTTGCCGCGCGGTCGAGCCACGGCCGATCCGCAACCGTGCGAACCGCAACGCGACGGCGAAAATTATGTCCTTGCGAACTCGTTCGTTTCGGCCACGATTACGCCCGCGGGAGAAATCCTCGACCTGCACGCCGCCGGCGGGCGCAATGTCGTTCGTCGCGCCAACGTTTTGACGAGTTATCGAGACCGGCCGAAAAAGTGGGAAGCCTGGAACATCGACGCCGGCTATCGACGTTCGTCAAGCAGCGTGTCCCCGCGCGGCGCCTCGGTGATCGACGGCGGACTCGAGATTCGGCTGGAGGCCGGCCGTTCGTCGCCCGCAACGATGCGGTTTACGCTGTTCGAAAACGAGCCGTTTCTGCGTGTCGAGTTGGCCGTCGATTGGAACGAACGGCGCACGTTGTTGCGCGTCGAGCACGAACTCGCGTTGCAAACCGACTCGGTGACGTACGGTGCACCGCATGGAACGGTGCACCGCACCGCGCGCCAGGACACACCGGCGCAGCGCGCTCGATTCGAAGTGCCCGGACAGCGCTTTGCCTACGCTCGAGGGGCGTCCGGCGATGGCTTTGTCGCCTTCGCCCTGGATACGTACGGATGGAGTGCCGGTTTGGGGAACGATGGGCGCATGGAGCTCGGTCACTCACTTCTGCGCGGCGCCACCTGGCCGCATCCGACTGCCGATCGTGGCGAGCAATCGTTGACCTGGGCACTCGCCCCGGCGCGCGATGCATCGTTAGGCGCGGTGGAGACGGCGTGGTCGCGCTTCGCGGCGATGTCGGGCGTGCCGCTGTTCGAAACGAATGACGAATCGATCTCGGTGGCGGCGTGCAAACCGGCCGAAGATGGCGATGGCGTCATCGTTCGCGTGCGCGAATGCAACGGCGAGCCTTGCGAACTTCAATTGCGTTGTGGCGCGCGAATGCGCGAGGCCATCGCGGTAGACGGTTTGGAGCGGCCGCTTACAGCCGAAACTCGTATCGACGGCGAGCATTTGATCGCGCCGATCGGCGCCTACGCGCTTGCGTCATTTCGGGTGCGCTTCCGATGAAGCGACGGATCGAGGCGGTGCTGTTCGACCTGGACGACACGCTCCACGACGATACGAGCGTCTATCAGGATGCAGCCGAAGAGGTCGCGCGTGAAATTGCCGTCGAGCGTGGCATCGACGCCGTCGCCCTCAAAGCTGCGTACGTGGCCGAAGCCGAAGGCTTTTGGCACCGCCTCGACCCCGGCGACTTGAAGGAAACCATGGCCGGCGTACGCCGGCGACTTTGGGGAAGTGCGCTTGGCCGGCTCGGAATCGGCGACGACGCGTTGGCGGTTCGCTCGGCGCAGCGATACCACGACTCCCGGCGCAAGCGTTACGCGCTATTTCCCGAGACGCTGGCGGTTCTGGCCGCCGAGCGCGACCGCGGCCGCAAACTAGGACTCGTCACGAACGGCTTCTCCGAGACCCATCGCGAGAAGTTGGAACTACTACGCCTTGGAGATCTTTTCGACGCCGTGTTCATCGCCGACGAGGTCGGAATGGTCAAACCCGACCCATTGCTCTTCGCGCACGCGTGCCGCACGCTCGAGACTTCGCCCGCGCATTCCGCGATGGTGGGCGACCGGTACGACCGCGACATCTCGGGCGCGATCGAAGCCGGGCTTGCCACGGTTTGGCTCAACCTGCGAGGCGAGCCCTTGCCGGCGGGCTCGCGACCACCGGACGCCGAGTGCTCGACGATCCAGGACGCGGGGCGCATCCTTCAGGCCTATCCCTGAGGTTTCTGTAGCGGTATGCCTTCGGGTCTTGATTCGATCGTCATTAAGGGCGCTCGCGAACATAATTTAAAGAACGTCGATTTGGTGTTGCCCCGCAACCGCCTGATCGTCGTGACCGGCCTTTCCGGTTCCGGTAAGTCTTCGCTGGCGTTCGATACCATTTACGCCGAGGGGCAGCGCCGGTATGTCGAGTCGTTGTCGTCGTACGCGCGGCAGTTCTTGGGCCAAATGGAAAAGCCCGATGTGGATTACATCGAAGGGCTGTCGCCGGCTATTTCGATCGATCAGAAGTCGACCTCGCGCAACCCGCGCTCGACCGTCGGTACGGTCACCGAGATTTACGACTACTTGCGTTTGTTGTTCGCGCGGATCGGTACGCCGCATTGCTACAACTGCGGGCGCGAAATCAGCACGCAATCGAGCGAACAGATCGTCGACTCGATCCTCGAACTGCCCGAAGGCAGCAAATTATTGCTGCTGGCGCCGCTCGTGCGCGGGCGCAAGGGCGAATACAGCAAGCTGTTCGAGGAGATCGCCAAGGAAGGCTTCGCCCGAGTGCGGGTCGATGGCGAGATTCGCGAACTGCGCGAGAAAATTTCGCTGGATAAGAAGCGCAAACACACCATCGAAGTCGTGGTCGATCGCTTGGTCGTCAAGCCGGATATTCGCAAGCGGCTCACCGATTCGGTTGAGACGACGCTGCGTTTGTCCAGCGGCATCGTGACGGTCATCGCGGGCGAGCGCGAGTTGACGTTTAGCGAAGCCTTCGCGTGCGTGTACTGCGGCATATCGTTCGAAGAGCTTGCGCCGCGCCTATTTTCGTTCAACTCGCCGTACGGTGCGTGTCCGGTTTGCAGCGGTCTGGGCGAAAAGATCGAGATCGATCCCTGGAAAGTAATTCCGGATCGCACGAAATCTATTTCCGACGGTGCGATCGTACCGTGGAGCCGCAGCTTAGGCAGCGGCAAGTACCCGTCGATGAACCCGTACTACCTGCAGCAGCTGGAACGCGTGTTGCGTAAGTACAAGGTGAAGATGTCGACGCCCGTCGAGGAGATGCCCGACGAAGTCGTCGACGTCATCTTGTACGGTACGGACAAAGAGCAGGCGTTCGCATATACCTCGAAAGCCGGCAAGACGTGGGAGTATCGCGCATCCTTCGAAGGCGTCGTGAACAACCTACAACGACGGTATGCCGAAACCTCGAGCGAGAGCGTCAAGGAAGACATCGAACGCTATATGTCGGCGTCGAACTGTCCCTCGTGCAAGGGCGCGCGCCTCAAACCGGAAGCGTTGGCGGTAACGATCGGGGGCGTGAATATCGATGCGCTGACGCGCATGCCGATCGAAGGCTTCGAGTCGTTCTTCGAGACGCTGGAGTTAACGCCGAGACAGACGCAGATCGCCCACCAGATCGTCAAAGAGATCCGCGGGCGCGCCGGTTTTTTGAGCAACGTAGGTCTGACGTATCTAACGCTCGGGCGTTCTGCCACTACTCTTTCGGGAGGCGAGTCGCAACGCATTCGATTGGCGACGCAGATCGGTAGCGCATTGGTTGGCGTACTATATATTCTCGACGAGCCGTCGATCGGATTGCATCAGCGCGATAACGAACGGCTGCTGGCCACCCTTCAAACGTTGCGCGATCTGGGGAACACCCTGGTCGTGATCGAGCACGACGAAGATACGATGCGCACCGCCGACGTCGTGGTCGATATCGGTCCGGGCGCGGGTGCGGAAGGCGGCGAGATTCTGACCGTCGGAACGCTCGACGAAATCCTTGCCGACCCGCGATCCGAAACCGGGGCGTATCTATCCGGTCGTAAATTTATCGCGGTACCGAAACGTCGCCGCACGCCGCATGGCTGGCTCGAAGTGCGCAACGCGCGCGCGAACAATCTGCGCGGCATCGACGTGAAGTTTCCCCTGGGCGCGTTTTGCGCCGTCACCGGTGTGAGCGGCAGCGGCAAATCCTCGCTGGTAAATCAAGTCCTAATTCGCGCGCTCAACCAACATTTGCACGGCCAACCGCCCACCGGAACCTACGGTACCGTCAAAGGCGCGGGGCAACTCGACAAGCTGGTCGTGATCGATCAATCGCCGATCGGCCGCACGCCGCGGAGCAATCCGGCGACCTACACCGGAACGTTCGATTACATTCGAGAGCTGTTCTCGAAGGTGCCAGAAGCGCGTATGCGTGGCTATCAGCCGGGCCGCTTTTCATTTAACGTCAAGGGTGGGCGCTGCGAGGCGTGCGAAGGTGACGGCATCATCAAGATCGAGATGCATTTCTTGCCCGACGTTTACGTACCGTGCGAGGTTTGTAAGGGCAAGCGCTATAACGCGCAAACGCTCGAGGTAAAGTACAAGGGCAAAACGATCTCGGACGTTTTGGAAATGCGCGTCGACGAAGCCAACGAGTTCTTCTCAGCGATCCCGCGCGTCCACAACAAACTGAAGACGATCTGCGAGGTCGGGCTCGGCTACATCAAGATGGGACAGCCGGCAACCACGTTATCGGGTGGCGAAGCGCAACGCGTGAAGTTGGCATCGGAACTGTCGCGCCGCTCGACCGGACGAACTTTCTACGTGCTGGACGAGCCGACGACGGGCTTACATTTTGCCGACATCCACAAGCTGCTCGACGTGCTGCAGCGCCTGGTGGCCACCGGCAACAGCGTGCTCGTGATCGAACATAACCTCGACGTCATCAAGACCGCCGACTATTTGATCGACCTCGGGCCCGAGGGCGGCGATAAGGGTGGGACGCTCGTCGCGATCGGAACGCCCGAAGAAGTCGCCGCAAACCCGGCGTCGTTTACGGGTGCGTTTTTGGCACCGGTGCTTCGGGATCAACGTGCGGTCGGACACAACACCCTCGATCGCGAAGCGCTGCATCGCATCGAGCACGAGAATTTGTCGATTCTCGACGAGCTAACGCACACCGATCGCGTCGCCGTCGAGGCGTAACCCCGCGTGGCGAAGAGCAGCCGCAACGCCGCCGTCCGCGTCGAGCAGCTTCGCGCGCGGGTCGACGAGGCGAACCACCGCTATTACGTACTCGACGAACCGTCGATAACCGACGCCGAGTTCGACGCGCTGCTTCGCGAGCTCATCGAGCTCGAACGCGAGCATCCCGAACTGCAGGACGCCGGATCGCCCACGCAACGGGTCGGCGCAACGCCATCCGAACGGTTTGCCCCATATCATCACGCCCGGCCGATGTTAAGCCTTGCGAGTACGACGACCGAGGAGGATCTTCGTTCGTTCGACGAGCGGGCGCGCAAGAGCGCGGATTCGGACGTTCGATACGTTTGCGAGTTGAAGATCGACGGCTTGGCCATCGCGCTCGACTACGATGACGGTGCGTTGACGCGCGGTGGCACGCGCGGCGACGGCCGCGTGGGCGAAGACGTTACGCCGAACCTACGAACGATAAACACGATCCCGCTGCGACTGCGCTCCACCGCGGACGCGTTGCCCTTTGTCGAGGTGCGCGGCGAGGTATATCTGCGCAAGAGCGACTTCAACCGGATCAACGCAAAACGCGAACGCGAGGGATTGCCGGTTTTTGCGAACCCCCGCAACACGGCATCGGGTGGGGTACGTCAACTCGAACCGGCGTTGACGGCCGCGCGGCGCCTCTCGTTTTACGCCTACCAAGTTGCCGAGCAACGCGGCGGCGTACCGCTGGCGAGCCAATCGCAAGCGTTGGAAGTGCTGCGCACGCTGGGGTTTCGCGTGAACGAGAATATTCGTTCGGCGGAGTCCATCGACGAGGCGATCGCCTATTGTCGCGAGTGGGAGGCACGCCGCGACGAACTCGACTACGAGATCGACGGCGTGGTTATCAAAGTCGACCGGTTTGCGCTGCAAGAGAAACTCGGAACGGTCGCGCGGGATCCGCGCTGGGCGATCGCGTTCAAGTTCAAAGCGCGCGAAGCGCGTACGAAACTTCGCGACATCATTGTGTCGGTCGGACGTACCGGCACGCTCAATCCGAATGCCGTTTTGGATCCGGTCCCCATCGGCGGCGTCACGGTAAAGAGCGCGACGCTGCACAACGCGGCCTACATCGAAAGCAACGATATACGAATCGGGGACACCGTGCTCGTGACGCGCGCCGGCGACGTGATCCCGCGCGTGGTCGGTCCGATCGTTTCGGAGCGCACCGGCAAAGAAAAGCGCTTTCGGATGCCGGACGTTTGCCCCGTCTGCGGTGCGGCGGTCGATCGTCCGCAGGGTGAGGCGATGTCGCGCTGCACCAACGCTGCGTGCCCGGCGCAAATCTACGAACGGGTGCGCCACTTTGCGTCGCGCGGCGCCATGGATATTGAAGGCTTGGGCGACGTCTTATCCGAGCAGCTGATCGCAACCGGCGCGATCCGCGACATCGCCGATATGTACTCGCTCGATCTGCCCGCGCTTTTGAAGGTTCCGCGGTTAGCCGAGAAAAGCGCAAACAACTTGCTGCGCTCGATCGAGCGCTCGAAGGAACGCGGCCTCGCGCGGGTGCTCGTTGCGTTGGGGATACGATTCGTCGGCGAACAGACCGCGCGGATTCTGGCCGAAGACTTTGGTTCGATCGACGCGATCGCACAGGCTGATGAAGCGAAGCTGCGCGAGAGCGAAGGTATTGGGCCGGAGCTCGCGGCCAGCGTTCGACTCTTCTTCGAGCAAGAAGAAAATCGCGAGATCGTACGACGCTTGAGCGAGGCCGGCGTCGGCCTCACCGCGCCGAAACGCGAGCGCGCTGCCCCCGGGCCGTTGAACGGAAAGACGTTCGTATTAACCGGAACGCTGCCGAACATGACCCGGGAGAGCGCGACCGAACGAATCATCGGTGCCGGAGGTAAGGTTGTCGGTTCCGTGAGCAAAAAAACCGACTACGTGGTGGCCGGCGACGAAGCCGGAAGCAAACTTGCAAAGGCCGAGCAACTCGGCATCGCTGTCCTCGATGAGGACGGTTTGGAAGCGCTGCTCACAACCTAACTTCTACGTCAGTCGGGCTTTCGGTACACGTCGGATATCCAGTTGACTTCCCACGTCTTGCCGCCGTTGGTGGAAAAGGCTTGCTCGAAGTGATAGTGGTGCGGAGCGCCGACCGGCGTCCACATGTAGCGGCTGGCAATCGGATGTCCTCCGTACGTATCGTGCCAGCAGTAAAATCGGCCGGTACCATTAGCGTCGAACGAACCCACTTCCGGCGGAAGCCCGAGCCCGCCCTTGGCCGTCACCCAGTAAATACTCCATTCATGCTTCGTTGCGTCGTACGTACGTAACGTAGCGTAATCGATCTTTCCGAGCGGACTATTGAGGCGGCCGGATTCAAAGTTGCCGCCCCCGTTCCAAAGCAATCGGACATCGGCCGAACCATCAAAAGAATACCAGTCGTGCGTTCCGGTCAACGGGTGACGAAGCCGTTTGAACGTCATGTACCATTTTCCGGCGAGCCAATCGAAATCGTGTGCGCCATTTCGGGGCAAAACGATCGTCCCTGTAGGAGCGATCGTCGGGCTCGCGGCCGCGGCATTCGCCGGTCCGCGCGATGCCAAGAGCAGTGCGATCGAGAGGGCTATCATTGCGATCTTCATGGTTCAAGTCTATCGTTTAAACATGACACGGCATGTCAGGTTTATTTAATATGATGGCGAAAGTGGACGAACGTGTCGGCCGGCCGCCAGATATCGCTATTGTTGATCCTCCAAATTCGTGGGCGCGCGAGCGCTCCCGAGCTAGCGGACGAATTGGGCGTTTCGGTACGCACCATCTATCGCGACGTCGAGCGGCTGCACGACGCCGGCGTGCCCGTGTACGCCGAGGCCGGTAACGGTGGCGGGATTCGTATCGTCGATGGATATCGAACGCGACTGACCGGCCTGGACCTTCCCGAATCGGAAGCGTTGGCGCTGGCCGGATGGACGACCATTGCCGAAGCACTCGGAATTGGGTCGGCCGCCGCGGGCGCTCAACGAAAATTGCTGGCATCGTTGCCGCGCTCGACCGCCGAAAGCGCGCGACGCACGCACGAACGGCTGCACGTCGATCTCTCCCGGTGGTACTCGCCGCTCGAGACGCCACCGCATCTTCGAGATGTGGCAAGAGCCGTGTGGGATCGACGCCGTCTGCGCATCGAGTATGAG
>DASXXU010000019.1:0-3651 GCA_036502885.1 Candidatus Tumulicola sp.
TTTCGGCCGGAGGACTGCTGCTGCGCCCGAGCGATCGGGGGTACGATGCGCTGCTCATTGGGCGCGGCAATCCGCCGCGCATTTGGACGCTTCCGAAGGGTCACGTAGAAGCGCGCGAGTCGCGTCACCAAACCGCGATACGCGAAGTGCGCGAAGAAACCGGTTGTTGGGGCGAGATCGTCACGCGTCTGAACGAGATCTCGTATTGGTTTTACGTCGGTTCCGCCAAACACCGTAAATCGGTGACGTTCTTTTTGATGCGCTACCTCTCGGGCGATCCGTCCAACCACGATCATGAAGTCGACGAAGCGCGCTGGTTCGACGTCGCGCAAGCCCGCAAGACGCTCAAGTACGTTAACGAAAAGCGGCTGGTCGATATGGCGGCCGAGTTTCTCGAAGCTAATCCCGGCGCGTTCGAAGACGCCGTCGCGGTCGAAGTCGGTCAACGACGGTCGTCTTGACGGCCGATTCCATCGAGCCCGCTATCGAAACGCTCGAACGCCCCGCCTGCCGGGTAAGCGTCGACGTTTTCGATGGTCCGCTCGACCTGTTGCTGGGCTTAATTAAAGAGCGTCGTTTGGATGTGGCCACCGTTCCGCTGGCCGCCGTCGCCGAGCAATATCTCGCGTACGTGCGATCCATGCAGGCGATGGATGTCGAGTTGGCCGCCGATTATTTGGTAATCGCCGCGACGTTGGTATTTCTAAAATCGCGCGCGCTGTTGCCGGCGATCCCGCTCGAACTGCTCGAAGACGAAGACGATAGCCCCGAAGCGGTCGAGGAACGGCTGCGCCGGCGATTGATCGCGTACTCGCAATATCGCGATCTGGGCGAACGCTTGCGCGATCGCCAAGCCGAGGCCGCCGGTTATTTTTACCGCGACGCCGGCGACCCGGCCGGCGCGCTGGTGCAGCGTTACGCCGTCGATCCCGAGCGATTGCGCCGTGTGTTCGTTGCGATGCTCAATCAAGCGCGGCCCGAAAAACGTTCGATCGCGCGCGAACGCATCTCGTTGCTGGCATCGATGGACTACGTGTCGCGCCGGTTGAAAGAGTTGGGTGAGGCCACGTTCGGTCAACTCTGTCACGAGCTCGGGATGACGCGCGAGATCGTCGTCGTCACGTTTCTCGCGCTGCTCGAGTTGGTGCGCAGGCGGCGCATCGCGTTCACGCAGGAGCAGCCGTTCGAAGACATTCGCTTACGCTGGGGTGCTGGATGACGGTTGCCGAAAACGAAGCCGGCGCGGTCGCGATCGAAGAAGCGGTGGCCCGGCTGTTGCTTCCGGTTGAAGCGCTGCTGTTTGTGGCGGCCGAGCCGTTGTCGATCAAGCGCCTGGCGAAGTTAACCGGCGCGGCCGAGGTCGAATTGGCCGCGACGCTGGCGCGCATTGCGGCCGAGTACGCCGAGCGAGGGATGGTACTGCGCGAAGTTGCCGGAGGCTACCGCTTCGCGTCGTCGCCGTTCGCGCGCGACGTTGTCGAAGCCTATCTGCTCCCGCCACGCACGACGTTATCGACGCCCGCGCTCGAAGCGCTCGCGATCGTCGCGCACATGCAGCCGGTGACACGCGGCGAGATCGAGGCGGTCCGCGGCGTTAACTCGGATAGCGTCGTCAACACGCTGCTCGACCGCACGTTCATCGCCGAAGCCGGCAGAAAAGATGTCGTCGGCCGTCCGATGCAATATCGTACGACGCCGTTCTTTCTCGAATCGTTCGGATTGGGTTCGCTCGAGGATTTGCCGGACATCGAACTCGAGCCCGGCCAAGCGCTCGAGCTCGGCCTTTCCCAACCGGGCTAAGCCGTGAGGATCGGCATTCACGTCCGCACCGCCGGCGGTTACGCTGCCGCGGTCGCGCACGCGCGCGAAGCCGGATGCAACGCGCTGCAGATATTCTCTTCGAATCCGCGATCTTACCGCGTTTCCGCGGTCGACGACGTCGCGCTCGGGGAGTTCGCACGTTTGCGACGAGAGGCCGATTTGGATCCGTGCGCGATCCACACCGCATATCTGGTCAACCTGGCCGCATCGGATCCGAAGATCTACGCCGGCTCGGAGCGGCTATTGCGGGCGGATTTAGAGGTCGCTCGTCGCGGAGGTATGCGTTTCGTCAACACGCATCTCGGCTCGTACGGCGAGCGCGACCGGGCCGATGGATTGCGCGCGATCTGCGCCGCGTTGGAACGTTGTCTGAACGACATCGCATCCGGCGTTTACCTCGTGATGGAAAACTCGGCCGGCGCCGGGAACCTCGCCGGCGGAACGTTGGAAGAGCTCGGAACGATCGTTCGTACCATCGACCATCCGCAACTCGGGGTATGTTTGGATACCGCGCACGCATGGGCGGCCGGATATCGCATCGATTCGGCCGACGGCGTCGACCGCTTTGTTGAGCAGGCGGAGCGCGAGATCGGCGTCGATCGTATTTTGATGTTCCACTTCAACGACACGCAAGTCGAACTCGGCGCGGCACGCGACCGGCATTGGCACATCGGCGATGGAAAGATCGGTTTCGACGGCTTTCGCGCGTTGATCGCGCATCCCGAACTTCGCGATAAGACGGCGATCCTCGAAACGCCCGGCAGCGATGCCGACGACGTGCGTAACGTGCAAACCGTCCTCGCGCTCGAGCGCGGCGCCGTTCGCGCGCGCGCCGTCGATGCCTGACGAACATCGCCCCGGCGCGGTCGCACATTTCGACATCGACGCTTTTTACGCCAGCGTCGCGATTCGCGACGATCCCTCTCTGCGCGGCAAGCCGGTTGCGATCGCCGGTTCGAGCCGCCGCGCCGTCGTCTTAACCGCGTCGTACGAAGCTCGCCCGTTTGGCGTGCGCTCGGCCATGCCGCTCTACCGCGCCCGCGAAGCCTGCCCGCACTTGGTCGTCGTGGCGCCCGATATGCAAAAATATCGCACCGTTTCGCGCGAAGTGTTCGCCGTCTTCACCGCACGTTCGAACGCGGTCGAAGGGCTTTCGCTGGACGAAGCGTTCGTCGATCCCGGGAAGGTAACGTTTGAAGAAGCGATCGAGTTCGCGAAGTCGATTCGCAGCGAGGTGCTGCGCGCAACGGGGTTGACGGTGAGCGCCGGCGTGGCAGGCGGGAAGCTGGTCGCCAAGATCGCGTCGGATCGTTGCAAGCCCAACGGATTGCTGGCGATCGCCCCGGGAACCGAAGCCGAGTTTCTCGCGCCGTTGTCGGTCGGCAAGCTGTGGGGCATCGGGCCCAAAACCGAAGCACGCTTGAACGCGCTCGGAATCACGACGATCGGCGAACTGGCGCTCGCCGACGGATTGGAGCGGGTGTTTGGATCGTCGGCGGCGCGCATGCGCGAGCTGGCCGGCGGCATCGACGAGCGGCGGGTCGACACCTCGCGCGAAACCAAATCGATTTCCACCGAAGAAACGTTCGAGTACGACGTGCGCGACGAACGTCAGTTGATCGCGATGCTGCGCGAGCAAGCCATCGAGCTAGCGCAAAAACTTGCCAAGGAAGATTCCATCGCTCGTACCGTCGGCATCAAAATCCGGCGCGGCGATTTCAGCACCATCGGCCGTCAAACGCATTTGGCCGAACCGACGCGTTCGGCGCGAAGAATTTTCGATGCCGCCGTGCTGTGCTTGCGGCGCGCGGATCTGCGCGGCGCGCCGGT
>DASXXU010000020.1:0-3653 GCA_036502885.1 Candidatus Tumulicola sp.
CGCCTACCTTTGTTGGAGCATCACATCCAATCGTGAATGGGGTTTACCGTTCGACGACGGCAGCGATTTCGGATTGTACCACATCGCCCTCGATACCGATCCGCAACTACAACGCGTACCGACCGATTCTAGCCGTGCGTATGCCGAGTTGATAACGGACGCCCTTCCCCAATAAATCGAGTTTGTCCGCGAGGGTTGGCCCTTCAGATCACAAAGTGTCGACCGTACCCTCACGGACTTCGGCTTTTAAAAGGGAGAATTTTTATATGCGATCCCGACCATGGGCGGCGTACGCACTAGGCGCGATGGCCGCAACCTCACTCGTAACCGGCTGCAGCGGCGGCGGGAATTCCCAGCTAGCTCCGGCGGCCGGAAGTGCTGTCGATGTACCTATGGCCCCGCCTCTTAACTCGCAATTATCAAAACTTACCTCGGTCGTCGATCCGCGATTGAACATTCGGCCACGGAATGCGACTGGCACGCACGCCATCAAGCCGGACTGTTGCGCATATACGAAGACCTTGTTCGTTAGCGATTCTGGAACCAATGAGGTCCAGATGTACGATTTTCCGTCGAATACGTATATCGGCGAACTTTCTCCGCCGCCCGGAAATGTTTTTGCGGAACCGCAGGGTCTATGTAGCGACAACAAAGGCGACGTGTATGTAACGAACACGGGTACCGAGTCGATCTTTGAGTTTTCGCATGATGGAACCTTTTTACAAGCGTTGAACGATTTTGGGTGGTACCCCGTCGCGTGTTCGTTCGATAGATCAACCGGAAATCTGGCCGTTTCGAACATCGAAACGACCGCCGACGGTGCTGGAAGCATTGCGATCTACACACATGCCAGCGGGTTCCCATCAATTATCAGCGGCCCAGGCGTTCAGCGATTCTACTTCCTAGCCTACGCTGGTAAGACCGGCGTGCTCTATTTCGACGGCGAAAGCGCGTCGTCTTCGACCGTCTTCGGATCATTTAAAAATGGGAAAGTCAAACTCATCACGATAAGCGGCGCGACCGTTCAATCTCCGGGGACAGTCGCTTGGTCGGCACAAACGCAGTCCATGAACATCGGCGACCAAGAAAACGCAGTTCTGTATCAGATTTCCCCGACAGGTGTGATTACGGGTTCGACACCGCTGACTGGATCGAGCGATATCGTTCAAGGAACGATCAAGGGACCGCGCTTCGTCGGCGCCGATGCTGGTAACGCCAACGTCGAAACCTTCGGCTATCCCGCTGGTGGAAGCCCGCAGTCGACCATTACTGGGTTGACCAAGCCGGTCGGCTCGGCCGTGAGCCCCGACGTCCCGCATGATTCGGACTCCGACTAGTTCACTGAAACACTCGCGTCATCTCTTGATGAGTGCGAGAATTGGTCGCGAGAATCGACGGAGCGTCTAACTGTGCGTCATCACCGGTGGTTTGCGATATCGTTCCACCCGCTTCGCGCACGATTAGGGTTCCGGCGGCGACGTCCCACGGCTTCAGGTCGAACTCCCAAAATCCATCGAAGCGCCCGCACGCGACGAACGCAAGATCTAGCGCGGCGCTTCCATCGCGCCGAACGGCTTGCGCGGCATCCGACATGGCGGCGAACCACTTGCCGTTGCGTAGATAATCGGACGGTTGAAAGCCGGTACAAACCATCGCATCGCCCAGCCGCTCGATCGCCGAAACGTGAATGGGCTGGCCGTTCAATCGCGCACCCTCGCCACGACGAGCCGTAAAACATTCGCCGAGCACCGGGGCGTAGATCACACCGGCAAATAATTCCCCGTCGCGTTCGTATGCAATGGAAACGCAATACAACGGGTAGCCGTGCGCGAAGTTGGTCGTGCCGTCGAGCGGGTCGACGATCCAGCGTTCGCCCGAGGTTCCCGAGCGTGCCCCGCCTTCTTCTGCGAGGACCGCGGCGTTGGGAAACGATCGCTGCAAGCGGGTAAGGATTTCGGCCTCGGCGGCGCGATCCGCATCGGTTACCAGGTCGCCGCGCCGGCCCTTTTCGCTAACGTGCCCGGGATCGTGACGCTGCATCAAGAGATCGCCCGCGTTTCGCGCGGCGGCAATGGCGACATCGAGTGGATCGGACGTCATGCCGCTCGCGTTGGACGGCGGAATGCCTGCGTCCGCCCGGAGGCCCCTCGTGATTTGCGGGGTATACTGTCGATGAGTTACCTCGCTAGGTGAGGCGTCCACGTAATCACACGCCGCTGCCCCGAAACGTCGAGAGACGCCAAGTGGGTGGACCAGACTGCGCCGATTTAAGGCGATGTCTAATGCGGCTAGAGTCGGAGCCAGGGCGGCTGCGATCTCGACGGTGCGTGGTGTCAAAGCTCGGTGCGAATGGGGTGCGAAATGACGTTCACGCAGGGATTTATCTCTGATTTGGTCGGTCGCCGGGCGACCGTCAACGGTTTGCTGGTCGGCAAAGTCGCCGATTTTCTCGTTCTACATCCAGAAGAAACGTTTCCGCCCGTCGACGGTCTCGTCATCAAAACCGCGCTCGGACCGCGCTTCGCGCCGATCGACACGGTTACCGGCGTCGGCACCGACGGTTCCATCGCGCTCACCGTCACGCCGGCCGAACCGGCACCCAGCGACGACGAGCGGTTGTATCTCGTAGCGGATTTGCTCGACAAACAGATCGTCGACGTCGACGGGCGTAAGGTCGTCCGAATCAACGACATCGAGGTTGCCGAGGTAACCGGGCGTTTACGTGTACTCGCCGCCGATGTAGGCGTCGGCGGGTTGTTGCGGCGTCTCGGATTCCGCTCGCTCGGGCGACGGGTTACGCCCGCCGTCGCACGAGCGATGCCGAACTCGATGATCGCTTGGAGCTCGGTCTCCCCGATCCGCGAAGCCAATCCGGCAAATGTCCGGCTTTCGGTGACACAGAATCGTCTAGCGCGACTGCACCCTTCCGAGCTGGCCGAGATCATCGGCGAACTTTCCGCTCGCGAAGCGGCCGCCGTCGTCGGGCAGCTCGACGACGAAACCGCTGCCGACGCATTCGAACATCTTGACGTCGAGACGCAAAAAACGATCATCGGCGATATCGGTACCGAGCGCGCGGCCGACATCATCGAGGAGATGGACTCCGACGACGCGGCCGATTTACTAGCCGAGTTACCCGAAGAGCGCCAATCCGAACTGCTCGCCGAGATGAACGATTACACCGCCAGCGAGCTGCGCGAACTCGTTAAATACCCCGAGGACTCGGCCGGCGGCCTCATGACGACCGATTTCGTATGGATCTATCCGCATCGCACCACCGAAGCGACCATCCGCAAGATTCGCGAGATCGCGCCGACCAGCGAATTCATCTATTACCTATATGTCCTGGACAAGGCCGACCATCTGCTCGGAACGATCTCGTTGCGCACGCTGCTGCTCGAGTTGCCGACGGCATTCATCGACCGCATCATGAACACCGATACGGTCACGGTGACGGCCGATACGCCGGCCATGGAAGTTGCGGCAACGATCGCGCGGTACGATCTGCTGGCGGTGCCGGTTCTGCGAGACGATGGGGTGATGCTCGGCATCGTGACGGTCGATGACGCCATCGACGCGATCATGCCCGACGACATCGCTAAGAAGTTGCCCCGATTCACCGCTCGCCACCATAAGGTTTCGGTCGGTGTCGG
>DASXXU010000021.1:0-2614 GCA_036502885.1 Candidatus Tumulicola sp.
GCTTAGGATCGATAAGGATCAGTGACATGCGGGTGGCGGCGTTGAACGGAAGGACGTTGCGCTGATCGAACGAGTTTACCGCGGCCAACGTTAACGCACCATTTGCGAACGGCTTGTTCCCTTGACCAGCGTATCCACCGAAGTTCGAAGCACTTTTGCCGAGCAAAACGCTCGCGACGCTTCCATACGATGCGCTTCCGAGTTTCACGAAGTTCGAGTGGCTCGAAGCATCGAAGCGGCCGAAGTCGGCGGAACGAACGGACGGTGACGCTTCATACAGCGAGAGCTGGGCCGATGACGACGTCGCGGGCTCCTCATAAACCACCGCTTCGTACGCGGGATAGGTTCCCAACAGGATCACGGTGTACGCTTTTCCGCTTTGCAAAGGCGCGGATGTTTTTATCGGCCCAACCGTATAGCCAAGACTATCCGACGCCGTTAGCGAGAGCGTTCCGGCCCGAAACGATTGAAACTGCGTGATCGCCGCGTACGGAAACGTCGATGCGACGGTCGTGCCGTTCACGCTGAGATAGGCCGCGCCGATATCGGTTGGCTGTCCGTTGACGAGCGCTTCAAGAAGCGGCGCCCCTTCGACGAATCGTACCTGTACGCTAGCGGCATTCGCAGCCGGCGTCGCCGACGAAGCAGAACTATTTCCACAACCACCAAGCGCGGCGAGCATCGCGAGAAGTGCCGCTCGTATGAAGAAGTTTGTCATGTCGATGGAGCGTTTCGCGCACCGTAATGCGATGCGCGAAACGCCGATTCCAACGTGCTTATTGCAGGCAGGCCGGGTCGGTTGCGCCGCCGTTTAGCGCGGTGACAACCGCACTTTGAACCGAGGCGGAGAGCGGGGTGTACTCGAGCTTCTTGATCGTCTTAACGCCAGCGGGCGACTCCAGATATTTGATCAGCGTGATCTTGTCTTGAGTGTGCACGCCATTGTTGCTTCCGTAAAACAGCAAGTAGCTTATGCCGACGATCGGGTACGAACGCGCCGGCGGGTTAACGTAGAACTTCGGGTCGATGTACAGGATGCACTGCGGGGTGCTTGTGCCGAGCGGAACCTCGTCGCTGCCCTCGCCGTACTGGATGTTGGCCGCGGTTACTTTCTTGAGGGCGGCGGCGACGGCCGTCTTGTTCGTGGGGTCGACCCACAACGGCGTCTTGCCCTTTTGTCCGTTTTGCAGAATAGCTTGCGCTACGGGCGGATTGGCGGGCTTCACGTATCCTCCGACCACGTAACCGGTCGCAAACTTCGTAGATTGAATGCCGGCCAGAATACCCGGGTCACCGGTGCCCCCAATGAAGTTCGGGTTGGGATCGCCCGACGAGCCCGGTCCGGGCCACGTGCTGTTAACGCCGAACGTCCACGCGGCGCTATGTCCCGAAGATTGGTACGGGGCAACGCTGTACGGCTTCTTCCACGTGCCGTTGCACACCGTGTTCAAGTGGTTCGTGAACTGCGTGGTCGATGAGGCGCTATCGCCGCGGAAATAGTAAGTGATGGGCTCGGAGTTCCCGCCGGTTACCGATCCGCCATTGTCGGCGGTGACGGCCGGATCGTTCCAATCCGAAACGGTACCGTTGGAAATCGCGCAATACGTCCAGGTCGAAAGTTTGATCTTCGCGATGCTGAAATTCTTTGCGACGTATCCGAACACGATTTCGTCGCCGATTTGCGGAAACTCGAACGGCTCGCCCCAACTGGTGCCGGTTGCGGGCTCGCGATATTGTTTGTACGTCGTGTATTCCGTTGAAGCCAACGCGGTAGCCGTGCCGACGAAGTCGAGCGGGTCTTGGCGCCCGCCGAAGCCGGTGGCCGAGGCCCCCAACGGTGCGCATGGGCCGGTCGATGGAACGGCGTTTTCGCCGGGACCGCCTTCAAACGCTTTGCGCCCGTCGCCGCTGTTGTTTTGACAGTAGTAAACGGTGCCATTCGTCGGAGCCGCGTAGAACAGCGATCCGGCTCCAGGCGGTGTTTGTGCTTGGTTGTAGTTTCCGACGGGTTGGTTTCCGAGATTGTATGCGTACGCGGGAATGTCGGCGCCGCCGGCGTGAAGATCTTGCGGTCCGTTGTCATTGGGCTTTGCGCGGCCGGTAACGCCATGCGTCGTCGCAGGCAACGCCGACATGCCGCTGGAACTCGCGGCGCCGCCGCTGCAAGCGCTGAGCAACAGCGCCGGAACGGTCGCCATGGCCAACGTGGCCAAAGTCTTATTCATGTGTAGTTCGTCCTTGTGCTAGCGTGTGCGTAGATTCGGATGTCGGGTGTGCCGGCGCGCGTATTACGCCGGTAACCGGCCTGGCCTGAGCCGAACCGGAAAGTGAAGAGATCACGACGGCGATCGGGGCGTTGAGCCCAGTCGCGCCGCCGGTGATGTCGAGGATCGGTGCGATCGTGCCGTTGTGTCCGTCGGGATAGCCGGCGATTTGGTTATTGAAATCGTCGGTGACGTAGACGTTGGAGCCATACGTTTGGATCGACGGAAAGAACGGTTGCAGCGGGCTGCGTGGCGAGACGCACTCCTCGTTGGTGGTGACGACGCCTTGCAACGTAAGGATACGCAATGGCGGTACGTCGGTGGTTCCGCCGTTTGCGCCGGCAGCGTAC
>DASXXU010000022.1:0-8310 GCA_036502885.1 Candidatus Tumulicola sp.
CCGTTAGGACTTTTTCGTCAGCAACTTGATCCGCGATCTCGGCGCCCGCGCCTCCGGCGCACGTAAAGCGGGACGGCGACAGAAGATCGCCGTCCCGGCTCATCCGAGCGAAGGGCGTCCGTAGACCTCGTCGCGAGACTAATTCGTCAACCGCGGCGAGCGACAGCAAATCGCCAAAGCCGCCTTTGGGAAGGTGTGCCCCACTCCGAACCAGTGGCGCAACGCCCCAATACTGCATCGCGAACTCGTCAAGCGCGAGCCCCGTGATGCGGAATAACGGATCGGTCAGCGATTACGCTCCGCCGTCCGCTCCCCCATCGCCGTCGGCTCCGCCGTCAGCACCGCCATCGGCTCCGCCGTCAGCGCCACCATCGGCTCCGCCATCATGAACTCCCGGCTTTCCGGAAGCGCCGCCGTCCGCGGGGCCTTCCGCTCCGCCGTCGGCTCCGCCGTCGTGCATGCCCGGCGTTCCGGAAGCGCCGCCGTCCGCAGGTCCTTCGCGTCTATCGTCTTCAAACATAGTAGAACTCCGTTTTCAAGAGCGTCAGTGAACTAGTGTGGTTGCTACACCTTGCCCAGGCCGGCAAACGGTAAAACGGGCTGCGATCAATTCCCTTTTTGCTCCCACAGTTCGATCGGGTTGCCATCGGGATCGGAGAGGCGTGCGAACCGTCCGACATTATCGTCCTCGAAGGTTATCTCTACGTTAATTCCTGCGTTGCGCAACTGCGCCACCATTGCATCGAGGTTCGCGACGCGCAGGTTGAGCATCCAGCTGTTTCGTTCGGGAAAGTATTCGGTGTCTTTCGCAAAGGGTGCGAAAACGGTCGGCCCCGCGGCCTGTTGCCAGACATCGCTCTCGCCTTCACCGCCCGCATTAATGCCCAGGTGCTCCGAATACCAACGCGCGCTGCCTGCCGGATCGGAAGAGCGAAAGAAGAGGCCGCCAATTCCTGTTACGCGTTCCACGCTGCGAGTCTCGGAGAAATCTAAACGATGTCCTGCCTGTAACCGGTCGAGCGTTATCGCGCTGCGCTTACCGCTACCCCGGCAAGAGCCACGTAATAGGTCCCGCCGGACACGAACTTCCCTTTGATCCTACCGCCTATCGGATAGTTCCACTGATCGAGGACTTGTGCGTTACCGTGGAATCCCGCAGACGGCCCGATAATATGGCCGCCTTCGATTAAGAACTGCCCGTTGAACGGCTCCCGTTGATTGACAAGTTTTGTGGTGCGGATGATTTCTGCTTTATCGTTTGCAATATGCAATCGCGCCACATAGGTTAGTTTCTGGCCATACGATTGAGCCATTATGACGGTCAAGTATTTCCCGTACCACTGTATGCTATTGAGGGACGGCGCATCGCTTTGTACTTTGATCGCCGTAAGCGAGCCGGCGTGCTTCTTCAGCTCCGCTAGAAAGAATGAGCTCGCGACTTGGCCGCTGACAAATAGGTTCCCCGACTCGTCGTACGCGCAATAATTAAAGATGGCATTTTGAGTCCCCGCGTACTGCTTCGGCGTTCCCGTCGCATTTTGATACACATCAACACCCGAGCGGTTAAGAACCGCCAAGTTGCCCGTCGTGGGATCGATCGAACAAGCCGTCGCAAAGAAACCCGGCACGCTGAGCGTCGCGATTGGCGATGTACCGCCGTGAGCGAACTCCACGATTTGCCCGGGGTCTTGCTCGGTGATCCACACGTTTCCGCGAGCGTCCACGCACTCGCCACTTGGGTAACTGAAGCCCGCCAACAAACCGACTCGCCGGTGCGTGGCGTACGAGAAGACGTAGACTTCGCTGCCAGCCTCGTCAGAGGCGTAAAGCAGTTTATCGGTTTTTGCGTTTGCGAGCATCCACGAGCGTTGCTGGGACGGCGCGTTTGGCAACGCTCCGCTCATGTTGCTCGTTGGAAGCGTGCTCGCAGATTGATACGCGTTGCAGCCCGTTAGAAGTACGGGTACGCAGAAAGCTAAAAGTACTGCCCAGATCTTATTCATGCGGACTACCTCCGCCGAACAGTTAGTCTCCGGCAGCGCGGTTCCCGGGCATGGGACGGCTTACATGAACGTTATTTCCGGTCCGGCGGCCCGTGCTGCTCCGCCTGGACCGCGGCCGGTGCCGTGGGCTCCGCAACGCGCGCCTTCTTCCAGCGTGCGTCGACGTTCGCGGGCAGCCGGTCCATATGCGAAAGAAACGCGGTGATTTGCCAGATCTGCTGCGTATTGAGCGTTTTGGCATACGACGGCATACCCGTCAAACGAATGCCGTGATAGATTTTCCAGAACGTCACGCCGTCGGGATCGTCTTCAACGCCGTGACCGGCTAATTGCGGCGCCCGCAGGTAGAGGCCGGCGGCGATGTTCGTCGCCTTGGCATCGGCGGCGCCATGGCAAACGGCGCAGTTGGCAAGGTACGAATTAAGGCCGGCGAGCAGATTCGCATCCGTCGCCGGCACGGGGTTAGCAGCTCTGGGGGCTTCGCGGTCGATGGTGGCTCGCAAGGAGGTCCGCGCGATCCACCGTTCTATCGCCGGTGGTTTTGCGTCGGCGTTGGCGGGCAGCGCACCGGCTCGGACGATCAGGTAGCCTACAACCAGCGCAACGACGATGGCGAAGAGCACGCCGCCGAGGAACCCCCCAATAATGGCCCCGGCGACGTGCCACCTCGAACCGCGGACCTCCATACCGCAAGCGTAGGCGTACGCGCTTAGGCAACTCTGATGGAAATCCAAGGTTGGTCTCAGCCAGGCGCGATAATCACAAGGTATGGATGCTAGAGGCGCGCGCATTGCCGTCGTGGATGATGAAGAGGACATTCGCTGCCTGCTCACCTCCGAGTTGGAGTGGGCCGGCTTTGAAGTGAAGGCCGCACGCGACGGCCCGGCCGGTTTGGCCTTGGCTCGCGAGTGGCAGCCGGCGCTCATCTTGCTCGACGTGATGATGCCGAAGATCGATGGCATCAGCATCCTGCCGCGTTTTCGCGCCCTCACCCAAGCCCCGATTTTTATCATCAGCGCGAAGGGTGAGACCGGTGACAAAGTACTGGGCTTGGAACGCGGTGCGGATCAATACATCGCCAAGCCATTCGAAACGCCCGAGCTGATCGCGCGCATCCGTTCGGCGCTTCGCCGGCCGCAACTCGATCAGCCCGACGTCCTGACGTATTCCGATGTCGAGATGAATCGCAACCGCCGAACCGTCACGCGCAACGGCCGTAACGTTGCGCTGACCACGCGCGAGTTCGCGTTGCTCGAAACGTTCATGCGCGAGCCGCAGCGGGTGTTTAGCAAAGATGATTTAATCGACCGCGTTTGGGGCTACGATTCCGAAGTATCGCAAAACTGCGTCGAAACGTTCGTCCGCTACCTGCGCATCAAGCTCAACGCCGCCGACAACGACGATCCGCTGATTGCGACGCTTCGCGGAGCAGGCTACACGCTACGTACGTAGCGTTTTAAAAGCTTGGCCTCACTTCGCAGCCGGCTCGTAACCTGGTACATCACTACCGGTGCTTTGCTCGTGCTATGTCTGGCCGTTCTTTCGGCCGTCTTGGGCAATCAGATCTTGCTGTATCAGGGGCGCGAGGCGCTGCTATCTGCCGCGCGACAGGTGCCCGCTCTCGCCACACCGTTTTTACGCACGAATCCCACCGACTTGCGAGCGCTCGACCAATATCTGGCGGCCAGGCTCGCACCGTTGCCGGTGGGGACGCACACCGAGGGACCGTTCGATTTCGCACACGGCAACGATCGACGCGGTCCGCCCCGCCCGCCGCGTGGCGCGTTCAACGACGATATCATCGTTCGCGTCCTGATCGACGAGGTTCGGCCAGCCGTCGTTTCGTATGCCGGCGTTCGCACGGTCGTCTTCGTGGCGCCCGCGTTCGTGCGACGTGGGATAGAACTATATTTGTTCAGCATGCTCGTTATCGGGGCGGTCGTTATCGTGGCAGCGTGGCGTATCGCGGTCGTCGTAGCAGCCAACGCGCTCGACCCGCTGCTGAGCACGACAGCGGCGCTCAATCGCTTTGGCGACGGCGATTTTACGCCGGCGAACGTATCGGCCAACAACACACGCGAGGTGAGCGAACTCGTGCACGCTTACAATCGGGCCGTTGAACAGATCACGCGCGCCCTCGACGAGCGCGCGCAGGCGAGCGCCGAAATGCGCCAGTTCGTAGCCGACGCCGGCCATCAATTGCGTACGCCGCTGACGGTGGTGATGGGGTATTTGAGCTCGATGGCTGCGCGTTCGCCCGACGATGCGAACGCCGTGCCCATAACCAAGATGCTGGATCAGAGCCGCAGGATGAAAGCCCTCATCGACGAGCTGATCGTGCTGGCACGTCTCGAGCACGTCGCGCCCCTAAAAGAAGAGTCGTTCGACGTTAACGATGTCGTACGCGAGATTCCGCAGGCGTTTCCGAGCGTCATACAGGACCGCATTCGCGTGACTGCTACGCCTTCGCCGATTATGGTACACGCGGCCGAAAACGAACTCCGGGAAGCGCTCATAGCACTGGTCGACAACGGCGTGAAATATGGCGGCGCGAGCCCCGTCACGATCGGCGTTACGCAAACAGTGGGAGGATGCGAAATCCTGGTATGCGACGGTGGCTCTGGGTTCTCGGAGGACGACTTGCGTTCCGCATTCGACCGGTTCTATCGAGGCGAGGCTTCCGAAGGGACGACCGGAACGGGCCTCGGCTTGGCGATTGCGGCCAAAGTGGTGTCGCGTGCCGGCGGCCGTATTGAAATCTACAATCGCGAGGGCGGAGGCGCGGCGTGCCGGATCCGTTTGCCGCTCACAAATCCTTAGGCGTCCCGGCGCGAAAACGTGCCGGCTGCAAACGTAAGAACGACCGCGATCCACGCAAATGTCCACCACAGTATCGCGATCGGCGGGGGCGAGACGACCGAGAACGGGCCAAGCGGTCCGAAACCGCCATTGTGCCCCAGCATCGCAACCGGCTCGAGTTGATACACCGCGATGCGCCACATCGCGTCGGTCGGAACCAGCAACTGCGATATGACGCCGACGCGAATCAACATCGCGTTGTGATACGCGATGCCAAAAGAAGACACGATGCCGACCATCCACGAGACGCCGAACGCCATTACCGCGATCAGGCTGCTCGCCAACGCCGGTAGCCGGACGCTCAGCGCCAGGCCGAGGGCCATCACGACCGTCGCCAGCATCCACAACGCACCAACGGCGGCGAACGGATGTGGTGGCACGTAACCAGTCGTTAGTCGAACCGCGAGAAGCTGCAGAACCGCGGCGACCGCCGAGTAGATGCCGACGACGAGAATCAACGCTGCGGCTTTGCCGGTAACGAACGATACGCGCGATATGGGTCGCGCCAACACCGGAAGAAGCATGCCCGATTCGAGATCGGACGACAAGAGCGGCGCAGAAAGTATCGCACCGCCGAACGCCAGCACGAAGCTGAAGAGAAACGCGCCGAAGATCACGAGAAAGGCCGTCGTCGAGTGCACCTCGACAAACGATAGCGGACGACCGTTGGCGGCATGTAAATGCGCCAAGCTCCAAAAGCCCCATGCGGTTAGCACGGTGACGAGCGCGGTAAGCGCCATCGCCGCCGGCGCGAACTTACGGCGGCTCACCTCACGAATTGTATCCAAAGCGATCGTCAGCATCAATCGTCCATCAGTTCCAGAAAGCGTTGTTCGAGCGTGCGCGAGAGCGGGGTTACCTCGCGGATGCGCATTCCGTTCGCAACCAATGCCGCGACCGCGTCGGGCACGCGGGCGGCTGCAATATCCGAAAGGGCGATCGTATCGCCGTGGATCAGCGCCTCCCCGAACGGACGCAACGCCTCGGTCGCTACGCCGTTTGCGTGTGCATCGAGTTTGATACGAACGCCGCGAGAAGAACCAACGATACCGTCGATCGGACCATCGGCCACGATTCGTCCTTTTCGAAAGAACGCGACACGGTCGCAGAGTTGTTCGACCTCGGTTAATAGATGCGAGTTGATAAAAACCGTCGTCGACCTCTCTCGAAGACTGCGCACGATATCGCGCACGTCGACTCGCCCGACGGGATCCAGCGCGGAGGTCGGCTCGTCGAGAAAGACGAGGCGGGGATGGCCGAGCAGAGCGACGGCCAGGCCGAGCCGCTGTTGCATGCCTTTTGAGAACGTGCCGGTTCGATCGCCGGCCCGCGATGTCAACCCCACCAGCGACAACACGCGCTCGATTTCCGCCGCCCTGGTGTCGCGGGGGACCGCGGCCAGAGCTGCATGATAATCGAGCACCTCCCGCGGCGTGAGCCAGGGCGGATAGCGAAACAGCTCGGGAAGATAACCGACGCGTTCGCGCGCGCGCGGAAGGCGGATGGAGCGCCCGAACAACAGCGCATCCCCAGATGAGGGCCGCGTCAGCCCAAGCAGCATCTTGAGAACCGTTGTCTTCCCGGCGCCGTTCGGGCCGAGAAAACCGAACACGCATCCCGGCTCGATCGTTAACGTTAGATCTACGACCGCCGGCGGATCGTTCGAACGATAGGCTTTGGTGAGACGACGCGAATCGATTGCGGCCTTACTCAAGTGCGTTCGCCAACTTCGTCGCTTCAGACATTTTCAGCGTGCCCGAGATGCTGTAGACGATGCCGTGTGACTGCCACAGCAGCCCCGAACCCAGTCCCGTTTCGTCGCCGGCGGCCAGCGCTTTCGCGCCACCAATGTAGACCGTCGAAGCGGAGTTCGAGCGCGCGTTTACCGGAACCGGAAACATGGTCGACGGGCTGGCTAAACCTTGCATCTGGTTCGAAACATCGGTCGGTACGCCGGGCAACGATGCAAGGTATTTCTCGATTTCCGCCATCGACGCGCCGGTTGAGGAAACGATTGGCCCGTGCAGCTCGACGATTGTAAAGATCTGCCCGTTCGCACGTTTAAATTCCGCGACCATTCCCGGACCACTGGTTACTCGAATGCTCGCGTTGGCGAGTTCATCCGGCAAAGGCGGCATTCGCGTCCCGGAACGGCTTTCGTACGCGGCGGCGCGCGAACGATCGAATGAAAAATCGAGACGACCCGCCGGAAGAAAATAGTATCGAGCGGTTGCGGCCAGCGCCGCGGCCGGCGGAAGGCGCGGTTGGAATCCAGCATCGGCTATTGCTTGGGGCGACGCCATCTCTACGCGCGACATTTTACGTACGACGCGAAGCCTGCCAAGATGCGCGATGGACGGTTCGTGAAGCTGTTTGCGATCGACGCCGGTCAAATAGATCGGGACGAATTCGCGCGGTTCGAAGATCGCGAGAAATTGGCGCGCATACGACCCTACCGGAAGCACTACGATGGCGAGTACGACGGCCGCGGCGGCGGCCAGTCCGCACGCAATGCGACGGGTCGCGAGCGTGCGCCGGTTTGCGCGATCGATCACGCGGCGGTATCCGGACGGAACGTCGATCGCGAGTTCGTCGCTTCGCAGCATAGCCTGGGCGAACGCGGCGTCGTTCGACAAGGCGTCATCGCAATGCGGCATCGTTGATTTCCTTTCGAAAAGCGCGTTCTGCTCGAGCTAGGCGCGTGCCGACTTGCGCGGCATCGATTCCAAGCGAGTGCGCGAGGTCGCGATAGTCCGCCCCGCTATAACGCAACATCAATAACTCGGCGTCGCGCGGCCGCAGCCGGACGAGCGCCGCTTGAACCAAGAGACGGCGCGACGATGCGTCGACGATGGCAAACGGATCGGGCGTTCCGGTCCTCGCGACGCTCGCAAGAGAGCTTCGGTGATCGTTGAGTTCGCGCGCGAGACGGCGTTTACGCGACCTCAGAACGTTGAGGGACAGCCGGACCGCGGTAATTCGAAGGATCGCAGGATCCGGAATCGTCCGGCCGACGAATCGAACGAAAACCTCTTGCGCAACGTCCTCAGCTTCCGAAGCGTCGGCGAGAACGCGGTGAGCGCAACGCACGACGTCGGCGTACTCCCGCATGAAGCCGCGTTCGAATGATTCGGTCGCCGTCACGGAGGCAGCGATCATCGTCGGCTGGGGGTCAGGTCGAGCGCCATATCCTTAAAACACCGCCGGGCCAATTTTTGTAACGAGATCGTCGCCGTCGTACAGCCGGCGTGATATAAAAACCTCATGACCGATTTCTCCGGCCTGGCAGGCTTTGACTTTCTGCAGGCGATCTGTTGGTCGACGACCTGGCATCGGTATCCCCGTTAACTAGGGTGCTAGATGTGGCGTGTGGCGATGGCTACCTGTTGGAACGGCTCGCCGCGCGTTTTCCAGCGGCGCATCTTGCCGGCATCGATGCGTCGACCGA
>DASXXU010000023.1:0-2308 GCA_036502885.1 Candidatus Tumulicola sp.
TCTACGAGTTCGTCGCGGAAAACGTGCGATTGGGAAGGCAAGCCTATATCGTGACGCCGGCCATCGAAGAAGGCGAATCCGGCCTCACCGGGGCCGTCGATGAAATCGAGCGGATGCGAAAGGGCCCAACGGCGAATCTGCGGCTTGGCTTGCTGCACGGCCGGCTGCCGCAGCGAGAAAAAGATTCGATGATGGCCGATTTCGCTCGCGGAGAGGTCGACGTGCTGATTGCCACGACCGTCATCGAGGTTGGAATCGACGTTGCCAACGCCACCGTCATGGTGGTACTCGACGCGCAGCGCTATGGATTGGCGCAGCTTCACCAGTTGCGCGGCCGGGTCGGACGCGGTGCGATTGAGTCGTGTTGTGTGCTGGTCTACGACGACGAAGGCGGCGAAGGCGACCGGCTCGCGATTTTGACCAAAACGACCGACGGTTTCGTCATAGCCGAAGAAGACTTACGGTTACGCGGGCCCGGTGAATTCGCCGGAACGGCGCAGTCGGGCTCGGATGGGCTACGCTTTGCCGACTTAGCCCGTGATATCGGCGTCTATTCCGAGGCCAAGAACGAAGCCGAAGCAATCGTGCACGCCGACGAACGTCTCGTGCTTCCCGAGCACGCCGGTCTTCGCGCGGCGCTCGAGCGGCAGCCCAGCACGCGCAGCTTACTACTCTCGTCGTAGTCGCTGCTTCGGGGAGTCGCCCCGGCCGTGCCAGAAGAAGCTGCGATGCGATTTCCACGAACACTCGTCGCCGCGCTTGCGACGCTGACGGTATTTTGTTGTAGCTCCCTGGCCGCGCGCGCGGCCGGCGACGTTACCCGCGCCACATTATCGAACGGGTTGCAAGTCGTCGTAGTACACGACGCGCTGGCGCCGGTCGTAACGACCGAGCTGAACTACAAAGTCGGATCCGACGAACAATGGATCGACGGGCTCGCCCATGCAACCGAACACATGATGTTCCGCGGCAGCCAGACGATGTCGTCGTCATCGCTGATGGAAACGATCGGCATCACCGGGGGCAACTTCGATGCCGACACGCAGAACAACGTCACCCAATACTTTTTCACCGTTCCGTCGCAGTATCTCGATATCGCATTGCGCGTAGAGCGCTCGCGTGCGACCGGCCTGCTGATGGCGCCCGACCAGTGGGCGCAGGAGCGCGGTGCGATTACGCAAGAGGTGACGCAAGACAACAGCAATGCGATCTACCGGCTGTTCGTGAAGATGGAAGATCGTTTGATCGGCGGCACGCCGTACAACAAAAACGGTCTCGGCACGGTCGAGGGCTTCAAACACGACGTTACCTCGGAGCAGCTGCTAAAGTTTTATCACAGTTGGTATCACCCGAATAACGCCGTCTATGTGATCGTCGGCAACGTCGACGGTCCTCAGACCATCGCGCAGGTCAAACAACTCTTCGGGAATATCCCGTCGGCGAAGCTTCCGGCCCGCGACGCCGTGCGTCTGCAGCCGCTTCGCGGTGCGACCTATCACGAAACGTCGGATCAGCCGTACACTGCCGTCCTGCTGGGGTACCGTCTGCCGGGCTACGACAGCGCGGATTACGCGGCCGCACAAATTCTCGGCGACGTGCTCAACAATCAGCGCAGCGCGTTTGGCGCCCTTCCGTTCACCGGTAAGGCACTCGGCGTCGAATTCGACGAGCAGACATTCACCAAGGCCGGAATCGGAATTGCGTTTGCGGCCGTACCCGTGACGTCCAAACCGCAGGATACGGATGCCGAGATCCGCGGCATCATTAACAACTACCGAACCAACGGCGTTCCGGCCGATCTCGTAGAGGCTTCGAAGCTTCGCGAGGTCTCCGAACTCGAGTTCAACGGCAATTCGATCTCGGGTCTGGCCGATGAGTGGAGTCAGGCCATTGCGGTGCAGGGGCTGAGCTCGCCGGACGACATGATCGCACACTTCAACGCGGTCACCGTCGCCGATGTCAATCGCGTCCTTCGCAAGTATCTCAACAATACGACGGCGGTCGCCGCGTACGCGGTTCCCAAGAACGCCGGCGCCGCCAGCGGCGGCGGATCGATGGCGGCCGAAAACAACGAAATCCCACCCAGCAAACACGAACCGTTGCCCAGTTGGGCGCAATCGATTCTCGCCAACTTGAAAGTACCCGCGCAAACCATCAACCCGACCGACATGCGCCTTTCGAACGGCGTGCGGCTGATCGTACAACCCGAAACGGTCACCCACACGGTCGTCGTCAGCGGACAGATTGAAAACAATCCGGACGTCCAAGAACCGGCCGGTCAAGAGGGCGTCGCCGATGTGACGGCGTC
>DASXXU010000024.1:0-5513 GCA_036502885.1 Candidatus Tumulicola sp.
ATAACCTCGGCAGCGAGTTGCTCGCCGCCAAAGTGAGCTTCCGTGGCTACGCGGAATCGATGCCGTCCAAGGGTTTTACCGGATGCTATGCCGTTCCGGACAGCCTTCCGAGCGGATATCTTTACTATCGCAAGCACGTACCGTGGGCGGATTTTACCAACCTCCCCAAATCCGTCAGCCAGATCTACAAAAAGCCATTCACGGCTCCGCCGGCGCATTTCGTTTGGATAACGCCGAACATGTGCAACGATATGCACGACTGCGCGATTTCGACCGGCGATACGTGGGCTTCAAAGAACTTGCCCAAACTCATCAAGTGGGATCAGGCACATAACGGCGTGTTGATTCTGACGTTCGATGAGAACGACGGCAGCCCGGGCAACCAAATTCCGACGATTCTGATCGGTAACGTAAAGCCGGGTCAGTACAGTCAAACCGTGAGCCACTACAACGTCCTGCGTACGATCGAAGACATCTTCGGTATTACGCCGACGGGAAGCGCCGCCTCGGCCAAGCCGATCAAAGGCGTTATCAAGTAGCGATCCTCGACGGCAAGCGGTTCGCGCGGGCGATTCGGTCATTCCGATCGCTCGCGCCCGCGTGCGCCGTATTCCTGGCTGCGTGTGCGAACGCGCATCACACCGTGGTATACGACGGGTCGACGCTTACGATCGACGGACGTCCGGGGCCGGTAACGGCCGCACGATTTCATTACTGGCAATGGCCCGATCCATCCGCGTGGCCCACGGTCCTTCACAAACTCCATTCGGATGGGTACGACGCGGTCGCCATCGATCTGGATTGGGGCTATCACTCGGCGCGCCCCGGAACCTACGATTTCACCGGAATTCGCGATCTCGACACGCTCTTCGAAGACGCGGCTCACGAACGTCTGTATGTCGCCGTAGACTCAGGGCCATATTCCGGGGGTGGCGCGGACGCCGGAGGGCTTCCCGACTGGTTGCTGGCTCACACTGCCGGCGACAGCGCGCTCGACGCACGATACGCACGCGAATCGCGCGGCTGGTTACAACAAGTAGACGCTATCGTGGCGCGTCATCAACTCAACAACGGCAACGGAACGATCGTTCTCGACCGGATCGAAGCCGGCCTATTAGACAACGCCGCGGCGCTCGAACGAGCGGCACGGCTCGCGGGGGTGGACGTTCCGTTCGGATCGCTCCCGGTCGCGCGCACCTACGCCGGTTTTCCTTGGGGATGGACGACCGCGCCGAAAGCCTATGTTGACGCGCGTGGTATCGACACCGTTCCGGTAACGCCGGCGAAAGCCGTTCGATGGCGGATGCAACGCGACGACGACGAGATCGCCAACGGATTCGAAGACCAAGCCTGGCCGCCGGTGATGGCTGCCCGACAATTCAACCCGGATGCCGATGATGACGACGATACCGCGCCGGCCGGCTACAGAGCGAAGGGTAACCGGTTCTTCGGTGTCGACGATTACGGCTTTCACCACGGCGCCGTTTGGTATCGCGGACATTTTACCGCATCCGGAAACGAGCGGACTTTTACGCTATCGGGGACGACCGGGTTAGACGGTGCGATAG
Organism: Candidatus Tumulicola sp.; assembly: GCA_036502885.1. Taxonomy (GTDB): domain Bacteria; phylum Vulcanimicrobiota; class Vulcanimicrobiia; order Vulcanimicrobiales; family Vulcanimicrobiaceae; genus Tumulicola. The sequence continues at coordinate 1,569 of DASXXU010000024.1, forward strand.
GCGTTTGGCTGAATGGAGCATACCTCGGAAACGCTGTTGCGACCTCTGCCGGTAACGTTCACGCTACGCTCCCGATAGCGTCGAGCATGTTGCGACGCGGACGAGACAACGTTCTCGCAGTCTTATTTGAAAACGCCGGACACGATGCGGATCCCAAACGCGACAGCAGCGACGCGCCTGGTCGCGGGATGTTTGCATCCGCACTCGATCCGCCAACGCCGATCGCGTGGCACGTACTCGGGAACGGCGAATACAATGTCGACGCGAGACGCGGCCCGCTAGCCGACGGCGGCCTCGCGGGCGAAATCGCCGGCTGGCAAGATCCGTCGTACTCGGACGCGAGCTGGCCGTTCGCGCGGTTGCCGTTTCAAACGGCGCACCCCGGCGTGACTTGGTATCGGGCGAACGTTTCGGTCGAAACAACGCTACCGGCGGGACGCATTCTTGCGTTGCAGCTCGATTTCGCAGGCAACGCGCGATACCGTGCGTTCGTTTACTGCAACGGCTGGTTGATGGCACACATCGCCGCCAAGAGCGGCGACCGTCGCGTCGTTCCGTTACCTGCGAACATCGTAACGAATCCCGGCGACAACACGCTCGCGGTCGCCTTGTGGATTCTGAGCGGGAACGGCAGGGTCAACCCTTCGTACGCGACCCTGTCCGGCGAACGCTAGGAGCCCGCGCCCGCCAGGATAGCGTCGGCGGCCTTTTCGCCGATCATGTAGATCGAGCTGGCGATGAAGAAGCCGGGGATGCGCGGAAAGACGGATGCGTCGACGATGCGCAGATTGCGAACGCCATGCACCCGGAAATCGCTTGAGATAACGCCGCCCTGCGCGGCTTCGCCGATCGCGCACGTGCACGAGGCGTGATGGCCCCACGCGTTCTTGCGCACGAAATCTGCGATCTCGTCGTCGGTGCTGCAATCCGCCCCGGGATAGACTTCGCTAGCAATCCCCAACGCTTGCAACGGCGCGCCGAGCGATCGCACGTAACGCACGCCCTCGACCATCGCGCGTAAATCTTCTTCTCCGCCTTCGCGAAAATAATTGAACTCGATCTCGGGGGTGTCGAGCGGATCGGCCGAGCGGAGCCGCACCGTGCCGGTTCGATTGCGCGTATGCGCTTTGAGGACGACCCACGTCATGCGATCGAGATTCTGCGTAACGTCCCGCGAAAAGCCGGGGTAGTAGCCGCGGAAATCCGCCAGCAACAACATGCAAAATAGGTCTGGAACACCCTCGGCCACCGACGACATCTTAGAAACCGAAAATGCGGCACCGTTGCTCGTATATGCACCGCACGATCGCGCCGCGTTCCACAGACGGTACTGCGCGTCGTCCGGCGCAAAGGTTGCGCCTTCGAAAAATGGCCAACGCTTGCGCATCCGTTGCACGATGCCGATTTCGTAACGATCTTGCAGGTTGCCACCAACGCCGGCGAGTGGCGAGCGAACCTGGATGCCCAGGGCGCGCAGATGCTCGGGCGGGCCGATCCCCGAGAGCATGAGCAACTGCGGCGTGTTGAACGCACCGCCCGAAACGATCACCTCGCGCCGTGCCCGAACCGTGAGTGTCGTCGTCTCCGCATCCGAAACACGTCCGGCACGGTACGAAGCGCCTTTCCGGTACTCAACGCCGATCGCCCGGTTTTGTTCGTCGAAGAGAACGCGCGTCGCAAACGCATCGAGCTCGATATGCAGCCGGTCTGGAGCGCGCGACGCGACGTCGAGGAGTCGTTCGCGCGCGCCAACGCGACGGTGGTTTGCCGTCGTCATCGGAACAGAACGCAGCCCCGTGGAGCTCTCCCGCACCAAACGCCAGTCGTTCGGGTCTAATCCCGCTTCCGAAAGCCAGCGAAACGCGCGCAGCTTGTTGCGATCCAACGCAAACTCGCTCGCAAACTCGGTCCATAAAGGCGCGTATACCTCGATGCCGGTTTCGATCGGGACCCGCGGCAACTCGATATCCAACCATCCGCCAAACCCGTGCCGGCTCGGATTAATTCCGAACAGGTTTGCAAACCACTGATCGGGCCGGTATTTGCAGCGCTCGACCCGTTGGAAATACGCGCGCATCGCGTCCGGGCGCCAACTCGGATCGCCGGTGAGATCGGCGATGTTTTGCCAGTCCTCATCGTGCGGATACACGAAAATCATCGCGTTGTGGGCGGTGCAGCCGCCCAGCGTGCCGGCGCGCGGGTACAGCGTGCGACCTTCGGCTTCGCCGTAGTGCTGCACGAAGAAGTCCCACTTCATCGCGTCGTTTTCGGCCGCGAGCGGATGGAAGGCCGGCACGTCGTAGTCGCACGGCATGCAGTTGTCGTTGGGACGTGCCGGATCGCCGCCGCTTTGCTCGCGCGGATCGCCCCCGGCTTCTAATACCGCAACCGTCGCGCCCGACTCCGCAAGCCGCGCTGCGACCGTGCCGCCGCCGGCGCCCGAGCCGACGACGACGTAGTCGTACTCCACGTCAGACTTTCTAAAACGTCTTAAGGAATTCGATCAACGCAGATTTGTCGCCGTCGCTCAATCCCGGGCGGCTCGGGCCGGTTTCGCCCGGCTCACGGAAGCCCGTACCGAAATAGTGCCCGCGATTGACGACGTAGTCGGGGCATTTGCTTAGCGCGAGCAGGTCGGGGTAGATGTTCTTGAACGTTGCGCGCGCCTGTGCGTCCGTTGCATTCGCCGGCAAGCGGAGCAAGTCGATGATGATCTTGGCGACCGCGCCGGCCTTGGCTTTTTCATATTGCGTCAGTTGCGAGCCTCGAAGATCTTCGGAAAGCAATCGGACGTTGGACAACAGATCGACCGGCGTGCCGGCCGGAATCGGCCCGATTTCGAGATCGGAATTAGCACCGTCCGGAAACGCCTTTGGAAAGACGACGCGCACCGCACCGATGTTGTGCTGCACCAAGTCGGGCAAGTAGCCCTTCGCGATGGTAAGATACGACGTCGTCGTCGTACGGTCGATCGTTCCGGGCACGCGGCTTCCGAGCAAGGCGTCGTGCTGGCGCGTTTCGGGCCAGAGCATTTGGCGAATCGATGCGTCGAACGAACGCATGCGTGCGTCTACCGACGGGCTTTGATCGAACGGGCCGACGCTGTTGTTCAACAAATACGGGGCTGTCGACCATAGCGCGATCAGCGAAGGAACGCGGGTATAGCCACGGCCACCGGCCGGCATCACGTACTTATGCGGCACGCCCGTGTAGGGATCGTACCACGTGATCGTGCCGGCCGACGGCAACTGTTTATACGACTGCGACGAGTAATTGTCCCAAATGTTACCGGCGATCGCGTTGGTCGCCAACGGACTGCACGCGTTGGTGTGCAGTAACGTCACGGGAACGCGAACGTCGGTCGAAAGGTAGTTATTCGCAAGAAAATCGGGTGCGAGCACGATCTGCCGCATTTTGGTGCGGAACGCGGCCGTTTGCGTTGCGGCAAAGTATTGCCGGAAGCAGTCGAGATAGTGCGGTCCCACGCACCCGTTCGGATCCAAACCGGCCACCGTTGCCGGCAGCTTGCTGGAGTGGCATCGCGCACAGTTATCGGCGAACACCATCTTGCCGTGCGTCAGCGTAGTGGCGTCTGCGGTAAGGTATTGTTTACCGCCGGGTGCATCCGCCAGGTGGTCGAGATTTTGGCTGGCGTGAATGAGGAACAGCGCTTCCCCAAGCGTCTGATCTTCGGTCGCGGCAAACCAGCTGGAGTTGGCGCGCGCGTCCTCGACGCCTATCGGCGAGATCTGCTTTCCGCCCACCACCGGATTGAAATGCAGCAGCCATTCCTCACTGTCCGTACCGATATTGATATAAACGCGATTGAGCGCACCCAGAACGCCGACCGAATCGGCTCCATCCTTGAGCACGTGCGGCGTCCAAACCGTCGCTGGTGCGTGGAAGAACGTGGTGTACGGTCCGGACGTCACGTACTCGTTGAAT
>DASXXU010000025.1:0-4318 GCA_036502885.1 Candidatus Tumulicola sp.
CTCGACACCGCCAAGCTCACGTGGGGCTACTACACCGCGGGCGTGTACGGCAACGGCAACCTTTGGAACGCCTATCAGGCGATCAAACACATCCGCTACGGACCGGATTGGAAAGCCGACGTCATTCGCCCGCAGACGCGATTCTTCAAAGACGTTAAGGCCGGACAATTGCGGACCGTAAGCTGGATCACGCCCACGTGCGTCAATTCCGATCACTCCGGTTGCGGCGGCGATACGGGGCCGGCTTGGGTCGCATCCATCGTCGATGCGGTCGGCGAGAGCAAGTTTTGGGACTCGACCGCGATCTTCGTGTTCTGGGACGAGTACGGTGGCTGGTACGACCACGTTCCGCCGCATAAGCTCGATTACGACGGCTTAGGCTTGCGCGTGCCGCTGTTGATTATCTCGCCGTACGCAAAGAGAGGCTACGTATCCCACGTGCAATACGAACACGGCAGCTTGTTGCGGTTTATCGAAGATCAATTCGGACTCGGCCGTCTAGCAGCCAGCGATGCACGCGCCAACTCGCCCGGGCCGGATTGCTTCGATTTCGATCAGAAGCCGCGGCCGTTCGTTCCGATCCAAAGCCCGAATGACGAACGATACTTTCTGACGCAGGCTCTGGATCCGCGACCGGTCGATAACGAATAACGGCTATTCGTAGTCGGGCGGGCGTCCGTCGTCGACTTGGCGCAAGAAAAAGCCGGTATTCTGGGGCGCCTTGATCGGCACGAACGCTCGCGGTTGCTGCGTGAAGTCGAAGCAATCATCCGCCGGCGAAGTGGCGCGAGCATCGCTGGCCGCGAGCCGTCCCAGGCCGAACACATCTTCGGCAAAGCGCAAGATGCTGCCGTGTTCGTATTGCACCTTCGAGATGTGATTTTTCTTGGCGTAGGGCGAGATCACGAGCAAGCCGGTGCGCATGCCGAGACCGTCGTAATCCTTCATCGGCGGGGCAATCGGGTCGTACAATCCGCCCCAATCATCCCAGAATACGAAGATCGCGGTCGAGTCCCAGAACTTGCTCTCGCCGACCGTGTTGACCAGCGATGTAACCCACGAAGGACCGAACCCACCGCCGCAGTTTACGTGGTCGGAATCCACGCAGGTCGGGGTGATCCACGTAACGTTCGCGAGTTTACCCTTGGGAACGTCTTTTAAGAACTGTTTTTGCGGCGTGATGACGTCGGTTTTCCAGTCGGGGCCGTTGCGAATATGTTTGACGGCTTGATATGCCGACCACTCGCCGCCGCCATCGTCGCTGTTGATTTGGCTGGTGTAGAACTTCCAGCTGAGTTTAGCGGCATCGAGCTCGTCGCCCAGCGTCGTGTAGTCGAAGCACGCCACTTGTTGCGGACCGTACGTACGATCTTGCGTGAGCGTCGTTACCGTGTCGCTTGGCCCACCGTCGCAGCCCCAGTAGCCGTACGGCAAGTCGACGCTCCCTTGCGCCTGGGCGGCAATGATGTACTGATGCGAAACGAAGCTCTCGTCCAACTGCGAGGGGAAGAATCGCGTTCCGAGCGCCCATTCATGCGCCATATCCCAATACGGTTTGGATTCGCCGTGCGGGACGTACACGTATTCGGGGTTGGGAGGACCGCCGAACGACTCTTCTTGATCGAAGCCGTTCATTCTACAGTCCGTTCCGGGGAGTTTTCCGGTTCCGTTGCACGCGGCGAACATCGCTGCGGCCGAGTGATCGATCACGTATTGGGTCGCGAGGCTCGTGGGTTGCAGCTTGATCGTTTTGCCGGTAGAGTTCTTGCCTTCGGGCACCGTGTCCGCGCCGGGAAAGCCTTGAAACATATTGTTTACGCTACGGTTCTCTTGAACGATGATGATGACGTGTTTTATTTTTCCGGCACCGGTTGTCGCGAGCGGCGAAGCAATATTACCCGATCCAGCGAATGGAACGCTGGATGGGGAATTCGACGAGCATGCGCCCAGCGAAATCGCCGCCGCCAACGCGCAAAGCGGCGCTAAGCGAGAAGTGGTCATGAAGCCTCGACAATCGTATGAAGTAAGTGCGTCGGTGCAACGTACGCGGGCTTGCGCAAGCGGTCCTGGACTGCGCGCGCGTTACCGTCGCCTTTTCCGGGGCGTTGAATGCGTCTAGTCGCGGCCGCCGCCATCGGGATTTCCGCGGGATTGCGTTCGCAAACGCCGTCGGGCGTGCTTGCGGTAGCAGACCGGCGCGGCGCTCGCTCGTGGCTGGCAGCAAGCTGCACCCTGGCGGAATTCGGCGCCGACCTTCTGCCCAGCGCTCCGGACCGGACCGCACGGCTTCCATTGCTCGGCCGGGTTATCGCCGGTTTTCGTGCCGGCCGCGCCTTGGGGAACCCGGACGACCGATTGCCGTCTGCCGTGATCGCAAGTGCGGCCGCGGTGGCCGGCGCGTTCGGGGGATTGGCGCTTCGCCGTATTGCGGCTCGACGGTTCGGTGCCGTCCCGGCCGCGCTCGTTGAAGATGTCGTTGCCGTCGCGCTGGCCGTAACTGCCGTTCGTATCGCGTCGCGGTGATCTCAGACCTTTCCGCCCGCCAGGCATTCATCGGGAGGCGAGACGAGCTCGACTTTTTGCGCGACGCATACGATCGCGCGTGCGAGGGCCGTCCGCAACTCATCACGATCGAAGGCGACGCCGGGATCGGAAAGTCGCGCTTGATCGACGAGTTCACCTCGCTGCATTCCAGCGAAACGATCGTTGCCCGCGGTTGCTGTAGCGAGCAGGTGCGAACGCCGTACCTGCCATTTCTCACGGTCTTATCGACGTTGGACCGGCGCGCGGCCGAGCGCGCGTTCGATCCACATCGGGATCGCGGAAACCTCGAAGACAAAGCGGCATTTTTCGCTGCCAGCGCCGCGATCGTACAGGGCGCCGCCCGTAAGAAGCCGGTCATCGCGATCGTCGAAGATCTACAATGGGCCGATTCGGCGTCGCTAGAATTGCTAGCGTATTTATTGCACGGCTTAGGCGACGCGCGTGCGATCACGCTGGTTTCCTTACGAAGCGAAGACGCGGCCGCCAACGCCGGTTTAGCGGCGTTTCGGTTGCAGGTCGCGCGCAGCCGTTCTACCCCGGTGCGTCTGCGTGGTCTATCGCGCAACGAACTTCGTTGTTTGGTCACCGCGCGGCTCGCCGAGCGCGTTCCAAACGCCGGCATCGTCGGACAGATCGAGCGGCTATCCGAAGGGAACCCGCTTTTCGCCGAAGAGTTATCGCGCATCGCCAGCGATGGGCGTCTGAATCTTGCGGTCGACTCGCCGATTTCGGTGGATGCAATGCTGAGCGAACGGTTTGCGCCGCTGTCGCAACGCGACCGATTCGTGCTGGTGCGCGCCGCGATCGTCGGGCGTGCGTTCGATGCCGCCTTCGTCGCGCGCATCGCCGGCGTACCGCACGAAACGGCGCTTGCCGTGTTGCAACGCGCCGTCGACGCGCATCTAGTAATGCCGGATTGGGATCGTCCGGACGGATTCCGCTTTCGTCATGCGTTGATTCGCCAGGCGTTGGCCGATCGGCTCGTGGTAGGTTTGGCCGCTCCGCTGCACGCTCGCATCGGAGAGGAACTCGAACGCAACGATCGTGATAACTTAGCGGCGCTTGCGTACCATTGGTCGGCGGCTCGCGTCGCCGATAAAGCACGCGATTACAACGAGCGCGCCGCCGAAGCAGCGTCGAGGGTCTACGCATACCGCGACGCGATCGCTTTCTACGGAAGCGCGCTGCAGTGGGAGTACCCTGCGGGGCCGCAACGAGCGCGCGCGTTCGAGCGCTTAGGCGAGTTGCTTTACGTCGAGGGCTGCGGCGACGAACCGGCTTCGTGGTTCGAACGCGGCCGCAGCGAATGGGAAACCCTGAACGAGCCTGTCGCTGCCGCCCGCGCGCTTCTGCGAACGGCCGACCAGCATTGGGTCGACGCCCGCACGTTGGAGAGCGTTGCGGCTTCGCAGTCGGCCGTAGATCGTCTCGTCGCCTTGGGCGGCGACGACGGATTATTCGAGGCGCGAGCGACGCTGGCACGCTTCGCGATCACGCTCGGCGATGCGCCACGCGCACATCGCGAACTGCTCTTAGCCGAACCGCTTCTTCCAACGACCGGCTGCGCGGCCGCTGCCGGCTTCTTCGAAGTGCGCGCCGAAGCCAATGCGGCCAACGGGCGCACCGCGGCGGCGCTCGACGATTGCTCGACGGCATCGCGTCTGGCACGCGAAAGTCGCGATAGCGAAGCAATCGTGCAAATCGAGAACAACTGCGCGCTGGTTGCCGCCGAACTAGGCGACATCGCGCAGGCGATACAGCGGCACGAGTCGGC
>DASXXU010000026.1:0-4218 GCA_036502885.1 Candidatus Tumulicola sp.
CGCACGTGACGAACGTCCTGCTCGCGCCGTTCGCCCTCGAGTTCATGCAACGGGCGCTGGTCGTCGCGCTGGTCGTCGGCGCGCTGTGTTCGACGATAGGCACGTACGTCGTGCTGCGCAAGCTGTCGTTCATCGGCGACGGCATCGCGCACGCGTCGTTCGCCGGCATCGTCATCGCGTATCTGCGCGGGCTCAACTTCTACATCGGGGCCGCGGTGGTAGCGGTCGTCACGGCGGTGGGTATCGGCTTCGTGGCGCGACGCGGCCGCATCTCGTTGGATACGACGATCGGGGTACTGTTCACCGGTATGTTCGCGCTCGGCGTGTTTCTGATGAGCCAGCAGCGCAACTACGCGGTCGACTTGCAGAGCTTTCTGTTCGGCGATATCCTCGCGGTGCAACCGCAGGATCTATGGCTGATCGTTGCGCTGAGCGCCGTCGTCGCGATCTCCGTCGTAATGATGTTCCGGGGCCTGCTCTACACGACGTTCGATCCGGTCGTAGCGGAGGCCAGTGGAATCGCGGCTCCGCGCTACGAGTATGCCTTGCTCGTACTGCTGGCGTTAACGATCGTGGTCGCGTTGCAAGCGGTGGGTATCGTGCTCGTCGCAGCACTGCTCGTAACGCCGGCTGCGGCTGCCTATCAGCTTACGTCGCGGTTCTCACCGATGATGGCTCTCGCCGCGGTGTTCGGTTCGGTAAGTACCGTCGGCGGCTTATACCTTTCTTACTACGTACGCGCATCGAGCGGTGCGACGATCGTCCTGTTGGCGACGATTCTGTTCTTCATCGCGATTGCAATAAAAAATATGCGTCGTTCGTTGGCGAGAAAACACGCCTAGCTTCGCAACCCAAGTAAACGGCCGCGAGGCATCGGTAATAAAAATGCTTCTTGCGATTTAAGGATAGAGTTTCAGCGACATCTCCTTGTATGATTAGCGGCGTCGTAGAAGTGAGGGTGTGTTTCAAAATGAATGACCGCGACGCAGCTTGGGTAGCGCGTTCGCTCGATTTGCTGCGGGATATCGATCCCGAGTGGATCGAGTCGTATTCGAGGATGACGATCGACCCGTGGTTGAGCGGGGCTCTTTCGGCCAAAGAAATCGCGCTGATCAACGTCGCTTTGAGCGCGACGATTACCAACTTGAACGATGCGGCGTTACGTCGAAACATCGCATCGGCGTTGCGAGCCGGCGCCACGCAGGGCGAGATCCTTGAGGTGCTCAAGATGGCTGCGCTCTTAACATTCCAGTCGATGGGTTTGGGTGCGCCGATCTTGATCGAAGAGGCGCGGGCGGCCGGCAAAATGTTCGGACCGAGCGTGGAAACCGAACTCGATCCCACCTGGACGGATGCGTTCGTTGAAGCCCGCTCGGGACTGTATACGAACCAGGTCCTGACGCCGAAACTCGTCGAGTTGATCGGGATAGCGCTCGACGCGGCGGTTACCCATATGTACGCTCCGGGGGTCCGCCGGCATATCAGAGCGGCGCTCGCGCTGGAAGCCGCGCCCGAGGAAATCATGACCGTTCTCAAGCTGTGCGTGTCGCAAGGCGCCGACGCGCTCCATCTGGCCGTGCCGATACTGGCCGAAGAAGCCGCGGCGTTTTCGAGCGGTGCTTCGCCGAACGCTTGAGCGCCGTTAGAGGGAAATCTTGCCCGTTGCAGGGCAAACCGTACGCCCCGACCGCGCTTGAGGAGAGCCGTATATGAAATCTACAATCGCCCCGGAAAATGGCGTACAGACATATGCCGATGGCAATCCGCGCGATCGGGTCCAGTTCTTCGATGCAAAGCTAATCTTAAAGCCGGAGTTCTTTTACAGCGTTCGCGGCTTCAAACAGTTCAGCGATCTGGTTGCCGAAGCGGCCACCAAGGTGAAGGGCGTTTCGTACGAACAGTTTGATTTAACCAAGGCGCGTCCGCGGATTCGCGAGGTCATGTTCGCCGATACCGCCGACTTCCGGCTCTATAACAACTCGTTTATCTTGCGCCGCAGAACGGCGTATCAAGACGGCTTTCCGATCGAAGATCCGGAGATCGTGTTCAAGTTTCGTAGTCCGGATTTTGAGGCTGCCGCTTCGGTCGACGTGCGCCCCAAGATCGCCGGACCGTATCGCGTCAAGTTCAAGTCCGAAGCGCTACCGCTGAAAGATCAAATCGGCGGCTACCGGCTGCTCTACTCGCACAACTGCATCTTTCCGGTAAGCTCGGTGCGCGATCCCGACCGCACGAACTTGCAGACGCTCGCACGCGGTCTCCCGGCGCTGGCCGGTTTGATCGGTACCAGCGAGGGCCGGGTGGAACTGGTCAACGCCACCTTGGTGGAAGAAGTGTTATTAGACCTAGGGATGTTGAGCTTCGGCAAAGGCATCGTCGCGAAGGCAAACATTTCGCTGTGGCGGTCGCTTGGCGATCACAGCGTCATGTGCGGTGAGTTCGCCTACCAAACGAAATTCGACCGGAGTGAAGATGTCCACGAAATCGCCAAGCAGCGCGTCGAGGAGTTTTTCATCAAACTGCAACTGATCGCGACGGGTTGGCTGTACCTCGGCACCACGAAGACCGGCCTCGTGTACCGGCTTAAGGGTAACCCCCCGCAAAGCCACGAGTAGCATGGCACAATCCAGCGTAGCAGCGGTGCCGACTCGATCCCGCCCAACCGTTTCGGTGTGGGACATCTTCATTACGTTCTTGATCATCGGGGCCACGAGTTTTGGAGGCGGCGTGGTGGCGTATCTGCGCGATGCCCTCGTCTCGAAGAAGAAGTGGTTCGACGACGTCGAGTTTCTCGAGATGACGTCGATCAGCAACACGCTGCCCGGACTCAACGCGACCAACATGGCGATTCTCGCGGGCGACCGGCTCGCGGGCTTTCTCGGCGCCACGTTAGCGTTGCTCGGTATGTGCGTGCCGGCGTTTATATTTATGACAGCCGCCGGAATGGTGTATGCCGAGTCGCATGCACGGCCGTTGGCGTCGGCCGCATTACGCGGCGTTGCGGCGGCTGCGGTCGGGCTGATCGCGGCCACTTGGTTCAAGATCGGAAAGAAATCGCTCACCGGTTTTTACGACGCGTTCCTCGTGATGGCGGCGATCATGGGCGTTAACTATTTCAAGTGGGGTGTGCCGATCACGCTGCTGGCCGTTGGTAGCCTTGCAATCTTTATCCACCGTCCACAAAAAGCACCGCCAAAGCCTGAGACAGCCGCGCAAGAGGAAGAAGAATGGATCAGCTCCCTGCACTAACTCGGGTCTTTGCGTATTTGTCGTTGCTAACGATCGGCGGAGGCATGGCGGCATTTCCGGAGATGAAAGTGCTGATCGTGCAATCGCACCACTGGCTGACCTCCGACCAGTTAACCCACGTGTATAGCACCGGTCAAATGTCGCCGGGACCCAACATGATGATGGTGGCCGAAGTCGGCCAGCTCGTGAGCGGACCGCTCGGCGCGCTAGTCTGCGCGATCGCATTTTTCGTGCCGACCGGCTTGCTGACGTTTGGCGTTAGCCGTTTATGGACGAAGCTCGAAAACTGGCCGTGGCGCGATTCGATTCAAAAAGGCCTCGGGCCGGTCGCGATCGGCTTGGCCGTCGGCGGCTTGATCACGTTCGGAAGAACGGCAATTACCGGCTGGCTGACGCTCGTTGTCGGGCTCATAACCTTCGCATTGGTAATGCAGACGAAGGTCAATCCGGTTTACTTTATTCTTGGCGGTGCGGTGGTGGGATACGTCGCGCTTCGGTAAACTTATTTCGCTTCTTGGATGAGTTGCTGAATATCGATTCCACGCTTCACCGGATAGAGCAGGCTCCACGAAACGCGTAACGTTGTTTGCGGAGCACCGAGCGGACGCACGACGTTGGTGTAATACAAAACGCTAATCGACATCAGCTGATCGCCGCCTTTAAACGTCTTTCCAACACCGCCGCCGAGCGGAACCGTCCATTTCGTTCCCGCCGCATTCCAGTTGGCCGTCATGACCGGCGCGGTCGTTATCGCCCAGCCGTTCTTGATGTTGTAGTTAACAAATGGCTGTACTAGATACGAGTTCACGCTCGGGCGGCTGGACTGTCCCGCGAACGACCACAGCTGCGTCATCAGCGTCCCGAGAACCCAATTACCCGGCATCACCAAGACGACCGCGTCCGGGCCGGCGGCCCATTTCCCCGCTCCGAATTGCCCGGGCATTGCGGTCGGAAACTGAAAAATCGGGC
>DASXXU010000027.1:0-5041 GCA_036502885.1 Candidatus Tumulicola sp.
CATTCCGGCTCTGACTTGGTTAGGCTGACGGTTAGCCAGGTGTTGAAGCAAAGCGTCGCGCTCAAAGCGACGATGCGAATTCGTAAGGCCCTTGCGTTCGTTTCTACGCGAGCCGCAGTACGGAACACCGCGCCGGCGATCACGTAGACAAGCGCGAACCAGAGCGCTATTTCGGCGAGAACGAGAGGTGAGAAGATAAACAAGAAGAGTATGCCAAAGAACGCCTCCCCTCGAAAATCGAGGAACGGCAGTAGAGCCGCGAGGGTCAGAAAGACGACAATAACCGCGCAACGGAGAGGCCTGTGCTCAAGCATCCATTACTTTGTATAACAAAGTTAAAAGATTCGCAAGAAGTGCCACCTTTTAGGCGCGAAGGCGAGGACTTGGAGGTTTACGCCGGCTTTGCCGACTCGCGCTTGCGCGCTTTCAAGCGTTCGCTTTCAACCAGGATACGCTTGCGTAAGCGAATCGACTCGGGCGTAACTTCTACTAGCTCATCGTCTTCGATGAACTCGATGGCACGTTCGAGCGACAACGTGTCGGGCGGTGCGAGTCTCACGTTCTCGTCGGTGCCGGCGGCGCGCATGTTGGTAAGCTTTTTCGCGCGCACGACGTTCATCGCGATGTCTTTGTCGTCGTTAGCCCGGCCGACGATCATGCCTTCGTACACGTCGACACCCGGTCCGATAAAGAATTCGCCGCGCTGGTCGAGTCCCTGCAACGCATAACCCGTCGTACGGCCGGTATCGCTCGCGACCAACGCGCCCACCGAACGTCCCGGCAATTCGCCTTGCCACTCCTGATGGTCGTAATACGTGTGCGACATGACAGCCGTTCCGCGCGACAGCGTCAATAGTTCGCCGCGCAAGCCGAACGTTGCTCGAGTTGGCATCGTGTATTCTAGGCGCCGCGACTCGGCGACGTTGAACATGTTCGACATTTGCGCTTTACGTTTTCCGAGCGCCTCGATGACCGGTCCGACGTATTCTTCCGGAACGTCGACCACTACGTACTCGACTGGTTCCCAGCGCTTCCCGTCTCTCTCGGTCACGATAACCTGCGGTTTGGAAACCGCGAGCTCGTAACCTTCGCGGCGCATAGTCTCGATCAAAATCGAGAGATGCAGTTCGCCGCGGCCACAGACTTCGTACGTGTCGGCCGATTCGGTGTCGGAAACGCGCAATGCGACGTTCGACTCGAGCTCGCGAATCAAACGTTCGCGAATCTGACGCGAGGTGAGAAACTTGCCTTCGCGCCCGGCAAACGGCGATGCGTTCACGCTGAATGACATCTAGACCGTCGGTTCGTCCACCGCGACGGCGTGAATGCCCTCGGGATTGTCTGCAGCGGCGATGGTGTCGCCGATATTTAGATCGTCGATCCCCGAGACGCACACGATATCGCCCGCCGAAGCTTCCTCGACTTCGATGCGCTCCAAACCTTGAAACGTCAGAAGCGTCGTCAAACGTAGGCCGGTTGCCACTTCGCCGTCGCGGGCAACTTTTGCAATCGGCGCGTTGACGCGCGAAGTGCCGCGGAAAATCCGTCCGATGCCGATGCGTCCGACGTACTTGTTGTGATCGATGGCGGAGATAAGCAGCTGAAACGATCCGTCTTCGGCCGGTGCTTCGGGCACGTGCGAAACGATCGTTTCAAACAGCGGTTCGAGCGAATCGCCTTGCTGCTCCAGATCGCGTGTCGCCGTACCGGCCCTGGCGTTGGTGTACAGCACCTGAAACTCGGCCTGCTCGTCGCTGGCTCCGAGTTCGACGAACAAATCGAAGGTCTCGTTGACGACTTCTTGCGGGCGCGCGTCTTTGCGATCGATCTTGTTGACGACCACGATCGCGCGCAGATCCAGTTCGAGCGCCTTGCGCAAGACGAAGCGCGTTTGCGGCATAACGCCTTCGGCCGCGTCCACCAGTAGCAGTACGCCTTGCACCATCTGCAACACGCGTTCGACCTCGCCGCCGAAGTCGGCGTGGCCCGGTGTATCGACGATATTAAACTTCACGTCGCCGTGGCGCACGGCGGTGTTCTTGGCCAAAATCGTGATGCCGCGTTCGCGTTCGAGCGGATTTGAATCCATGACTCGCGTAGCGACCGCTTGGCCCTCACGAAATACGCCGCTCTGACGTAACATTGCATCGACCAGGGTCGTTTTACCATGGTCGACGTGGGCGATGATGGCGACGTTGCGGATATCGGGACGGGTTCTCACGGCGACCCCATCGTTCCAAGAGCGGGGCGTAATACCATCTTAAACTGCACCAGGGGAGGGCGGTCGCCCTCGCGTATGGCCTGGTCCCTGCGACAAAAGATTGAAAGGATGAACAAGTGGAACTCGAGCCTTATCTCTTCTTCAGCGACGGCAACTGCGAAACCGCACTGAGCGCCTACGCGACCATCTTCGGCGGCAAAATCGATGGGCTTACCCGCTATAAGGACATGCCCGCCGATCAAGGTCCGCAAATCGCGCCCGGAACGGAGGGCTACGTGATGCACGCGCGTTTCTCGGCCGACGGATTCAAGTTTATGGCATCCGACGGAAGCCCGGGTCAGGAATATAAAGACGGCCCGATCTCGTTGTCGATTTCGGTCGGAAGCAAGGCGGAAGCGGATCGTATATTCGCAGCGTTGAGCGACGGCGGAAAAGTAGACATGGGGATGCAGCCAACGTTCTGGGGTTCGTACTTCGGCATGCTTACCGACAAGTTCGGTATCGACTGGATGCTCAGCGCGCCGGTCTAACGCCCGCCCTGTACCGATAGCTCCCAACGGTAACCGTCGGGGTCGCGAAACCATAGGCCCATGTTTTGCGACCCCTCGGCTTCCGGTCCGATCTCGTCGCCCGGATCCTCGAGTTCGACGTCGTGCTGCTTGAGAAAATCCAAGTCCGCGCGTAGCGTCTTCATATCGGGTACATGAAACGACATATGACCGATCGTTTCGGGATTCGGCGTTCCTTGCGACAGAACGATGGTGATCTCGTCGTTCGTCATGCCGATGTAATCATCGCCCTCGAAGATCGTCTTCAGATCGAACAGATCTTGCCACCATTTGGCGCTGCGTTGGGGATCGCGTACCGCCAGCCCGAAATGGCCGACGACGCCCAGATGTACTTTCATAGCCGCTATTTCGTACCCGATTTTTCGCCGGCGGCCACATGAAAGCGCCGCAAATGTCGGCCGCCCCGTTCGTTCCGGAGCATCTCTCGATGAGAGCGTTGCGCGAAGCCGCCGCCGGTTGTCAAGGATGCGACCTCTACGAGCACGCTACGCAAACCGTTTTCGGCGAAGGACCGGCGCACGCGAAGCTGGTGCTCGTTGGAGAACAACCCGGCGACAGCGAGGACTTGCAAGGGCATCCGTTCGTCGGCCCGGCAGGACGAGTGTTGCGCGAAGGCATGGCCGCAGCCGGCATCGACCCCGCCGCAGCCTACATCACCAACGCGGTCAAGCACTTCAAGTTCGTGCAACGCGGGAAACGCCGCATTCACGCGACGCCCAAAGTCTACGAGATACGCGCGTGCCGCCCGTGGCTCGAAGCCGAACTGGAGGTCGTAAGGCCCTCATTGGTTGTGGCGCTCGGTGCGACGGCGGCGCAGACGCTATTGGGACCGACGTTTCGACTGACCCAACATCGTGGCGAGGTGCTCCGGTCGGAACTCGCCGATCGCGTGATGGCAACGCTGCATCCGTCGGCGATTTTGCGCGTCCCCACCGAGGACCGTGACGAAACCATGCGCGGGTTCATCGCCGATCTCAGAGCCGCTGCAAAAGAACTGGCCGTGTAGGGGTGCCTGCGGCCATGCCGCTTGACGGGGTGGCGTCCTTGCGGGCATGATGCGAGTGCTACGCTCGCTCCTGACTTGGAGGTTTGTTTTGAAACGTCGTTTTCTGTCAATTGCCACGCTGCTCGCATTGGCGCTCGCGGTCCAGCCCGCTATGGCACCGGCTGCATCGAGCGGTCTAGCGTGGGATTCGGTGATCAAGCTCGTTGCGGGCGCCGACCCCGCGTCGCTTCAGCCGGGTTCGTTCGATAGCGATTTCGCAACGGCATCGGCCGTGCAAACGGAAGACCAAGGCGGCGGCGGCGGTATTTTCGGGCATCTCAAGCAGGCCATGGCGATGGGCAAGAATGCGATGCAGATGTTTTCGAACGGTCTAGCCGAGCATCATTACGTTGCGGGCTATAAGGAACGCACCGATCAGATCGCCATGCAGACCGCAACGATCACGGATTGCAGCGCGCGCACTATCACGACGCTGGATTTGCGGCATAAAACCTATACCGTCGTATCGATGGATCAGCCGCAATCGAGTGGTGGCGGCAGCCACAGCTCGGACGCTCCGCATCCGATGGCATCGGACGATCTGTCGCACCTGTCGATTTCGATCAAGAACACCGCGCTCGGGCCGCGAACCGTTGCGGGCGTGCCGACGCAAGGCTATCGTTCCAACACGACGATGACGGCCACCAACGCACAAGGCCAGACATCGACATCGAAGGGCCAGATGATCGGATACTACGCCGCGTACGCGATGCCGTCGCTATCGTGCCGTCGCTTCGGTTCCGGTTCTTCGATGGGACCCACACCCGCGCAGACCGCGCAAGGTATGCAAGAATACGGGCGCTTGACGCAAGCGCTCGCGGCAAGCCATATCGATAAGCGTTTCAGCATCTCGCAATCGGGACCGTCGATCCCGCTGGGTCATTTTTCGTTGTACGACGCCGTCACATTTCAAGGACAATCCGGCGGCGGAGGTGCCTCATTCGAAACCGAGCGAGGGAACGTTCATTCGGTTTCAGCGAGCGATCCGATTTTCTCAGTGCCAAGCGATTTTACTCTGCAAAAGTGAAGCGAGCAAGCTAAAGCACGTCGTTAGCGGGGTATAGGAGCCAACGCACATCGCTCGCTCTTCGAAAGGAGTGCTAACGAATGAAACGGTTTCTCCCGCTAGCGGCTTTGGTTTCGAGTCTCGCAATGGCCGCGCCGGCGATCGCCCAGACGCCACCATACGTCGACAGCCAGTGCGGC
>DASXXU010000028.1:0-13635 GCA_036502885.1 Candidatus Tumulicola sp.
GTGAGAGGTCGATCACGAGGCCTTTTCGCGACGCAACAACTCGCTTTTTCGCCGGACGCCCCATGCGTAGTCACTCATCGATCCGTCGTTGCGCACAACACGGTGGCAGGGGATCGCAACCGCGAGGGGGTTCGCAGCGCACGCCGCTCCGACCGCTCGCGCCGACTTCGGGGCACCGATTCTCGCGGCAACATCCGAATACGACACGGTGTCGCCCGCCGGAATTGCGCGCAGCGCTTTCCAAACGCGTTGCTGAAACGCCGTTCCGCGCACGTCCATCGGCAGATCGATGCCGCCGCGCGGATTCTCCACGAAGCCCACGATTCGTGCGACCATCCGCTCGTACTCGTGGTCGCCGCCAACGAGTGTTGCTTTGGCGAACCGGTCTTGCAAATCACGCACGAGCGATTCGGGATCGTCGCCCAACAAAATCGCGACGACGCCACGCTCGCTCGAAGCGACCAAAATCGCGCCCAGTTGCGATTGGCCGACCGCAAACCGAATGGTTTCGCCCGCACCGCGGTCGCGATACCGGCTGGGTTTCATACCAAGCATCGACGTCGAGCGCTCGTAAAAGCGGCCGCTCGAGTTGAAGCCCGCGTCGAACATCGCTTGCGTGACGGAGGTTTCTCGTTCTAACGACTCGCGAACGCGCGCTTCACGATGTGCCGCCGCATATTCGCGCGGCGATAAACCTGTTACGGCTTTGAACGTGCGCTGTAGATAGCTCGGGCTTAGGCCGGCCGCTTCGGCCAACTCCGCGAGCGACGGCGGCGCTTCGGCGGTTTCGATGGTGCGGCAAATGGAAGCGACCATCTTGACTCGCATCTCGGCGTTAGAGGGTCCGTCGGGGCGGCAACGTTTGCACGGGCGAAAGCCCGCGGCTTTCGCATCGGCGATCGAATCGTAAAACGCGACGTTGTGCGGATTGGCCACCCGCGACGGACACGACGGCCGGCAAAACACTTTCGTGGTCGCTACAGAGTACCAAAACGTCCCGTCGGCGTCCGCGTCGCGAGCCACCACACGGTCCCAGCGAGGATCGGTTGAAAACATCATTGAGGTCCTTTCGTTACTACACCCCAATCGTGCCGGACGTTGCGCTCCAATGCACTCCGCCGCTTGCGGTCGAATCGAGCCCAGCAGCGATTGCCGAACAAAAAACGAGATAGGCAACGCCGGCCCGTCTGCGGCACAATAGAAGCATGAACACGGAACTCTTGGAGGCAGCGCTTGAGGCCGAGGGCTACGCCTTGGTACCGGCCGCCGTTAGCCCGCTCGAAGCCCAGAGGCTGCGCGCGCTCTTCCAGGACGACGCCGCCTTCCGCAAGACGATCCAGATGGAGCGACATGGCTACGGGCGCGGCGTGTACCGCTATTTTAGTTATCCGCTTCCCGCCGCCGTACAGAATTTACGCGAGCAACTGTACGCCGCGCTGGCCCCGATTGCAAACGAATGGTCGCGACGTCTCGGTTCGCGCGACGTCTATCCCAAAACCCTGAGCGAAATGATCCAACGCTGCGCCGATGCAAATCAGCTTCGCCCCACCCCGCTGTTGCTTACGTATGAAAGCGGCGACTACAACGCGCTACACCAAGACGTCTACGGCTCCGTCTCGTTTCCATTTCAAGCCACGCTGCTATTGAGCCGGCCGAACGACGAATTTACCGGCGGGGAGTTCGTGCTCTACGAATCGCGAGCGCGCCGGCAAAGCGTCGCACGGGTGGTGCCGCTATCGTTTGGCGATGCCGTGATCTTTCCGAACGCGCACCGGCCAAACGCCAAAGGCGCCCGTTCGCAATTTCGGCATGGCGTTTCGGTGGTTAGGAGCGGCCGGCGGACGACGTTGGGCGTCATCTTACACGACGCCCAGTAGCTTCAGGTCTTGCGGCGGCGAAATGCCGAGGCGCCGGCGTAGCGCGCCGCCGAGCCGAGCTCGGCCTCGATCGCCATCAAACGATTGTACTTCGCGATGCGTTCGCTGCGCGAAAGCGAGCCCGTTTTGATTTGCGTCGAACCAACGCCGACCGCGATGTCGGCGATGCTCGTGTCCTCGGTTTCGCCCGAACGATGCGACATCACCGTTGCATAGCCCGAGGTGTGCGCGAGCGTTACGGTATCCACCGTTTCGGTCAACGTTCCGATCTGATTGACCTTGATGAGGATCGCGTTGCCGACGCCTTCGGCGATGCCACGTTCCAGAAACTTTACGTTGGTGACGAAGATATCGTCGCCCACCAATTGCACGCGATCGCCGAGCGCTTCGGTCAGCTTGCGCCAGCCATCCCAATCGTTCTCGGCTAGGCCGTCTTCGATGGAAACGATCGGATACGCATCGCACAGCTCGCGATACAAATCGATCATTCCGGCCGCATCTATCCCGCGATCTTTCGAAAGCGCGTAATACTTGCCGTCTTGATAGAACTCGCTCGACGCAGGATCTAAAGCGATCGCGACGTCCGCGCCGCTACGATAGCCGGCCACATCGATCGCGGCCACGATCAGATCCAGCGCCTGTTGCGGCGTTTCGAGCGGTGGTGCGTAGCCGCCCTCGTCCCCGACCTGCGTCGGAAGATGCCGGTCGTGCAACAGTTTTCCAAGCGCATGAAAGACTTCCGCGCCGCAGCGTACGGCTTCGGCTTCGGTTTTTGCGGCGATCGGAACGATCATCAACTCTTGAAACTGCAACGCACCTTCGGCATGCTTCCCACCGTTAACGACGTTCATCATCGGTACCGGCAACGTTGCCGCCGACGGACCGCCCAGATAGCGAAACAGTGGTAACGAAAGGCTCGCAGCCGCGGCGCGCGCCACAGCCAACGAAACGCCGAGCAGTGCGTTCGCTCCCAGATGCGATTTGTTCGGTGTCGCGTCGAGCTCGAGCATCGTGTCGTCGATAAACCGTTGCGAGGTTGCGTCGAGACCTTCGATTGCCGGTCCCAACTCGTCGTTCACCGCGGCGACCGCCTTGAGCACGCCCTTGCCGCCGTATCGTTTGGGATCGCCATCGCGCAGTTCGACCGCTTCGTTCGTTCCGGTCGAGGCTCCCGATGGAACCATGGCTTCTTCAACCGCACCGAAGCTGGTAGCCACGGTCACGGCAACCGTTGGGTTCCCGCGCGAATCGAGGACCTCGCGCGCGTGCACCCCTTCGATTAACGGCCGTCCGCCGGCGCGCAGCGTTTCGAGCGGCGCGCTCACTCTTTGATCCAGCGCTCCATGTCGTGACGACGCGAAACGAACTCGTTAGCGTCGAAGAAAATATGAAGCTCGCGCTCCGCGCTCCCTTTCGAATCGCTGCCGTGCACGAGATTGCGCCCGATCGACTGCGCGTAATCCGCGCGAATCGATCCCGGCGCTGCCGTCAACGGATTCGTGGCGCCGATCAACTGGCGGCAGCCTTCGATAACGTCTTCGCCCTCGACGGCGAGCGCCACCAACGGGCCGCTCGTGATAAAGGAAACGAGACCGCCGAAAAACGGCTTATCCTTATGTTCGCCATAATGTTCGCGGGCGCGCTCCCCATCCAGCTGCATCAGCTTAAGGGCGGAGACGATGTAACCGCGACGTTCGATGCGCGTCAGAATTTCGCCGACCAGGCCGCGCGAAACGGCGTCCGGCTTGCATAAAATGAGCGTACGTTCTACTGCCATAAGGCGAGTGCAATACGGCTTATCGTGGGGGTAAGCCTGCGCCGCGCGGCCAACGCAACGCCCGGAAATGGACTCGCCAGCGCACGGCTACGCACGCGTTTCGATGGCGCTCGCTGGGACGCCGTTCGAAGATATCGCGTACGTCGACGAAACGGACAGTACGAATGCCGACGCTGCCGCTTTGCTCGGCGATCCGCGCCATGCCGGGACCAGCATCGTCGCAGAGCACCAAACAGCTGGACGCGGCCGCCGGAACCGCGAGTGGATTGACGTTGCCGGATCGGCCTTATTGGTGACGACGATCCTGCCGGTTCCGGTGCCGGCGGAAAGTTTATGGGCGATCCCGTTCTGGGCGGGCCTGTCGCTGCAAATCGCCCTGCGCGATGCCGGAGTGCGGGCGACGTTACGCTGGCCCAACGATCTGCTGCTCGACGGCCAAAAACTTGCCGGAATTCTCTGCGTTTCGCGCGTTTCTGGACCCAGCGCATGGGTTGCTTGCGGCGTCGGCGTGAACGTACGGCGTCCGCCGGGACTTCCGGCGATCGAACCCGCTCCGGCATTTTGCGATGACGCAATCGCGGTCGACCGTGCCGAACTCTTGCGGCGGTTGTTGCAAAATTATGCGGAATCGCTATCGCTGCTATCCCAGCCCAAAAGCGTCGCGGAACGCTGGGAGCGCGCTTCGGATATTGCCGGCAGCTGCTATGCGGTGCTCGAAGACGGCGCGGTCGAACCCTTTGAAGCCACCGCGATCGGGTTGTCCGATGATGGAGGGCTCAAGGTCGAACGTAACGGAGCCGTACGAACGGTAGCGTTAGGCGACGCGCGGGTCTTGCGCTAGGATCGTTCGTTGCGCGCGCGCGTGATGCGGCGATCGCACGCTACACAGAAATGCGACATCTTGTTGTCGGTTTCGAAGATCGAGTTGGAATAGTACATCGCGCAGCGCATGTTGTAACAATGCTTCAGCCCGAACGCGTGCCCGAGCTCGTGGACCGATTCTTTGAGGGCACGCTGGAAAAGCACGTTGCCGTCGGGTTCTTCTCCGTAAAAATCCGAACGCAACCGATGCAGCGACACCGACGCGAACGCCTGGCCATCGTCCGCGTCCCCAAAAATGAATCGATGCGACGTCTTATACAGATCGAAGTCGGTGATTGCCAGCAGTACGCCGTCGCCGTCGGGATGGGCCCGCAGGACCCTGGTCGTCAAGGTGTTGGCAAACAACTGCTGCCGCGTCACATTCAACGCGCTGCGGGGGACGACGAGCGACCGCTCGACGCGCACGGTCGATAGGAAACGCTCCTCCAAACAAAGTCCAAGCCTGTCTAAGAACTTGGCGTCGATGGCGTTGATTGGGACGATGCGGATCCGCGAGTTCATGGCGACGCGTCGGTTTTCGACGAACCACAAGGCAAAACTTTCAACGTTAAGAAGTCGTTATCGTTATGATTCTGGGCATCGGCATCGACCTCGCGGAAGTGGAACGCTACCGCTTCGGTCCACGCGAGCTCGAATGGTTCGGGCGCAAGGTGTACACCGAAGAAGAGATGCGCTACGCGATGCGCAAACGGCACTGGCCGGAACGGCTCGCCGGTTTTTATGCAGCCAAGGAAGCGACGCGGAAGGCATTCGGACATGCAATTCCGTGGCGGCTAATCGGCGTCGGACATAAACCGAGCGGCGCTCCGACGATCGAATTTTTCGGTAGAGCGATCGATCTGCCCAAACGGCGCGGGGTGAGCAACGTTCTTCTGACGATCACGCATTCGGCGACGACCGCAGCGGCCGTCGTGATCTTGGAACGATGATCGACGTCCTGACGCCGCAACAGATGCGCGACGTAGACGCGCAGGCTGTGGCACGAGCCGGAGAGGACGCGCTGATGTGCGACGCCGGTACGCGCGTCGCCGAACGCCTGCGCGCTATGCTGCGACCCGGCGGCCATATCGCGGCATTTGCCGGCCCCGGAAACAACGGCGGAGACGTCTTCGCAGCGCTGGTGATGCTCGAGCCCCAATACCAGCGCGTAGTGTACGTCGCGGACGCCGACGCCGGTTCGCCCGCGCGCCGCGACGCCGCACAACGAGCGCGTCAAGCCGGGGTCGAGATCCGGCCCCTCCCGCAAAGCGACGAAGAGATCGCACACGCGCTGCGCGGAGGCGCCATCGCCGTCGACGGATTATTTGGAACCGGAGCGCGCCTGCCGCTGGCCGCACCGTATTCGGTCATCGCACGCGCCCTCGACGCTCGGATCGCGCCCGTGCTTGCGATCGATATTCCGAGCGGCATCGACGCTTTGACGGGAGCCGTTAGCGACGATGCCGTGCGAGCTACCGTCACCGTTACGATTGGGGCGGCGAAGCCGGGCTTGTTTCTCGAACCAGCGCGCGAACGAACCGGAGAGCTATGGTACGCGCCGATCGGAATCGATCCCGCGCTCCTGGCATCGCAACCGAAAACGTTCGCGGCGCTGGACGACGATGCGTTCGTTCGCATGCTGCCGCAACGGCCGCCCGACGGCGACAAACGCACCTCCGGCGCGCCGCTGGTTATTGCCGGTTCCGCGCAGTTTCCCGGGGCTGCGGTTTTGTGCGCGCGCGGCGCCGCTCGTGCCGGTGCCGGCTACGTAACGGTTGCGACGGCTTCGAATGTCGCGCCGGTCCTGCGCACGCATTTGATCGAACAAGTCGTGGTCGAACTTCCGGTCGACGCGCCCGTCGACCACATCGTCGAGAGCTTGATCGACATTTCGGGCCATAACTCGTCGGTGGCAATTGGCCCCGGACTCGGACTCGACGACCGCACCGGCGCGATCGTCACGGGATTTCTGGCGCGCAATACGTTGCCGGTCGTCATCGACGCCAGCGCTCTCTTCCATCTCGCAAAACATCTCGACGTTTTGAGCGGCAAACAGGCAGTCGTCACGCCGCACGCGGGCGAGTTTGCGCGCCTTTCGGGGAAAGGAACGATCAAGCCCGGCGAGCGTGTAGAGCGCCTTCGCGAGTTCGTGCTTCGAACCGGCATAACGACGTTGCTCAAGGGCACCGACACGGTCGTTTTTGGCGGCACGACGATGCATCTCAACGCCACCGGAACAAACGCCCTGGCCACCGCCGGCACCGGCGACGTTCTCACCGGAATCGTTGCAACGCTGTTATCGCAAGGCCTATCGCTGGTCGATGCAGCGCGCGTGGGTGCGTATTGGCACGGCCTGGCGGGACGTCATGCGGCTTCGGTGCGACCGGTCGGCGTGATCGCCGGAGATGTTGTCGATTCCCTAGCGGCATCGATACCGCACCTTCACCACAACGACGCGCTGCGGCGTCTCTTTTAACATTCAAATCCGGGGATTGCCCAGGTGAGCGCGTCGTTCGTTTACGCGTCGCTCTTCTTGTTAGGATGCTATCACGGCATCAACCCCGGGATGGGCTGGCTGTTTGCGACTGCACTTGGATTTCAGGAGCGCAGTTCGAAAGCAGTTTTCAAAGCCATCGTGCCGCTCGTTCTCGGCCATCTGTTATCGGTGGCGGCCATCGTTTTGGCCGCAACGCTGGCGGCGGCAGAACTCCCGCGGCCCGCGGTTCACGCGGCCGCTGCGGCGATTCTCATCGGCTACGGTCTGTATCGTTTGATTCGCGTGCGCCATCCACGATGGGTCGGGATGCGCGTTGGGTTCTGGGGCTTAACTTTTTGGGGCTTCCTGATGTCGAGCGCACATGGTGCGGGCTTAATGCTGCTGCCGTTCGTTACACCCTCGCACGCGGCGCCAAGCTCGATGCCGGGCATGCCGGCAATGCCGGGCGCACGGCATGATTTAAGCTTCGGAACGAGCCTTGCGTACGTCGGCGTCCACACGCTGGGCTACGTGCTTACCTTAACGACGATCGCGTACATCGTATATGCGAAAATCGGGGTTAGCTTCTTACGTACCGGTTGGTTGAACGTCGACGCGGTATGGTCCGTAGCTCTCGTCGTGACAGGCGTCATCGCGCTCTTTACATAATCTGACCGCTCATAGGGAGACCTTCAAACCAGAAAAGGTACCTGCCATGCAGTTGAAGCCCGATCCCACCTTCTACGCCTCTGCCAGAGACGCGATGCAGGCACCGCCCGAGAAGCTTGCCTATGTGGCGTTGCTCAGCGCGAGCGGAAATCACGTTCCCGATGCGCTTTCGGTGGTCGACGCCGACCCGTCGTCATCGACGTACGCGAGCGAGATCGGACGGGTAGAAATGCCGAATACCGGCGACGAATTGCATCACTTCGGTTGGAACGCATGTAGCGCGGCGCTTTGCCCATTCGCCCCACGCGCCCACGTCGAGCGACGCTATCTCATCGTTCCCGGATTGCGCTCTTCGCGTCTCTATATCATCGACACGAAACCCGACCCCACGAAACCGCGCATCGTTCGCACCATCGAAGCGCAAGAGATACTGGAGAAGACAGGTTACACTCGGCCCCATACCGTGCATTGCGGACCGGACGCGATTTACATTAGCGCTTTAGGAAACGCAGACGGTGAGGGCCCGGGCGGCGTCTTTATGCTGGATTGCGATACCTTCGACATTATCGGAAAGTGGGAAGCCGACCGGGGACCACAATACTTGGCGTACGATTTCTGGTGGCATCTGACGCACGACGCAATGGTCACGAGCGAGTGGGGCACGCCCAACATGATCGAAGGCGGCTTGAATCCGGAACTGTTGCTGGCGGGCAAATACGGTCATCAGTTGCATTTCTGGGATTTGCGCAAGCGCAAACACGTGCAATCGGTCGACCTCGGCCCCGAGCAACAGATGGTGCTCGAGCTACGTCCTTCGCACGATCCGTCCAAAACCTACGGCTTTGCTGGCGTCGTCGTTTCGTTAAAAGATCTTTCGGCTTCGATTTGGTTGTGGTACCGCGAGAACGATGCGTGGGCCGTGAAGAAGGTTATCGAAATACCCGCCGAGCCAGCCGATCCGGCGCAGTTGCCGGATATGCTCAAAGGCTTTTCTGCCGTCCCACCGCTGCTCACCGATATCGGGCTATCCCTCGACGATAAGTATTTGTATGCTTCATGTTGGGGAACCGGCGAGATGCGCCAGTACGATGTGAGCGATCCGTTCAATCCGAAGCTTGTTGGTTCGGTGCACGTCGGCGGTATCGCGCGTCGCACCCCGCATCCGCGTAATCCCGAGAAGGCTCTACGCGGCGGCCCGCAGATGGTCGAGATCAGCCGCGACGGGCGCCGCGTCTACTTCACCAACTCGCTGTACCGCAGTTGGGACGATCAGTTTTACCCTGAGGGCGTGAACAGTTGGATGGCCGGTCTCGATATCGCGGAAGACGGCAAGATGACGTTCGACGAAAAGTTCTACCTCGAATTCGACGCCGATCATCGCTCGCACCAGGTCCGGCTGCAAGGTGGCGACGCGTCGTCCGACTCGTACTGTTTTTCGTAAGCGCCGGTCGGGCCTAGTTCCCGTTGACGAAGCCGACGATGTTGCCGGCCGGATCGACGACGAACATAACGCCCGGCTTTCCCTTATCGAACTCGGCGGAATACTGAAAGCGGTGCAGTCCCTGAATAACGTCGTCCCCAATGAAATGCAACGCGTGAAACGATCCAAGCGTGGAATAGTAGAGCGCGAAGACATGCAACGATACCGGCGGTGAGATGTCGGGATCTAGCAGAACCGTTGGTCCCGAAGGCGGCTGTTTGGTGGCTAGTAGCGTTTTGAAGAAATCGGTGAATCGCGCGGTGTCTTTGCTTAGATCGCCGGAGTAGGGCGTGAACGTAAACTTAAAATCGAGCACGCTCTTCACCGGTTTGCAGTTGACGATCTTGGCGGAATACTGGCTTTCTTTCGACGCCCAAAGCAGTGCCTGGTCGAGTTGCATATTATTGGCGCTTCGATAGATGGACGCGCTTTCCAACGTTCCGTCGGACGCGACGGTAGCGTACACTTCGCCGATTACCTCGTCGCGGCCGTTCAACGCGCCCGACAACGCCGCAGTTCCCGGCTGCACGAGCACCCGTATCGATGCGTCAGCATCCGGAGGACATATCGAAGCCATCGGTGACGGCACCGCACTCGTTTGCACGGCCGCCAACGCGAATGCAATCAGTGACGCCGGCATACTCATGGCAGCTTCGGAAACGAGCCAGGAGCCAAAGCATTGGCAAGGTCGCGAAACACGACGTTAGCTCCGGAAGCGGCATTGCCCTCATCGTTATATGCGCCCTGGCCATTCGTTACTTCAACCGCGATCGTCAGTTTACGGCTCGGAAGGTAACCGACAGCACCCGAGGCTCCGGCAAAACCGAGCGTTTGAGCGACCCAGGCGCCGAACCGAATTACACCGAGGCCATAGTTGAATGCTTCGTTGTTCGCGCGACACGCCGGGCAGCCACTTTGCGCGTGCCCGAACCCGACTAAGCTTGCTGCAATCTGTTGTTCGGACGATTCTTTCGTCAAAAGCTTACCGGTTGCGACGGCCTCGATCGAAAGCGCCGCGTCGCGGACATCGGTCGTCTCGATGGCGCCGTCTATCGTCGTCCACGACGGATTCCAGAAAGTTGCTTCTTCGTAAAACGGATTTGCGGGCGGAATGCCGAGCACTTCGCGTCGTTCGGAACTGAACGAATGTAGGACCGGTGCCGGAATGGATGCGGTGGAACCGGCTTGCGTTTGCGTCAGCCCTACCCGTTCTAGAATGTTTTGCCGAATCGCATCCGCCAGCGGGACGCCGGCAATTTTTTCGAGCACGCGACCCAAGATAACGTAGTTCGTATGCGAGTAACCCCAGTTCGTACCCGGCGCGAACTGGAGCGGTTTGGAAACCCCAATGCTGATGAGCTCGTCCGACGGCCACGCGTGAAACGGATCTCGATACGTCCCGTTGATCACTTCGGGTTGGTAGACGTAATCGACGTAGCCCGAAGTCATCTGCGCAAGATTTCTGAGCGTTATGCGATCCGCATCCGGAAGGCCGGGAAAATATTTAGAAAGTTTCGTATCGAGCGTCGTCTTTTTACGGTCGACGAATTCGAGCAGGAGCGTCGCCATATAGGTGAACGAGATCGCTCCGTTGCGAAAATGCATGTCCGCAGTGGCCGGCACGCCGGTCATCGATTCCCCGAAGGCGCCCGTATATACGGTTTGGCCGTCCGACCGAGCCTGCACGATCAGTGCCTTCAGATGGTTCGCCTTCATTGCGGAAGTAGCGACGTTTTGAATCGTCACTGCCATCGAGTCGTCAGCCCGTGCCCTCGTCGGGCAAGAGATGCATACTATTGCCGTAAGCGCAACGGCAAGTACGACGCGTCCGGTCACAGCGATTATAAGCCGGCGTTCAAAACGCTAGCGCGCGAGCTCGCGTTCGATAGCACTCCGAAGCCGCTCGTCTCCCGGGGGAACGTCCGGGGAAAACCGGTCGACAACGCTACCGTCGCGCCCGATAAGAAACTTCTCGAAGTTCCACAGTACCTCGGGTGCGGGATTCGGGGTGACGCCGTAGTTTACGAGACCCTCTCGAAACTTCTCCGTGCCGGGGACGTCCGGGCGCTGCGCGATGAGCTCGGCGTAGAGCGGATGTTTCTCCTCGCCGACGACGGCGATCTTCGAAAACATCGGGAAGTCGATCGCGTAGTTGACGGAACAAAAGTCGGCGATCTCCGGTTCGCTAAGCGGCTCTTGTCCGGCGAAGTCGTTCGACGGGAACCCCAATACCTCGAGGCCCTTATCGCGATACGTCTTGCTGAGCGTCTCGAGACCTTCGTACTGCGGCGTGAGCCCGCATTTCGAAGCGGTGTTGACGACGAGTAACACTTTGCCGGCGTACTCGCCCAACGTCGTGTCGCGGCCATCGATCGTCGTAATCGGAATTTGTTGCAAATCGGTCATGACGGCTGCGAGTTCAACGAAGCGCTCCGAGCGGCCTATTCCCGCTTCGCCTTCGGGGCGGTAGCGTAGAGGGTACGTTTGCTTGGCCGCAAACGCTATCGCATGCGAATTATAGCCGTTATTGCTCTCGCGCTATTTTGCGCGGCCCCGGCCTACGCCAAGATCCTCGGCGAACAAGATGCCGTCTCGGTCTCCGGCCTGGTACAGGAACGCGTCAAGGCAACCGATATCAGCGTGAACATGGTCGCGGAGCCCCCGTACGCCGTCGCGTACTGGAAGGCCGGTACTGGTTTTTCGGCCGGACAAGCGCTGCTAAAGAAAAATGGCGGCAGTTGGACTATCGTCACGCTATCGAACATCAAGTTCAACGTTCTTTCGCTGCAACAATCCGGCGTGTCCAAAACGACCGCCAAGGCCCTCGTGGCCGACCTGAAGGTCGTGGGACAATGAAGACTCGACTGGCCGCCACGCTCTTCGCATTAGCGATGCTTCCGGCCGTTGCGAGCGCGCAGACGAAGGCGATACCGCCGCAAGCGATCGTCAAGCTTGCAAACGCGGTCGTGAATGTCGGAAACACTAACGACGTGTCGTCGCTGAGCGGAATCTTTACCAACGACGCCGTCGTCGTGGATGAAAACGCGCCGTTCGTATGGCGCGGTGCGGACGCCGGCACGACGTGGTGGAATCACCTCGTCGTGTTGATGAAGCATGCGCATATGGGCCATTTGCACGTCGGTTCCGTGCGCGTGGGCGAATACCGGCAATCCCCGACCGACGCCTATTTGGTCGAAGCGATGGTTATTACCGGAATCGAATCCGGCAAGCCGTTTGCCGAATCGGGCACCATGACGTTCACCTTTCACAAAACGGCCCGGCGCTGGCTGATCTCGACCGAGATTTGGTCTACAAAACCGTAGCGGCAACGCTACTTGGCGCGCTGTTTATCGCGGCGGGGGCAAACCATTTCGTGCATCCCGCCTTCTACCAACGAATCGTCCCGCCGTCGTTTCCGTCTCCGGCGCTGCTCGTTGTAATAAGCGGTATCGCCGAAATCGCGGGCGGTTTCGGCGTCCTGATTCCGGTGACGCGAAAGGCCGCCGGGATCGGGCTGATCGCACTGCTCGTCGCCGTTTTCCCGGCCAACATCTATATGGCGCAGCATCCCGAACTCTACTGCGATATCGCTTCGGCAACGACGCTGGATATTAGGTTACCGCTGCAAGCGGTGTTAATCGCTTGGGTCTGGTGGGCCGTAGATTTTGGCCGTGGCGCGTGACGCTTGCGCGACACGTTCGCGTAATGCCGGCGGACCCAGTATTTCGACGGCATCGCCAAGCCCCAGAAACTCACGTGTAGCGCGTTCGATCGACTCGATTGGAATCGTCGCCGTACACGGCTCCTCATCGTTTAAGCGCAGCACCGGCCCGGTTCCGAGACGATCGAAGAGCGTTAGCGCCTTCTGCGAACACCGTAACGTTGCCGTTTCGCGCGAAAGGCCCTGTTCGAAGTTTTTCGTCGACGACTCCCAATACGCGCGAAGGTCGAACTTCGCCGGCGCTTCGAACGTGCCGTCCAACTCGACTAGCGAACATATTCCGCTCACGCGATAGGTCCGCAAGTCGCCGCGGCGTCGTGCGACCAGATACCAGACCGAGTTCTTCAGCACGAGTCCGAACGGGTCGACGTCGCGTATCGAACGATCGTCCCAGCTCTCATACTCGATGCGCAGACGGCGTCGATCCCAAACGGCTCTCGCCACATCTCGAAGATGCGGTGGCGTCTCGAGGGGCGAGTACCACCGGGAGAGATCGACGTGCAGCCGTTCGTGCGTGCGTCGCGCGCTTTCGGCGGTCGAGCGCGGCAACGATGCTAGCAATTTTCGTTGAGCGCCCGCGGCGGCCGACTCAATTCCGAGTGCTTCGGCAATGGTCGTCCATCCCGCCAGCGCCAACGCTTCCGATTCGGGCAGGTCCAGGCCGGTCAGTCGCGTGCGATATCCATCGACGATACGAATCCCACCACCGTTACCGGCCTCGGCGTACACGGGCACGCCGGCATCGTGCAGCCGCTCGACGTCGCGATAGATGGT